>NZ_JBSFHV010000017.1:0-196840 GCF_053597235.1 Streptomyces sp. NPDC001493
AACTCGGCCTCCGCGACGAATACCAGGACGACACCACCCCCCACCGCCCCCAGATCGAGGGCAGCCTCCTCGGCAACTACCACCAACCCTCACCCAACGCACTCCCCCACGCCCAACTACGCCAACGCCACCTCCAACTCCTCGCCACCCTCATCGGCGACACCGACACCCAGAACCACAACGGCAACTGGGCCGAGTCACGGGCCAACACCACGCCCGCCGCGCGCAGTCACACCTGGATCGACCCCGTCTCCCAACCCCTCGGTCCAGAAGACGACAACACCGGCCCACGGGACACCGACGCAGTCGCTGCCCGCATGCTCCCGATTCCACGCAACCTCCGACAGGACTCCGACGACTCGGACGCCGAAGACTCCGACGACACCGACTGGGACGCACCCGCACCGACCGTGACCACGTCACTGCACACAACGGCGTTCTCTCCGCCCGCTGCCACGCCGACACCGGTCTACGCGGCGCCGACGCCGGCGCAACCCGACGACCAGGCGGATCCCGGGGGCAGCCAGGACGGCCAAGACGGCCAGGACAGTCGGCGGAGCGCGTCTCCGCCGGCACCGACCACGCTCTCGCCCGACGCACTGCCGACAGGTCCCTTCACCACGGCGACGCTCTGGTCGAACGCTCCGGCGCTGCCCGACTTCAGCGTGATCACCCTGGGGAACGGCAAGACCTATCCCATGGTCTATCCGGGCGACCGGTCGATCTCCCAGTGGACAGACCCGTACGAGGGTGTGAACGCCTACGACCAGAACATGGTGACGAGTGCTCAGTACCTGTCGCTCATAGCTCAGCGGGCCGAGGACGTCGTCGCCGACGCGAACGCCTCCGGGGTAGAGAAGAAGGCCGCGGAGCGGCTGCTGGAGACGAACTCCCTGCTGGAGGCGGACGGGTGGCTTCCGGAGTATCGCAGCGAGTTCCTGCGGATGCAGATGCTGCTCGGCGAGGGCGACCTGTTGGACGGCTTGCCGGCGCGGCTGGAGTCGGACGCCGGCCCGGTGTGGGCGCTGACCGACCCCACCGACGGCGCCCCATCGGCGCAGCGCCCGGTGGGCGGATCCCTGCGCGGTGAGCACGGCGTGTCCTCTCGTTTCCACGCCTGGGTGAACGACAACGGCGGGGACAGCGACTGGCTGGCCGATTGGTCCCTGGGGCAGTCCGGTGGTTCCATCCATTCCAGTTCGCAGTACTTCAAGGTGATGGTCAGTCATTTCCGTCCTCCGCGGGAGGACGAGGGCTATCACATGTCCCGGCTCGACGAGCAGAGCAGCCTCGTGCGCAGCGATCGCTGGCAGGACGAACACGGGAGGGACTTCCCGGTGACCGCCTTCTCCCCCGTGTACGTCCGCAGCATGGCGGCTCAACACGCCTTCACCTACGAGATGTTGCGCCGGGTGCAGATCCCGAACGTCGACGCCGCGCGGGGGGTGGTACAGCTCATCCGTCTGGAGGAGCGAAGCCTGCTCGGGCAGTACAACGAGAGCATGCCTCCGGTGGGCGGCCAGATCCGGATGAAGCGGGGTCCGGCGGAGTCGTACAGCCTCCTGGAGCCGTACAAGGACCCCACGGACACCGACAGTCACATGCTCGGTCCCTTCTGGGTGACCTCCCAAGAGGTGCCCCTGCACCGCGTTTTCGGTACCTACCTCCAGAGCCGGGCCGTCCCCAAGGAGGAGAAGTGGTCGGAGCACACACTGTTTCTGCGTGAGGACGAAAACGAGTTCCTCGCTCTGGGCGAAGGCGTGTCCATCGTCTACCACGGCACGAACACGCCGCCCGTCCTGCCCGTAACGCCCGCCCCGCCCCGAGCCGTCTCCGCCCGAGCGCCCCTCCTCGGTCAGGAGTCGGGCGTACAGCGGCAGTCGGCGGCCTCGGGGAGCGCCGGCCGGGGCTCCTCGTCGCGCGGGCGGACCACCCTGGACGAGCGGATCCGCACCGCGCAACGCCTCAGCCGAGCGGCCGAGGCGGAGTCCGCCCACATCAGGCGCCACCGTCCCGCCGAGCCCCAGGGTGTACGGCCGGACGAGATCCGTGCTCGCGAGGCCCGGCGGACCCTCGAACAGCTGCGAAAGGAAAGGGAGTCGACCGGCACCGAACCGTCCGGCACCGATCCGGCCAATACCCATCCGGCCAGTACCGAACCGTCCGGCACCGATCCGGCCAGTACCCATCCGGCCGGCACCGAACCGGCCAGTACCGGATCAGCCGGGGACGGATCCCGGCAGAGCGACCTCGCCAGGGCCGCCCGTGCACGCAGGTACGCCGCCGAGAAGGCTCTGGAGGAGGCGGGCCGACGCGCCGACGAGCTGAGGGAGTTGCTCGACGCCGCTCGCGAGCGGCAGCTCCTGTCGGCCCGCGCTCAGCGGGGGGCCGCCGAGCGCCTGGCGGGACTCGCGGCCGATGTGAACAACCTGCGGGGCGCCGTGCAGATCGACATGCCCACGGGATCACTCGCGCGTACGCCGTCCCAGTGGCCTGACCCGAGCTCCTCGCCGAACCCGGCAAGGGGGCTTGGCGACAACGACGTTCGAGGCGGGAGCCGCGCCGTCCCGTCGTCCCCCGAGGAGTCGTTCTCGGCAACCTTACTGGGCGAGTTGAGCCGGGAGTCCGCCCCCGCGCAGGACGGCGGTGGTCGTGAAGCCCTCAACTCCTGGTTGTCTGAACGTATTTCGGCCCTGGAAGCGGAGGGCGGCGTGCCCGTCCCCGGGCTGCCCTCCGGTGACGACACGGCCGACCTCGACGAGATCAACGCCCTCGGTGTGACACTCGGACCGGGCCAGCTTGCCGAGGCGAGCATGCTGGGCGGCCGGATCACCTTGTCCGCTGCGCAGTTGGACATCGGGCAACGGATCGGACTACTCGTCAGCCGGGCCGGCCCCGGGTCCTACCCTGAGACCATGGCGTCCCTGGCAGCGACGGTCACCGGCCGGAACGTCGTGATCGTCGACCAGGACGGCATCGAGCACAGCCAGGGAACCGGAACCGGTGAGCCGGTCCGAATCGTCTTCGACGGGGTGCGCTACACGACGCCCCCTCAACTTGGGCGAGAGAACTGAGGCATGGCCCGCACCTCTCCCAGCACCACACGGGAACCGATGGAACCCGCCCCACAGCCGCTTCGCCAGGAGGACGTCTTGACCACCGCACCGCACGCCGCCGGGTCCTCTCAGGGTTCCGAGGACGAGACAGCCTCCGCCGCCGCCCCGGGCGGGACCGCGGAGCAGACCACCTCGACGGCGGGGCCGTCGGCCGCCGCGGTCCCCGCCCTCGGCGTCGACCCGGATGCTGAGCCGGCCGGCCGATGCGCCGGTGGTACAAGTCCGGAGGCTGAGCCGGAAGGGCGCGGGACGACGGCCGCGGCGGCAGCCGCGGTCACGGAGCCGAGAGCAGAGCCGGCCTCCGGTTCCGCGAACGGCGCCCCCGAGCCCGAGGCCGCCGCCGAGCCGGACACCAAGACGCCCTCCTCGTCCGCCACCGCCGCACAGGCCGAGAGCACTTCCGCGGCCACGCGGGCCGAAGGCGGGTCGGCCCCCGTCACGGCCGAGGGCACGTCCGACGCGGTCGCCGCACGGGCGGGGCAGCCCGGCCGGCCGCCGCGCACCATCCTCGCCGCCGCCGCGATAGCGGGCGCGCTGCTGGTGTCCGTCCCCTTCCTGATCAACGCGCGGAACGACAACAACGACGGAATCAGGACGGCCGGTTCCAGCGACGCCGCCGCGGACACCGTCCTGACGGATGCCGCCGGGGACACTCCGGGCGCCTTCGATTCGGCCGCGCCCGTGGCGGGCAAGCGCAAGTCGGGCTCGCCCGAGGCGAACGTGCCGCGCGGCAAGCAGCCGGACCCTGGGAAGTCCGACGCGTCCGGAGGCTCGTCCGGCTCAGGCGGCAGCGCGTCGACGAAGGGCGACTCCGGCTCGGGCGGGACCTCCTCGAACAGCGACGGCACGACGAAGGGCGGTACCTCGTCGAGCTCGTCCAAGACCTCGTCCAATTCGTCCTCGTCGGCCTCCGGCGGGGGCGGCACGTCGAAGTCCTCCACCGTCACCACCACACCGGCCAAGACAACCACGCCGGTCGCGCCGGTCGCGCCGGTCGCGGCGGGCGTGTCGGTCTACAGCCATGCCAGCGGCCGGTGCATCGACATCGTGGGCGACGCCGGCAAGGACGGCGCCCCCTTGGAGATCCATGACTGCAATGGGAAGAACTGGCAGAAGTGGGACTTCCGGTCCGACGGGACCGTGCGTTCCATGGGACTGTGCATGGACATCGCGTGGGCGTCGACGGACGACGGCGCCCAGATCCAGCTGGCCAAGTGCAACGGTGGCTGGGCCCAGAAGTTCAAGGTCAACACGTCGTACGACCTCGTCAACACGCAGATCGGCAAGTGCGTCGACGTCAAGGACACCGCGACCGCCAACGGCACCCGGCTACAGCTGTGGACCTGCAACGGCCATCAGAACCAGAAGTGGAGCAAGCGCTGACGGCACCGTGAGGATCAGGCGGGTCCTGGACACGACCGGCGGCGACCAGGACCACGCACGCGTCGGTACCGCCCCGAACCGGACCGCCGGACCGCTCGAAGACCCACCCCGGTTCTCCGCGATCCCCGAAATCGCGCAGAGGGTCAGTCAAATCCGTCCGACACACCATGGAGAGCTACACCTGCGACGAAGCCCGCGACCCGGGGCGGCGACGTCCTCCCACCGGGCGCAGCCATACCCGCCCACCCCTTCGGGCCGCGCCCTGGTCCGAACGGCGTTGCGGCGTACCCAACTTCGCCCGCGCCCCGCCCTCAGGCGGCCGGGGGGACCGGCGGGACCAGTTCCGGCATGTCCTGTTCGTCGAGGACCACCAGCTGGGCCTCGACCGGGGAGGTCAGCTCGGTGATCCGCATGGCCTGCCGCTCGGTCATGGCCTGGAAGACCTGCCGGGCGGTGCGGCCGTTGCCGAAGCGGGCGTCGCGCGGCACGGCGTCGAAGTACCGGCCGAGCGCTCCGCGGAGACCGTCGCTCAGCTCGTAGCGGTGGCGCTGCGCGTGGTGCTCGACGATGCGGACCAGCTCGGTGGAGCTGTAGTCGGCGAAGACCAGGCTGCGGGTGAAGCGGGAGGCGAGCCCCGGGTTGGAGGAGACGAAGCGCTCCATGTCGCCGGGGTAGCCGGCGGCGATGACGACGACCTCGTCGCGGTGGTCCTCCATCAGCTTGACCAGGGTGGCCACCGCCTCCAGGCCGAAGTCGTTGGAGACCCCGGCCGGGACCAGCGCGTACGCCTCGTCGATGAAGAGGACGCCGCCGCGGGCCCGGTTGAAGGACTCGGTGGTCTTCGGGCCGGTGTGACCCACGTACTCGCCGACCAGAGCACTGCGGTCGACCTCCACCAGGTGCCCGCGCTCCAGCAGGCCGAGGGCCTTCAGCAGCCTGCCGTAGAGGCGGGCCACGGTGGTCTTGCCGGTGCCGGGGTTCCCCGCGAAGACCAGGTGGCGGCTGAGCGGCGGCGCCGGGAGCCCGGCCTGCTGGCGCAGCCGTACGGTCTGCATCAGCTTGACCATGCCGCCGACGTTCTGTTTGACCCCGTCGAGCCCGACCAGCTCGTCCAGTTCGGCGAGCAACTCCTCCAGGGTCTCCGGCTCCGGTTCGGGCTCGCCGAGTTCGGAGAGGTCGGACAGGGAGGCGAAGCCACCGCCGGCCGCCGCGGTGCCCCCCGGGGCGGTACGGGAGCCGCGCGCGGGGCCCGTACCCCCCGCGGCCCCGTCCGGGGCGGCGGGCTTCCTGGGCGGGGCGCCGGGCGCGGGTCCGGTGGCGGTGACTCCCGGCAGGAGCGGGTTCTTGACCCGGATCGAGACACAGTCCTCGAAGACGGGGGCGGCCTCGTCGGCCAGGGCGACGTCCTGGCCGCAGTCGAGGACCCGGCAGCCGGTGAACCGGGGGTCGGCGTTCGCGCCGATGTGCAGAGCGGGGAAGTTCCCGCCGGTCAGGTCGCAGTACGCGAACGTGCCGCCCGCGCCGGGCCCGAACAGGATGCCGTTCTTCGCGGCACGGTCGATCCGCAGGCCGCTCACCGCCGGCTCGGCGCCGGTCGAGACGACCATGCCGCTGCCGCCGGGGGCCTCGATGGTGCACCTCTCCATGGCCAGCCGGGCTCCGGCGGCGAGGACCACACCGGCGCTGCCGGTCGATCCGATCCGTACGCCCTCCAGGGTGGTGAGGGCGCGCGGTCCGAGTTCCACGCCCGCCTTGCTCGGGCCGCTCACCGTTGTGCCTCGTACCGATGCCTCGGCGGTGGAACGCAGCCGCAGCCCGGTCTCGCCCCGCTCGATGCGGCCGCCGGTAAGCGTGAGGCGGGCCCGGCCGTCGGTGTGCACCCCGGCCACGGCCGCGTCCGAGAGCGTGGTGTCGGCCAGTTCGGCGTGGGCGGCGTCGGTGACGGTCAGTCCGTGCTCCCCGCTGACGCCGATCCGGCAGCCGCTCAGGGAGGCCCGGGCCAGCTCGGAGACGCGTACGGCGGCCGCTCCGCTGCGCGCGATCAGGGTGTCCACGGCCAGGGCCACGGCCTCGCCGGTCACCAGGATGCCGTGGCCGGCCGAGTCCAGGATCCAGCAGCCGTGGACGGTGAGCTGGGCCGATCCCCCCACGGCCAGCGCGTCGGTCCCTGCCCCGGAGAGTCGGCAGTCGGCCAGGCCCACGGTGGCCGAGCCACCGGCCTGGACGGCGGCCCGGGCGGGACCGCTGATCCGGCAGTCCTCCAGGAGGCCCTCGGCCTCGTCCTCGATGAGCAGGCCGTGGCGGCCGGGGCCGCTGAGGCGGGTGTCGCGCAGCAGCACCCGGGAGGAGCCGCGGGCGCGCAGCGAGGAGCCGGCGGTGGCGCTGACGCGCAGCCGCTCGGCGAGCAGTACGGCGTTCCCGCCGAGGGCCGCTCCGAGCCCGTCGACGGTGTCGATGGCGGTGTCCACCAGCCGGGCCCGTGCATCGCCTTCGAGGTGGACGGCGGCGTGCCGGGCGTCGTGGAGCCGGCCGCCGCGCACCAGCAGCACCCCGCCGCCGACCGGGTCGCGCAGCGCCCGGGCCAGGGTGTCGGCGAAGGTGAGGGCGGAGTTCGCGGCGGCCCCGGTGTTGTCCCGGGAGCCGAGCACGTCGATCCGGCCCCTGCCGAGGTCGCACTCGGCGAGGGTCAGCCCGGCGGCGTCGGCGACCCGCACGGCGGGCTCGGCGGGATCGCTGCCGCGCAGTTCGAGCCCGTACACCTCGCAGCCGGGGGCGGTGACGTCGAGCACGGGCCCGCCGGCGGAGCGCAGGTGGACGGTCCCGGAGCCGTACTCCGGCTCCAGCAGCACCCGCCGCTCCAGGCGCAGGGACTCGGTGTAGACGCCGGGGGCGATGGTGATCACGGCCCCGGCGGGCGCGGCGGCGAGGGCGGAGGCGATGGTGCGGTGACCGCCCCACCCCTTGGCCGCCACGCGCAGCGGTGGGGTGCCGGCGGTGGTGGTCGTCATGGGGTGCCTGCTCCCTGCGGAAGGTTGTCGGTGTTGGGGTGACCGCCCTGCGTGCCGCCGGCGCCGATGTCCGTGTACCAGCTCGGCTGGAACCAGTCGCGGACGGCACCGTTCAGGAAGAAGGCGGAGAAGGACTTGTCGATGAGCTTGCCGAGGGCCGGCGCCACGTAGATGTCGACCATGCCGGCGCGGTGGTACCAGCGGCCGGCCAGGTTGAGGTGGATCATGCTGCGGGCCGCGCCGACGGTGAGCCCGCCGAGGGTGCCGCCGACCGCGCTCATCAGACCGGCGATGGCGGCGTCCGCCTTGGACAGGTGGATCAGCTCACCGCTCGCGGTCTTCACCCCGAAGACCGAGGCGGAGGCGGCTCCGGAGGCGAATCCGCCGAGGACGCCGGTGGCGATGCCGACGCCGAAGTCGTAGGTGCCGCCGCGCCAGCGGGTGACCTTGTCGTGGCCCGCCCATTCACCGCCCCAGTCGTCGTCGCTGGGGTGGCGCTGGTAGGCGTAGCCGTAGTCGACGTGGCCCCAGCCGTTCTTCCACGGGGTGCCGCGGCCGGCCGCGTGGTGCAGACCGGAGACGAAGCTCTTGACGACGGAGCCCATCATGGCGCCGAAGGCGGCCTTGGCGAGGTCGGTCGCGGTGAACTTGGCCCCGGTGACGAGGGCGGCGATGCCGAGGACGGTGAGGCTGAGGGCGAAGTCGACGATGAACTCGTGTCCCGCGTCGAGGGCGATCTGCTGCATCGCCTTGGTGAGGTAGGGCCGGTAGACGGACTCGCCGCCGACGCTGGCGCCGAACTCCCAGCGGTTGGCGTCCTTCCACATGCGGTTGTAGCCGCGGTACTGGTTGGCCCAGTCGATGAAGTTGGTCTCCCGGCCGACCAGTTTCAGTTGGCCGAAGGCGTTGGTCTCGTAGATCCATCCGGAGATGGACCGTTCGGCGAGGAGGTTGGTGCCGCCCGGCCCGTAGAGGCGCCAGTGTTTCTGCCAGCTCTCGCTCTCCAGGAAGTTCCCGGTGAGCAGTTCCTTCTTCTGGCGGACGACCGTGCCGCCGTCGAACTCCTTCCACACGTGGGCGTTGAAGGTGTCGCCCGGGTTCGCGACGTACTCGCGGACGCGGAAAGGGGCGTCGCCGAAGGTGTTCTGGAAGGCGCCGGCGCTGGGTCTGGCGGGGATCTCCTGGATCTTCATGTTGCCGAGGCTGGTGACGTGTTCGGACCAGCGGGCGCCCTCCGCCCAGCCGGGGAGGGCGTTGCCCCGCGCGTCGAACCAGTGGCGGACCTGGTCGCCGGCGCCGGTGCCGAAAACTCGGATGTTGCCGTGTGCGTCGATCTTGTTCCAGTGCCAGACCTCGTTGCCGGCGGCGTCGCTGCTGACGCGCCAGGAGTCGACGGTGGTGCCGTCGGCGAGGAGGCGGTGGTCGCGGATCATGCGTCCGTCGGCGCCGAAGTCCTGGTACGACTCGCGGTCCCAGCCGTAGCGGTTGATGTCCCGGCCGTGGGCGGTGACGCGGACGCCGCTGATGTGGGGGTTGTTGGCGTCGACCCAGGTCATGGTGGAGGTGGCGGGGCCGTGGGCGGTGATCCGCAGGTCGGGGCTGCCCTGGACGCCGGGCCAGGTGTCGGAGCGGGCCACGACGAAGCCGTGGTGGTCGTAGCGCGTCCAGTCGCCGTGGTTCATGTGGAAGTTCTGCCGGAAGGTGGCGCCGCCGTCGCCCGCCGCACCGCTGGCGCGGACCGCCGGGGCCGGCCGGTACTCGATCACCGTGCCGTCGTCCAGGCCGGTGCGCGCGATCCGCCACTGCTTGGCGGCGTTGGGGCTGAACCAGTCGCCGTCGCCCAGGTTGGTGGTGAACCGGTCGTGCCAGATGACCTGGTTGACGTGGACACCGGTCCCGGGCGGGGCCTGGAAGTCGGCGTGGTTGAAGGTGCGGTGCCCCTGCAACGTGCCCACCCCCTCCGACCAGGGCAGGTACTGGGCGGGAATGTTCACCGGAGCGCCCGCGGGGTCGTCGGGCACCTTGACGTTGCCGACGGTCAGGTCGTTGCCGTGGAACAGCTTGCGGGTCTCGCGCACGAGTTGCCCGGTGCTGGAGATGTCGGTGATGGCGGCGTTCTGGGTGAGCAGTCGGATGCCGTGGGCGCCGACGGCCCCGCCGGGCGTGGGCCGGACCCGCCATTCGTTGAGCTGCGGCAGGTTGTCGGCCTTCAGCCAGGGGAACGGGCTCAGGTCCGTCGTGCGGTACTCGCTGCTGATGAGGTGGCGGAACCAGTTCGGCGGGCGCTGCTCGGCCACCCTCCGGACCTCCAGGAGGCCGCCGTTGTTCTCCAGCTGCCTGAGGCTGTCGATCTCCTTGCCCGGTGCGGAGAGCGACACCGAGGTGGTCTTGGGCACCCCGTCGGCGCCCATCTCCCGTTGGAACAGCCTGCGTACGTCGTGGGGGTCGGTCTGGAAGCGGCCGAACTTCTCGTGGACGACGAAGCTCTGGCCGGTGAGCGGGTGATCCATCGTGTCGGTGAAGCCGCGGCCGAGGCCCGGCCCGTAGGCGCGGGTGCCCTGGGCGATCATCTTGAAGTCGGCGTCGAAGCGGAACCAGGTGCCGGTGCCCGAGCTCTGGTGGAACACGTTGCGGTCGAGGGTGCCCAGGACGTGCCCGCCGTCGGGGAGTTGCTGGAAGTGCAGGACCCGGTCGACCCCGCTGGTGCCGGTGGAGTCCCACCAGCTGCGGCCGCTCTCGCCCCAGTGCCGGTCGCCGTTGCGCACGAGCGCGCCCTGGGGGTCGATCTCGTGCCATTCGCCGCGCTGGTTGCCCAACGAGAAGGTGGAGACCTCGGCGCCGGCGCTGGACTGGAAGGAGTGGAGGGTGTTGCCTCCGGGCAGCGGCCGCGACTCGAAGACGGTGACGCCGGAGTGGGTGGTGAGGTGGATCCGGCCCTGGGGGATGCCCTTGGTGGTGATCAGCCCGTTGTGGAACCACTTGCCGCCCACCCCGGGGAGCGGAGCGCCCGCGCCGTCGGTACGGATCAGCTTCCAGGTGCCGGCCGGGTTCCCGCCGGCGCCGCCGGTGGCCACGTGGTGGAGCTCCAGGTGGTTGTTGGCCTTGATCCGCCCCTTGGTGACGATGTTGATCCGCTGGAGGGTGAGCGTGCCGTCGGCGGCGTACTCCGTGAACTCGCCCAGCCGGAGGTTGCCGGGCGGGTCGACGCGCCAGCCGCCGGCCGCCGTGGGGGCGACGGTGTGGCCCGGCACGACGGTGAGGTGGCCGTCGAGGACCCGCGGACCGCCCGGGGTGATGTCGACGAACCGGGACAGGCTCGCGTCGGAGAGCTTCACGGCGTCGCCGAGCGGGACGACGGTGAAGGCGGTGCCGGCCGTCGGGGTGACGGTGAGGGCGTTGGGGGCGCCGCCCGCGACCGGGACGGCCCGGAAGTCCACGCGGCCGCCCGCGTTGTACAGGGAGAACTCGCCGGTCGCTTGCTCGACCCGGAACCCGCCGCCCGGCCGGACGGTGACCACGGACCCGTCGACCACGTTTTGGTGCTGGTCCAGGAGGCGGATTCCGCCCGCGCCGTACACCCGTACGGTCTCCGGCAGGTGGGTGCCGGCCGCGTCGACGAGGCGTAGGAGGCTGAAGCGGAAGGCCCCGTCGGTGGCGTCGTGGACGCGGATCGTCCCGGCGCCGGTGACCTGGAGGCTGCCGTCCGGGCGGACGGTGACGGTGTCCGGCAGGTCGGCGCCCGTACCGTCCTTGACCTGCGGGTGCGGGCCCGCGCCGCCGGGAGCCGCGGGGTGGAAGACGTACTGCCCGGTGCCGCCCGCGGTGCCAGGGGCCCGGAGCTCGACGGCGGTGTGGGTGTGGGCGCCCCGGGGGTCGACCACCAGATGCGTGCTGCCCTGGTCGAGGCGGAAGCCGCCGCCCGCCGTGCCCGGCTGCGGGGTGGCCCGCAGGTGGGGGGCGGCGCTGAGGTCGGCGCGTACGACGGTGACGGTCCCGGCCGCGTCGGTCCGGACGAAGTGGCCGTCGAGTGCCGTGCCGCCGCTGACGGGGACGTCGGTGCGGAGGTGGGCGCCGGTCGCGGGGTCGAACACGTTCACGGTGCCGTGGCCGTCGGTGAGGCGGAACTCACCGCCGGTCCGCTGGACGGTGACGGTGGTGTCGACGGCCCCGTTGCCTGCCCGCGGGTGCCCGACGGGCACGTTCGGGGTGGCGACCGGAGTGAAGACGTACTGGCCGGCCCCCGGGCCCTGGAGGGTGACGGTGTCGTGGGTGTGGGCACCGGTGGGGCTGACGGTGATGTGCTGGTTGTTGTGGGTGATGCGGAAGTCTCCGCCCACCTGTGGGTGGACCTGGGCGCCGGGGACGGGTGTGCCGTCGCCCCGCGTCAGCAGGGAGCCGCCCGGGTTGACCGGGTCGGCCCGCAGGAAGGTGCCGCCGGGCGGGGCGACGGTCAGCCCGCCCACGGCGAGGGCCTGGTGCGTGTAGGCGCCGTTGGGGGTGTGGACGGAGAACTGGTTGCCGCCCAGGGCCACGTGGTAGGTGCCGTCCACCCACGCCACCGGGGCGCCGGGGGTGCCGCTCCGGTCGTGCAGCCGCGCGAGGGGCGTGTGGGGGGTGCCGGGAGGGCTGAACACGAACTGGCCGTCGGCCGGGACGCCCGGGCCCTGGAGGGAGACCACGCTGTGGGTGTGCACACCGGCCGGGCTGACGACGAGGTGCTGCCCGTTCTGGTCGATCCGGAAGCCCAGCGAGCCGTTGACCCCCTGCGGGTGCACGGTGGCCCCGGCGACGCCCGTACCGTCCGGGTGGACGAGCGAGGGCAGCCCGCCGGCGCTGTCCGGGAGGCGGACGAAGGCCGGGCCCGCTCCCCCGGCCGGGGTGACGGCCGGGACCGGCAGGGCGTGGTGCGTGAAGGTGCCGTCGGCCCGGTGGACGCTGAGGTGCGGGACCGCAGCGGCGCCGGGGGCCGGTGTGGGCCGTACGTGGAACACGCCGCCCCCGTGGGCGGGGGCGGTGACCGTGCCGAGCGGGGTCACCCCGTCGGCGCCCGTGAGCTGGAGCGGCGGTACGGCCCCGCCGCCGGGCGGGGTGTGCGGGGTGAGCACGTGCAGGGGGGTGGGGTTGCCGTGGGCGTCGACCAGGGTGAGACCGGTGTGGGTCTGCAGGCCGGTGGTGGGGTCGTAGAGGTGGAAGCCGTGGGCGGAGGGGATGTTGAGGGAGGTCGGGCTGATCAGGATGGGCCGCCCGCCGGTGGCCCGCACGGCGCCGGTGCTGTCCAGGTGGCGGACGGTGGGGACTCCGGCGGCGAGGTCGACGGTGATGACGCCGCCGCCCAGGGCGCCGTCGTTGAGCGGGAAGACCCGCTCGTCGGCGACGAGCCGGTTGCCGGTCAGGTCGGCGGTGAACTCCCAGCGGCGGATCTCGGCGCCCGCGGTGACGGTCTGCTCGACGCGGACGATGTCGACTCCGCCGGGGCCGCTCCCGGCAAGGTGCTGGACGGTGACCGGCGCACCCCCGGCCACCGGATGGGCGTGCGTGATCTGGCCGGTGGCATCGGTCCGGATGGTGACGTTGGTGCCCGTCAGACCCGGTAGCGGCACCACGTGCACGACGGGGGTGGGCAGCGGCACCGTGCTGCCGGCGCCCCCGACGCCCCCGGCCCTGGAGGAGCCGGCGACGGTGTCCGGCCGGAAGGTCTCCATCTCGATGTCCTCGCCGGTGACGCGGGCGGGGGTGATGGTCCGGCTGTCCAGCAGCTGGTGGTCGTTGGCGGCGCTCAGCTCGAAGTCGAGGCGCTGGATCGTCCCGTCCAGCTGGGTGTGCTCGACGCGCAGCACGTCCTGGCCGTTCACGGGAACGTGGGTGGCGGTCACCGACCCCGGGGTGCCGGCCGGGGTCGTCACGTGGACGTCCACCAGCTGCCCGGCCGTGCCGGGGGTGACCTGGACCTGGACACCGGCGGGCATCTGGGGGAGGTGGGTGAAGGTGTGATGGAAGTCGTAGGTGATGTGCGGGGCCATGAAGACGGTGAGGGGCTCGCGGTTCATCGCCGCGATCAGGCCGGCGAAGAACTGGCTGCTCGGCGGGGTCAGTGCCGAGCTGTTGAGCAGGGGGGCGGTGTTCGGCGTGGTGATCAGCGAGCCGTTGCCGGGCAGTACCGTCGGGATGTCCGCGAGCCTGCCGTTGATGCCCGGGGCGGAGAGGACGCCGGGAGCCAGGTGCGCGGTGGGCGGCGGTACGGAGAGCGCCAGGTCGTTCCGGCCGAGCCCCGGCAGCTGAACGGCTCCGGTGTGGCTGGTGGGCAGGTCCGTGTGGACCGGGCCGGTGTGCGCCTCCGGGGTGTCCACGTGTCCCGTGGCCAGGTTCACGTTCGGCAGGTCGATGTGGCCCAGGACCGTGCCGGTGCCGGGCAGCTCGATCTGGCCGAGCTGGGTGTCGACGTGCGGGGCGGCGTCGCCGAGGGCGGGGCTCAGGTTCGGGGAGGCGAAGCCGCCGCCCAGCGCGGTGTTGATCTGCGTCGCGGAGAAGTGGGGTGCGCTCAGGCCGAGCGACGCCACGTTCACGCTGCCGAGCTGGACCTGCCCCAGGGGGCCACCCGTGCTGCCCACCGACGGAAGGTCCACGATCTGCGCGTGGACCGACGGCATGTCGGTGCGGATGAGGCCGAGGTGGCCCGCACCGGCCGTGCCCAGGGAGGGCACGTTGATGTGACCGAGCGCGGGCAGCGAGGGGGCGTTCACGGTGACCTGGCCGAGCCCGGCGAGGTTGCCGTCGACGGACGGGGTACCCAGCGTCATCGACGGCACGGGGGAAGGGGAGAAGCCGAGTTGGGGGATGCTGACCTGGCCGGGGGCGGGCGTGGTCTGCGGGAGGCTTTCGAGGCTCGGGAGGCCCGCGAGGTTGCCGTTGACGGACGGGGTGTCGAGCGTCATCGACGGCATGTGGGTCGGCGAGAAGCCGAGTTGGGGCAGGCTGACCTGGCCGAGGGCGGGCATGGTCTGCGGGAGGTTCTCGAGGCTCGGGAGGCCCGCGAGGCCGCCGGGCAGGTCGATCCGGGTGACGGCGCCGAGGGTGGGCAGCGCCTGGTCGCCGGTCATGCCGAGGGAGGGCAGATCCGCGAGACGGGCGTCGATGGAGGGCAGGTTGATCTGGCCGAGGTTGGCGAAGCCGCCCTGTTCGCCGAGGTGGATCGAGAGATCGGTCGGCATCGACAGCGAGATGCCGGGGGGCGGTGCGGCGAACCGGCCGGGCGGTACCGGGCCGCCGGGGGCAGAGAGCCCGCCGGGGCCGCCGATGTTGCCGAAGGTGCCGGGAGCGAAGTGGAAGTCACCGGCCTTGACCAGGCTCATGCCGGCGCCGTTGCCGGCATCGAAGAAGTTGGAGACGCCCGCTCCGACCCCGGAGGCCTTGCTGCCCGCACCGATGAAGGAACCGTTGACGAACGCCCCGTACCTGTACATGCCGAAGACGCCGCGGTCGATGAAGCCGATCTTGAAGGCCAGGAAGAGGCCCTGGCCCATCTCGTCGGCGGCAACCGGCAGGAAGAGCCGTAGTCCCTTGACACCGGAGAGGCCGTTGGCGATCGCTCCGGCGCCCATTTTGATGCCGTTCAGGCCGACGATCACGCTGTGCAGCCCGAAGAAGCCCTTGGCACCGATGGTGTTGATGACCCCGAGCTGCACGCCGAGCGGGAAGAACTGGAAACCCTTGCCGGAGCCGCCGCCCAGGAGGGTGACGCCCTCCAGCCCCTTGATCTTGTTGAACTTGATCGCGTCGCCCAGACCGCCCTTGAGCCAGGAGCTCGTGGCACTGAACGTGTCGTCGATGCCCAGACCCAGCCGCCCGAAGAGACCGAAGGAGTTCGGGCCGCCCAGCACCAGGTTCTTGGTGCCCTTGATGCCCTGTGCGCCGAATCCCCTGATGGACTTCCACGCCTGGCCCACGTTCAGGCCCTTGGTGGTCGGCGCGAGCACTCCCACGATCGACAGCAGCAGTTCGGTCAGACTGGCGTCACCGCGGGAGAAGTCGATCGCCGTCTTGATCATGATGGCGAGGTTCAGACCGAACGCCAGCAGGGCGATCGGGCCTCCGACGATGATCGCGGGGATGATCAGGATGATCGCGATCCAGGTCAGCGCCTTCCACAGTTCCTCGCACTCGTCCACCGGCGAGGAGATCGACTCCGCGGCTGTCGCGATCGCGGTGGCCGCGGTGTCGGCCGCGGTCTCCATGGTGTCCCCGGCCGACTTCGCCGTCGCCTTGTGGGCTTCGCGGCCCTCGGTGTCGTCCTCCGGCAGGGCCGCCGCCGCGGTCAGCGCGTCGTCGGCGACCCGCTGTTGGGCGCGCATCACTCCGACGTAGGTGAGCAGGGCGGTGCGGACGTCTTCGTGGGCGGTCTTGAAGGTGGTGACGAAGCCCCGGATCCGGCCGTCGATCTTGCCGCGCAGCGCGTCGGCGGTCTTGCCCTTGAATGCCTCGGACGCCTTGTTGGAGACCTCCGCCAGCCCGCTGTCGATGGTCCGTGCCAGCTCGATCAGCGTGTACTGCGAGACGATGACCCGGTCGAGCTCGTCGGGATCACCCGGGGTCGGGTCTTCGGACAGTCCCAGCGCACTCCAGTCAGTGGGACGGGCCATGCCCGGCCACCCCCTCCGTCGTCCGGCGTCGTGTCCTCATCCCGACCACGCACGGGCCACCCGTCAGGTTCAAGGCTCCGCCGTCCAATCCGCGGCCCGGTTGAACCGAAGTGGGGTCCGGAGCGTGGTCGAAGCAAGGTACGAGCAGGAAGGAGGTGGCCGTGGCCGACATCACCTCGGACTTCGCCATCGACTACGGGTTGCTCCACGAGGTCCAGTCGAAGCTCCGTGATCTGGCGTCCCAGGCGGGAGCGGGCGCCGGTGAGGGCGCCTACCAGAGCCTGGGCGACGCCAAATCCAGTGAGCGCCGCAGGATCCTCGGGAACGCGAATCTCTCGGCGGAGTTCAACTACTTCTACTCCTTCTCGAAGAGGCGCCAGGGAAAGGCCAAGGACGGCCTGAACGAACTGGCCGAAATCTTCAAGAGTGTCTCCGACGTGTTCTTCGACGCCGACTCCCAGATCAGTGGCAGCGCCGGAGTCATGGGCAAGTCGATCGGGCTGGAGGACTGGAAGAACAAGAAGGAGGCCTACGACGACTGGGTGCAGGACAAGAAGGAGTGGGACGACTTCCTGAAGAGCATCGGTGCCTCCGACTACTTCGAGAAGAACCCGGACGCGAGCATCCGCATGGTCTGCAACGCCGATGACGCACCCGGCTGGTGCCAGGCGTGGCGCGATGCGGACGACCCGCCGCTGAAGCCCGGCGACGCGCCGCCCAAGCCGCCGGACACTCCGCCGACCCATTACCACTCCGAGACGACGACCGGTTCCGTCGACGTCGATCTGGTCCTCGACAAGGACAACAACGTCATCACGGAGACGTCCACCGTCAAGACCAACGGGCAATCGTTCACCACGTCCACCACCTACGAGCAGGGCGCGCCGAAGATGGTCGACCCGCCCGGCGACGGCAAGCCGTACGACACCCGCGACTACACGGTGACCACCACCGGCGGCGACGGCAAGACCAGCACCTCGACGGTGGTGATCAACGACGACGGCTCCGGGACGATGAAGGTCGTCCAGGACGACGAGACCACCCAGTACACCCGCTCGGGCCCCACCGCCGAGTGGGAGGAGGTCGTCGAGGAGGAGGACGACTACTCGTACACCTACGCCTGACGCGCACTGCGGTCTTGCCCGCGGATTCGCCCGCAGCACCTATCGAAGCTCCGACCGACAGAGGGAGAACCACTCGTGGTAGCCAACATCCGCCTTTCCTACTCCGAGATCGACCGGGTCGCCGGGATGCTCAACACCAGCGTCGACGTCACCCTGGTGCCCCGGATGACGGAGGCCAAGAAGGAGGTGGACAGTCTGCTGTCCACCTTCCTCGTCCTGGAGAAGAGCAGCCCCGCCCTCCAGCAGCAGTACGAGAAGTTCAACACCGCCCTGACGCAGGCGACGGAGTCCATCAAGGGCTACGCCAAGCAGTTCCAGGCGATCAAGGAGTCGGTCCAGGGCATGGACGCCGACCTGGCCGAGAAGGTCAACAGCAGCGGCAACTGACCGGCCCTGGGCCGTGTCTGACCATTCCCGCCGGGCGGGAATGGTCAGACACGGCCTGGCGCCTCGTACGACGCAGGGACACTCAACAGAAGGGGCTGTCAGGATGCCTGTCGGCAATGACGACGTCGTATTCGACTACGACGAGATCTTCAGCGGCTGTACCACCATGGGCAACAAGCTCACGGACATATCGAACGAACTGACCTCGCTGGAGGGCACCGTCAGCGGTCTGCTCCAGAACGGCCTGGTCTTCGAGAAGGCGAGCCCCGTCATGCGGGACGCCTACAACGAGTTCAGCAAGCAGATGAAGACCTCCGCGGCCAACATCGCCTCGTACGCGGACAACTTCAAGAAGATCGCCGAGTCGATGGGGCAGTCCGACTCGCAGATCGTCGAGGAGATCAAGAAGGCGCAGGCCGAGGCCGCCGCGCAGAAGTGACGGTCCCCGGGTGAGCCGTACGTCGAAGGGCCGGGCCAGGCGGCCCGGCCCTTCGACGCCGACGCGATCCTCAGGCGTCCAGGACCGTCAGCGGCACCTGCACGGCGATGGCGCTGCCGTTCTCGCCCGCCGTCCAGCCGCGTCCCGCCCCCAGCTGTGTACGGATCTGGTCGCCGGAGATGCGGGATCCGATGAGGTCGCCCTCGCCGGGGCTCTTGGGGCCGAGGAGCAGCCCGCGCCGGGCCCGGCGGGCCGTACCCACCCAGCCCAGCGAGTGCATCGACTCCGGCAGGCCGGCCAGCAGCAGGCCCTGCATGTGGTCCCGCCCGGACGTGGCCACCTGCCGCAGGGTGCGGTCGGCGTCCGCCGCCAGCAGCAGGTCCGCGTCGTCGACGACCACGACCACCGGCTGTCCCGCGACGGCGTTCAGGGCCTCGGTGAGCGCCTCGTTGGAGGGGTCCGGCTCGCGGAACACGTGGGCGAGGTCGTGCGCGGCGAGCCGGCGCAGCTGTGACTCGCGCGGGGTGATCACGATCAGCCGGGTGCCGCCGAGCAGCAGGGAGACGGACATCGCGGCGAGCGCGGTGCTGCGGCCGGTCCGGGGCGGTCCCGCGACGACGAAGGAGCCGCCGCCCTCCTGGAAGTCGTAGCCGATCGGGCCGACCGCGTCGCCGCCGACGCCCATCAGCGCCCAGAGCGGGCGCAGTTGGGCCTTGGGGACCTGGTCGACCGCCTCCTGGAAGCCGATCAGGGTGGGCATCTCGCCGATCTTGAACGGCCGCTTCTGCGAGGGCACCTCGCTCTCCCGTGCCCAGGCCTGCTTGCCGATGGCGCGCAGCGCGTCACCCTGGTCGGGCCTCTCCGGCGAGATGGTCGGCAGCAGCGCGATCTGCGCCTCGACCCCGCCCGGGGCGTGCCAGCCTCGGCCCGGTGCCACGTGGGAGGGGACCCGGTCCCGGCCCATGCCGACGACGTTGTAGTCGCTGGGGTCGGTCTGCCGGAGCACGAGACGCCTGTCGTTGTGCGCGGCCAGACGGCCCCCGAGCAGGACGCGTTCGGAGGTGGCGATGACGTGGATGCCCGCCGCGACGCCCTCGCGGAGCAACCGCACCACGTCGGCGTAGACCCGGCCGCCGTCGTAGTCGTCGAGGAGCTGGCTCAGCGCGTCCCAGCCATCGATGAAGAGGACCAGATGGGCGGGGCGTCGGGCCGCGGACAGTTTGGCGCGCAGTTCGTTGATGCCCGCGCAGTCGTGCTGGGACAGCAGGCGCTGACGGATCGTCAACTCCGCGACCAGGCGGTTGATCAGCCGCTCCATCCGCTCGGTGTCGTGGCGGGAGACCACGCCCCCGCAGTGCGGCAGTGCCTCCAGCGCCGCGAGGCCGCCGCCGGCCGCGTCGATCGCGTACATGTGCAGGTCGCTGCTGTCGATGCACAGGGCGGTGGATCCGGCGATGGTGCGCAGCACCTGGGTGCGGCCGGAGCGCGGGGCGCCGATGACGTAGAGGTGCCCGAAGGCCGACCACTGGATGGCGCCGAGGCGCCGCTGCTGGAGTGAGGGGATGTCGAGGAGCGCGTACGGGACCGCCGGGAGCTCGCCCTCGGCGGGCTCCGGGGGCGCGGGCAGCTCCTCCAGGGCGATCCGCTCGTCCAGGGGCGGCAGCCAGGGCCTGGGCTGCTGGGTGAAGTCCTCCAACCGCCCGGTGGCCTCGATCAGGGTGTCGACCAGAGCCTTCAGGTCGGTGGGAAGCTCCTCCGGGGCGGGTCCCGGCATCGCCTCGGGGTCGTCGTCGGAGTGTTCGGGCAGGGCCGGGGGCCGGCCCAGGCGCTGCCAGGTCAGTTCGGATCTCCGGATCGGCCGGAGTGGACGGTCGGGTACCGCCGCCGGGTCGGGGGCGGCGCCTCCGCGCTCGGCGCCCACGTAGGCCGTCTGGAAGGGCACCGGGGCGGCCGAGCCGCGCCGGACCAGGGCCCGGCCGGGATGGTTCGCCGAGATACCGGCGGCGTCCGGGGCGTCGATGATGTCCTGGCTCTCGGAGCGGTCGGTGACCCGCAGGGAGATCCGCAGGTTGGTGTTGGCACGGATCTCGTTGCTCACCGATCCGCCGGGCCGCTGGGTGGCGAGGACCAGGTGCAGGCCCAGCGAGCGGCCGCGCTGGGCGAGGCTGATCAAGCCGGGTACGAACTCGGGGAGTTCGCGCACCACGGTGGCGAACTCGTCGATGATGATGAGCAGTCGGGGCAGTGCGGGGAGCCTCGGGTCACGGGTCCGCTTGGCCCGGTACTCGGTGTGGTCCTTGGCCTCCACCTCGTTGAGCAGGATCTCCCGGCGCCGCAGCTCGGCGTCGAGCGAGGCCAGGGCCCGGCGGACCAGGTGCCCGTCCAGGTCGGTGATCATGCCGAGGGTGTGCGGCAGCCGGTCGCATTCGCGGAAGGCGCTGCCGCCCTTGTAGTCGACCAGGACGAAGGCGAGTTCGTCGGGCCGGTTGCCGGCGGCCAGGGAGGCGATCATGGTCTGGAGCAGCTCGGACTTGCCGGAGCCGGTGGTGCCGCCGATCAGGCCGTGCGGCCCGTCGCGGACCAGGTCGATGGTGAGCGGGCCGTCGTATCCGGAGCCCACGACGAAGGAGCTGGTGGCGGGCCGGCGGGCCCACTCCCGGACGAAGGCGGCCGGGTCCGGCGGCTCGTGGCCGATCAGCGGCAGCAACTGGACGTCCTCCGGCAGTCCGGAGTCGCTGTCGACGGTGACGTCGCGCAGCGGGGCGAGGGCCCGTCCGACCTCCTCGCACCACTGCGCGTCGACCTGGTCGGCCCGGACGTCCTCCACGGCCGGCACGCCGGAGGTACGGACGGTCAGCCGGTTGCCGGTGGTGGTGACGACGGCCGTGCACTCCTCGGGCAGCAGCCGCTCGCGTTCGTCGACGCAGAGGCTGAACACCCGGGCGGCGGGCCCGGCGGTGAGCAGGTGGACCACGCCCGGGACGTCGCGGAGCCTGCGTGCACCGTCCAGAACGACCATGATGTCGGGTTCCCGCTGGAGCGAGCGGCTCAGGGCGGAGGTGTTGTTGTCCGAGCGGTTCTGGATCTCGCCGATCAGCTCGTTCACCCGGTGCGCGGTGCTCTCCGGGTCGTTGCCGAGGCTGACGACGGCCGCGCCGGCGCGGGTGGAGCGCAGGTGCGGCAGCCAGCGCACCCAGTTCCAGGCCTCCGCGTGCTCGCGGTCGGTGAGGACGACGATCCGCAGGTCGCGGGGGCTGTGCAGGACGGCCGCCTGGGCGACGGCCCAGGCGGCCAGGGTGCGCGGGGCGGCGCCGGGACCGCTGATGCCGACGACCCCGTGCTCGGCGAGTTCGATGCCGAAGGGGGCGTCGGCGATCCGCCAGTGCACCTGGCGGTGGTTGGCGTCGCGGGCGCCGTCGTCGATGCGTTTGAGCGAGGGCCGGGTCAGGGTGCCGACGCGCAGGGTGAGGTGGTCGGGGTCGCGGCGCCGTCGCTGCCACAGCCCCTTGCCGGGCCCGGAGGCGGTCAGCAGCACCGAGGCCGGGTCGGGGAAGGTGTCGGCCCGCAGCTTCCTCTCGTCGATGGTCGCCTGACGCATCTCCAGCTCCGTCCAGGAGCGGCGGACCAGGTAGATCCGGAGGTTCTCCTCGTACTGCTTGCGCCCTGTGCGCCGGCCGGAGACCCAGTTGCCGACGGCCATCAGCGGCGTCAGCAGGATGAAGACGACGAAGTACAGGCTGTGGAAGAGGAACATCATGACCAGGCCCATGATCAGCGGCGAGATCATCATCAGGAACGGGAAGGGCCGCTTGGTGTTGTCGGCGGGCGGGCCCTGCATGGTCATCGACTCGGTGTCCAGGTGCGGGACGATCCGCGGCGGCCTGTTGTACTCGATGCCCACGCCGTCGGCGGCCCGGTTCACGGCCGCGTCCGCCTCGAAGGGCCGGCTCAGGCGCAGCAGGTGGTCGCCGAGGGACAGGTCGGCGTACGCGGGCCATTCGACGGAGCCGTCGTCCGGCACCGGCAGCTTCCCGACGGGCGGCAGCGGCGGCGGGACGGGGTGGCCGTCGGGGCCCGGCGGGGCGGGCTCCGGCGTGTGACCGCCGGGGCCGCCGTCCTGCGGGCCGGCGGGCTCCTCGGCGGTGAGCGGGGTACCGGTGGTCGGGTCGACCGGCGGGGGCGGGGTGAGACTGCGCAGCCCGCACTCGGCGTCCGCGTCGGGGGCGAGCCGCAGGCTCACCCGCCCGTCGGTGCCCACCGTGATCCAGGTGCCCCGCGCGGGCGCCCCGCCGCCGTCGAGGTACAGGACGCAGCCGCGGTCGGTACCGGCCTCGTGGTCACCGGGGCCGAGCCGCCAGACCCGGCCCGCGCCCGGCCCGCCGACGTGCCGGATCTCGACGAGGGCGGGGTCGGAGGCGGGCGGTCGCCACGCCTCGGACGCCCCGGCCGGGGAGGGCACCGGGACGCCCAGGCCGACCACCGAGCCCTCGCGCAGTCCGCTGCCCCGCACGGGGAGGTCGGGGTGGAGCGGACTGCTCCCGAGATACAGCTCGGCGGATCCCAGCGCCTCGCCGAGGGCGGCGAGGTCGGCGCCCTCGGGGAGGTCCAGCAGGTGGTCCGCACGGTGGCCCCGGGCGTCGACGGTGGAGAGGGTGAGTCTCACGGCACTCCTTGCGGTGGCTTTCAGCGGTGTCGTGGGGACGGGGCGGAGGGCACCCCGGCATCCGGATCGGGCTCCTCGCCCTGCTCCCCGCCCGGTCCGTGGGGTCCGGGACCGCCCGGCCCGTCGGGCCCGTCCGGTCCGCCGGGGTCGCCGGGGTCGCCGGGGTCGCCGACCAGCCCGGACCAGGCTCCCGGGTCAGGGTCGGAGCCGGCCCAGATGACGGGTGGTACCGGGCCGTCGGTGCCGGGCTCCGGCGGGCGCCCCGGCCCGCCGTGTACGGGCGCCGGCGCGGGAGGGTGCGCGCGCTCCGGGTCCTGGCCGGCCGGGATCCCGGGGGCCGGGTGTGTCTCCGGGCCGGCAGCGGCCCGCACCCTCGGCCGCGGGGTGGGCAGCGAGACGCCGGCCGGAACGGGGGTGGGCCCGGCCGTCGCCTCGCTGCTCTTCGGTGCCGTGCGCCGCGTCTCCCGGGCGGCGGGGGCCGCGGTCGGCACGCCCTCGTCCGGGTCGGCCTCGCCCAGCCCTGCGGGGACGGCCTCGTCCTCTTCCTCGAAGAGCGGCCGCATCCCGTCCGCCGAGGGGGCGGGCGGATGCACCGGCGGGATCCGCTTCAAGGTGCGGGACACCGCGCGCGGCAGGGCGTGCGACAGCAGCAGCGGCGTGCCGGGGAGCGCGAGCTGCCCGTACCGGTCGGCGTGCAGCCGCCGTACGTATCCGCGTCCGGAGCCGAGGACCAGCACCCGCAGCGCCGGCACCGCCGCCGGGGGCCCCGCCATCTCGGGCGGGAGCGGGTCCGGCAGCTCGCGCGCCGCCAGGAACGGGGGTGTACCCAGCCGGGCCGGAGTCTCCCTGGCCCTGCGGTACGCCTCCCGCACCGGCTCGCCCGGGTACCCGCGCAGCACACCCTCGGCCACGACCGTCTGCCCGGGCGGCAGCCGCCGCCCCAACTGCGCGGCGAGGGTGGGCAGCAGTGCCGCGCGGGCCCGCTCGTCCCCGTCCAGTGCCAGGGTCGGCGGCCCCGTCGCCAGATCCAGGAAGGCGCACCGGCCGACGGGCGCGTCCTCGGCGCCGATGGCGACCACGACCGGCCGGTTCAGCCCCGCCTCCGGCACCACGGCGGGAAGCTCCGACCGCAGGACCGTCCAGCGCGGCGGTTGGTCGACTTCGGCCTCCGCGACCCAGGGTTCGGGCGCCGGGGGGACGTGCCGCCCGGCCAGCAGGACGGTGACCGTCCGGTCGTCGACGAGGACCGCGTACGGTACGGCGGGCGCGGCCGCGAGCCGCACCGCGGACAAGGCCCGTTCGGCGTCGCGCCAGCTCTCGGGCGAGCGGAGCCGCCGCACCAGGATCCGCAGCACCCGGCGGTAGCGCAGCCAGGCCCGCGCCGGGGAGGCGAACGCCGCACCGGTGAGGGCGGTCTCCCTCGCCGCGCGCCGACCGGCCGCCTTCCAGCCGCCCAGCTTCATGGCGAAGTGCCGGACCAGCAGGAAGAGCAGGAAGGCCACGCACACCACGAGGGTCCACCGGATGATGCCGTCCCGGTGGTCGGAGATCCAGCGGATCGGGTCGACGCCGTTCACGCGGCCAACTCCCTGCGCAGGGCCCGCAGGGCGTAGTGCGTACGGGACTTGACCGTTCCCGGGGATATCCCTATCTCCCGGGCGGTCTCGTCCCTCGGGCGGTCGCAGAGGTGGACCCGTACGACCACCTCCCGGTGCTCCTGCGACAGCCGGGCCAGCGCCTTGCGCACCACGTGCCGGTCGACCACTTGCTCCGCCAGGTCGCACTCCCCGCCGCGGCTCAGCAGCTGCTGCGGCAACGCGCCCACGGGCACCGCGCGGTCGCGGCGGTGCATGTCGATGGCCAGGTTACGGGCGACCGTGTACAGCCAGGCGAGCAGCCGCTCGTCGTCGTCGGCCGGCACGGCGGCCGGCGGCCGCCTCCAGGCGCGCAGGAGGGTCTCCTGGACGATGTCCTCTGCCCGGTACGGGTCCCCGGTGAGCCGGTTCGCGAACCTCATGAGCAACGCCCGGTGGCGCTCGGCCGTGGCGGGTCGAGAGGACGAATCTGATGTGCCGTGAGCATCGATCACTGTTTCGCTCCACATCGCCCGGGGGCGGAGAATCAAGGGCACGGGGGAATGCCCTCTCATGTTCTGTCTGTTCACGGTGACGTTCAGTCAACGTAGATCCCCAGAAGCTTGTTGATGCTCAGTAAAAGCTCAGAACATTGCAGATCTCGAAACCCACGGAGACAAACCCGCGTTAGGGTGGCGCCCCGGGCCGACCCCCGGCCGGCGGACATCCCGACAGCGGGGGACCCGATCCGCTCCTGCCCGCTCCGCGACCGTCGACTGGAGCCACGCACCCCCATGAACTCGCAGTCCGAGCACTCGAAGCAGCCCCTGGAACCCCCGTCGTCCGCGGACCCGACGGCCCCGGACCAACCGTCCCCGGCCGGGCCGGACTTCGCCGACGCCTTCCGCCGCCGCCGCGTCCGCGGGCCCCGGGGAATGGCCCCAGGGCGCCGCGTCTGGACCACGCTGGGCTGGACGGCCGCGGCGGTGGCCGCGCCCCTCGTGCTCACCGCCGCACTGGCGGGCGACGGCGCCGATGATTTCGGTGACAGCCAGGAAGCGGCGGCCGCCCGCGTCCTCCCGCCGCCCCCGACCGCCGTCGTCTCCCCCACCCCGGCGGCCTCGGCTTCGCCCACCCCGAAGGCCTCCCCCACCCCGAAGGCCTCCCCCACCCCGGTGGCAGCGCCGCTGCCCGCCGCTCCCGCACAGGCCTACCAGCCCCCGCTCCCCGCCGCGCCCGCCCCGCAGAAGACGGCGCCCGCCACCCCGAAGCCGTCGGCGGCCGCTCCCAAGGCCGCCCCCGTCCCGGAGACCGCGGCCCTGATCGTGTCGCGCCTCGCGGCCCGGCAGCCGGGGCGGCACATCTGCTACCGCGCCTACGTCGAGGGCAAAGGCTGGCAGAGCGTGGTGTGCGACGGCGGCACGACCGGCATCACGGGCAGGAAGATCAAGGCCCTCAACATCGCGGTGTCTGGTACGAAGGGCACCGCCGGCAATGCTTTCGTACACAATGACGAGTGGAAGACCCCCTGGAACGGTGTGGCCGACGGGGTCGACAACTACATCGGCAGCACGGCCAAGGACTATCCCTACATGCTCGGCTTCGTCATCAACGTCGGTGACGGCGCGGTCTGCCAGAGCGCCCGGGTGCGCTCCGGCTGGGGCGACCTCGCCTGTGACAAGCCGATCGGCCAGGCCTCCGGGAACTACATATTCGGCGGCACCTTGAACAACGACTCCTGGCTGGAAGCCGTACGTTTCACGGTGTGAGCGCGGGGCCGCCGGTACGAACACGGCGGCCCTAGGTGGTGTCCGGGCCGCCCGTACCACCGCCTCCACCAGGCGCGTGTTCTCGGGCGCCTCGCCACCGGGGCAGGCGTACCGGCGGCGGGTGTACCCGTACGCGATGCCCAGCTCCGGGTCGGCGAACGCCTGCGAGCCCGACTGATCCCCGACTGGTTCCCAAAAACGATCGAGGGCCGGATTCGGATGACTCCGAATCCGGCCCTCGATCTACGACTCTCTCGAGTCGGGACGACAGGATTTGAACCTGCGACCCCTTGACCCCCAGTCAAGTGCGCTACCAAGCTGCGCCACGTCCCGGCACCTTCTGACCTGGGCTTTCGCTCTGGCCGAACCTGCAAGAGAACAATACCAAACCCGAGCCGGTGGTTACGAACACCTTCCCCTTGACCTCAACCTTGGTTGAGGTCACACCATGATCAGCATGACGAACTCCACCGGAGCCGAGCTCCGCACCCACGCCTACGCGGACCTGAACCGCCTGATGGGTCTCATGACCGGCGACGAGAAGCACGGGCCGGCCGCCACCTCCACCCTGGACGTGCTCTGGGTGCTCTACGACCGGGTGCTGCGGGTCGGCCCCGCAGCCATGGACGATCCGGACCGGGACAGGTTCCTGCTCTCCAAGGGCCACGGGCCCATGGCCTACTACGCGGTACTCGCCGCCCACGGCTTCTTCGCGGAGGAGCTGCTCACCGGCTTCGGCACCTTCGACTCGCCGCTGGGCCAGCACCCCGACCGGCTGCTGGTGCCGGGGGCCGAGATCGGCAGCGGTTCGCTGGGGCACGGCCTGCCCCTGGCGGTGGGCACCGTCCTGGGGCTGCGGGCGCAGGGGCGCACCGACCCCAAGGTCTGGGTCCTCGTGGGGGACGCCGAACTGGACGAGGGCAGCAATCACGAGGCGCTCGCCTTCGCCGGGCCCTCGGGGCTGGAGCAGCTGCACACCGTGGTGATCGACAACGCCTCGGCGACCTACGCCCGGCCCGGCGGGATCGCGGCGCGCTTCGAGACCGCCGGATGGTCGGTGGCGAGCGTGGACGGCGGGGACCACGAGGCGCTGTACGCGGCCTTCACCACCCCGCACCCCGGCCGGCCGCACGCCGTGGTCGCCCGGACGGCGCCGAAGCGCTGACCGGCCCACCATGCCACCCGCCCTCTCCAGCCGAACCGCAATCCCAGCAGCAACGGAAGGACCCGACACCGTGGACACCATGCGCGAACGCTTCATCGCCACCACCACCGAACTCCTGGACCATGATCCGCGTCTCGCCGTCGTACTGGCGGAGATCAGCCGCGACGGCTTCGAGAAGGCCTCGCGGAGCCATCCCGACCGGGTGGTCAACGTCGGCATCCGCGAGCAGCTGCTGATCGGCGCCGGAGCCGGGATGGCCCTGACCGGGATGCGGCCGATCGTCCACACCTTCGCGAGCTTCCTGGTCGAGCGCCCCTTCGAGCAGGTGAAACTCGACTTCGGGCACCAGGGCGTGGCCGGGGTGCTGGTGAGCTCCGGGGCGTCCTACGACTTCCCCGCCGCCGGCTTCACCCACATGTCGCCCGGTGACGTGGCGCTGATGGACACGCTCGACGGCTGGAGCGTGCACGTCCCGGGCCACCCGGACGAGGCGGAGGCCCTGCTGCGGCGGGCCGCCGCCGGGGACGACAGGGTCTACCTGCGGTTGTCGCTGCAGTCGAACCGCCGGGCGATGCCGGTGGAGGGCGACGCCTTCCGCACCGTGCGCGAGGGCTCCCGGGGCGTCGTCGTCGCGGTCGGGCCGACGCTGGACGACGTACTGGCGGCTACGGAGGGGCTGGACACGACGGTGCTGTACGCGACCACGGTGCGGCCCTTCGACTCCGCCGGGCTGCGCAGGGCGGCGGGCGCGAGCAGCGCCGACGTGGTGCTCGTGGAGCCGTACCTCGCCGGTACCTCCGCGGCGGTGGCCGGCGAAGCCCTGCTCGATCTGCCGCACCGGGTGCTGGGCCTGGGTGTGGGCCGCGCCGATCTCCGCCGCTACGGGCAGCTGGACGAGCACGTCGCGGCCCACGGGCTCGACGCCGCGGGGCTCCGGCGCCGCATCACCCACTTCCTGCACGGCTGACGGAACACGGCCGACGGAACACACGGCGGAACGGTCTCAGCGGCGGGGCAGCTCCCGGCGGTCGATGTGGCCCATCAGCTCCTGGGCGAGCGCCTTGATGGTGACGAGCCCCGCGCGCCCCCACGGCCGGGGGACGGTGTCGACGGCGCAGACGGTGCCGAGGGCGACGCCCGTACCGTCGATGAGCGGGGCTCCGAGGTAGGAGCGAATCCCTATGCCGTCCACGACCGGGTTCCCGGCGAAGCGCGGGTAGTCGCAGACGTCGTCCAGCACCAGGGCCTTGCGGCGGACCAGGACGTGCGGGCAGTAGCCGTGGTCACGGGCGAGGTAGCGGTCGCTCCGGTTGTTGTGCGCGGCGGCGGCTCCGAGGTCGCCGCCGCCCTGGGTGCCCGCGGGGGTGTGCAGACCGGCGAAGAACTGACGGTTCTCGTCGATGAAGTTGACCATGGAGTAGGGGGCGGCGGTCACGGCGGCGACCCGGTCCGCGAAGGCGTCGAAGTTGTCGAACGTCGTGTCCGGCCGCTCCCCCAGGCCGAGCCGGCGCAACCGGGCGGCCCGGGTGGAACCGTCGCGGTCGGCCGGGGTGAGCAGCGGTCTGCCGGTCACGGGTGTGCTCCGTACGTCTGGAGCGGGGCCGGGGCGGCAGTGGCGTTGATGAGGTGCTGGAGGAGGGTCACCAGCGCACCCGTACCGGAACTCGCGATCCGCGCGTCGCACAGGACGACCGGAACCCCCGGCGGGAGGTCCAGTGCGGCCCGCACCTCGTCGGGGGCGTACCGGTAGGCGCCGTCGAACTCGTTGACCGCGACGATGAAGCCGATGCCGCGCCGTTCGAAGAAGTCGACGGCGGCGAAGCACTCTTCGAGGCGCCGGGTGTCGGCCAGCACCACCGCGCCGAGGGCGCCCTGCGACAGCTCGTCCCACATGAACCAGAAACGTTCCTGGCCGGGGGTGCCGAAGAGGTAGAGGACATGTTCGTCGGAGAGGGTGAGGCGGCCGAAGTCCATGGCCACCGTGGTGGCGCGTTTGGACTCGATCCCCTCAAGGTTGTCCGTACCCACGCCGACCTGGGTCAGCAGCTCCTCCGTGCTCAGTGGGGCGATCTCGCTGACGGCGCCCACGAACGTCGTCTTGCCGACCCCGAACCCGCCCGCGACCAGGACCTTGAGGGCCACGGGGAAGGGCGCGGGACGACCGGCGCTGTCAGAGTTGTCGTCGTAGACCATCGAGCACTGCCTCCAGCAGGGTTCGGTCGGTGGGCATGTCCTGGAAGGCGGGGGCGTGCGCGGTGACGGCCCCGCAGTCGACCAGGTCGGAGACGAGGACCTTGGCGACCGTCGCGGGCAGCCGCAGATGCGCGGCCACCTCGGCGACGGACGTGGGGCCCTCGCACAGCCCGAGCGTCACGGTGTGTTCGTGGCCCAGGTGGGCCTGCGGTTGCCTGCCGGTCGCCATGATCAGCGAGAGCAGGTCGAGCTCGGTCGTCGGCCGGGTCCGGCCGCTGCTGACGGTGTACGGACGTACGAGCCGGCCGGCCTCGGCGTCGAGCAGCGGCCCTTCCTGAGCCCGCATCCTCACAGCCCCGGGGTGAACGGTGTCCCCGCCATGTGCCGCGCCGGGGTGGCCAGATACGGTCGCACGCTCTTGACCAGCATGGTCATCTCGTACCCGAGGACCGCCGCGTCGGCCTCGCGGCCCGCGAGGACCGCGAGGCAGGTGCCGGAACCGGCGGTGGAGACGAAGAGCAGGGTCGAGTCGAGTTCGACCACGACCTGGCGCACGTCGCCGTTGTCCCCGAACCTGGCCCCGGCGCTGCGGCCCAGGGAGTAGAGCCCCGCCGCCAGCGCGGCCATGTGGTCCGCGCTGTCGGAGTCCATGCCGTGGACCGACTTCACCAGTCCGTCCGCGGACAGCAGGACGGCGCTGCGGGTGTACGGAACGCGCTGGACGAGTCCGCTCAGCAGCCAGTCCAGGTCGGCGACCTGACCGGACGTCATTTCGCTCGGCATGGTGCATCTACTCCTTGTACGTGTTCTCGTGACGGGGTTCGGGGTTCTCGTGACGGGGATCGGGGTTCTCAGGACGGAGGCCGGGGCTCTCAGGACGGAGGCCGGGACTCTCGTGACGGAGGCCGGGGTCCTCGTGACGGAGGCCGGGCCGGCCCGCGATTCCCTTGTCGGACGGTGCGGCCGGCGCGCGGACGGGCAGCGGGGTGACCCGCCGGACCGGCTGCGCGGCCGGAGGGCCGTACGGGGCGAACCCGGACGCGACGGACCCCGTTCCCTGCGGGAGGCCCTGGCCCGGGCCTCGGGGGAACGGACCGGGACCGGTGGCGGGCGGCGGGCCGTCGCCACCCGGGGCCGGGGGTTCCGTGTCCTGCGCCGACCTGGCCTCCGCCAGATCGATGCCGCGCCGGAACGCGGCGACGAGGCCGGGGTCGTGCACGGCGTGCTCGTCCGGGACGCGCCGCGCCGGGGGCTGGCGGAGCTGCGGCACCAGGTTCTCCTGGTTGGTGCGCCGGGGCAGTTCGGGGCGTGCCGGGGCCGCGGACTCCGGTTCGGCGGGCGCGGGGTATCCCGAGGGTGCGGGGTGGGAGCCGGTCGCGGGGTATCCCGAGGGTGCGGGGTGGGAGCCGGTCGCCGCCGACCGCTCCGAGGTGCGCTGCGGCAGCGGCGGGCCCTGGGCCTCGCGGCGGATCTGGCGCGGGGGCTGCGGGGTTCCCGGGACGCCGGACCCCGAACCGGGTACGCCGGACCCCGAACCGGAAGCGGCTGCCCCCGGCATCGAGCCGGATACGCCCGGCATCGAACCGGGTGCGCCGGGTCCCGCGGCGAGGAGGTCGGGCCGTCCCGGTACGGACCGGAGCCGGTCCTGCGCGGGCGGCAGCTGCTCCTGGCCGGGCTGCCGGGTGCGGTCCGGGCCGCCGGGGAGGACGGGGCCGCCGGGGAGGACGGGTGCGGGTTGGGGCCCGGTGTGCCCCGGTGCGGGGTGGGCCTGGGGCGCGGAATCCTGGGCCGGGGGCCGGTGCACGGCGCCGGGCGGGGGCACCGGGACGCCTTCCGGCGGGGTGGTGGTGTCGCCCTCGGTGCCGAGCAGGACCTGTGGAAGGACCAGGACCGCCTGCGTACCGCCGTAGATGTTGCTCTCCAGCCGTACCGCGATGCCGTGCCGGCGGGCCAGTGCGGAGACGACGAACAGCCCGATGCGGCCGTCCTGGAGCAGGTGGGCGACGTTGACCTGGTCGGGGTCGGCGAGCAGGGCGTTCATCCGGCTCTGCTCCTGGCCCGGCATGCCGAGCCCCCGGTCCTCCACCTCCAGGGCGAAGCCCGCCGTGACGGGCTGGACGCGCAGCAGGACCTGGGTGTGCGGGGCGGAGAACACGGTGGCGTTCTCGACGAGTTCGGCCACCAGGTGGATCACGTCGGCGACCGCGTGTCCGCGCAGGGTGCCCTCGATCGGCGGGACCAGCTTGACCCGCGGGTACTGCTCCACCTCCGCGATGGCGGAGCGCAGCACCTCGGTGAGGGTCACGGGGTTCGACCACTGCCGACGGGAGACCGCCCCGCCGAGCACGGCGAGGTTCTCGGCGTGGCGGCGAATGCGGGTCGCCAGGTGGTCGACGTGGAAGAGGCCCTTGAGGAGGTCGGGGTCCTCCACCTCGTGTTCGAGTTCGTCGAGAATCTGGATCTCGCGGTGCACCAGGGATTGCAGACGGCGCGCGAGGTTGACGAAGACCTCCACCTTCTGTTCGTTGCCCGCGTTGCTGAAGAGCTGGGAGGCCTGCGCCACGGCGGCGACGGCGGCCTCCTGGGAGCGCGTGATCTCCTGTCCGAGCAGGTCGAAGGCGTCCGCGCCGGGGGCGGTGGGCTGTGGGGGCCGGCGGGCGGGCAGTACCTCCCCGGCGCGGAGCTGTTCCAGCGCCCGCTGGAGGTCGGCCTGACCGCGGGCGTTGGTCCGGCGGAGCGCCTGGGCCCGGTCGAGCAGCGCGGCCGAGACCCGGTGGGCGCCGATGCACGCCGCCGCGACGGCCGTCACGGCGAGCGCGCCCGAGCCGCCGAGGGCGGCCAGCAGACTGCCGGAGGGGCGTACCCCGGAAGCCCGCACGGTGAAGATGACCGCGGCGGCACCGCTCAGCAGGGCGGCCACGGTCGGCAGCAGTGCCGCACGCGTCATCTGGCCGCGCATCCGCACCTCGGGGGTCGGCTGTGCGGCACGCGGCTTTGCGGCGGACGGGGAACGGCCCGCCGGGCGGCCGTGCCGCCCGCTCTCCCGGCGATCCGGTCGCGCTTCTGGTGCGCGAAGTTGAGACATCAGCGTCCTCGGTACGTGGGGCACCCGGAATCGTTCATGCGGTGGCACCAAAGGGGGTCGGTCAGGCTCCGGATCAACCGGGTGAGCTCGAAGAACATGAGCCCATCGTTGATCACTGAGCACACACCGTAGTCGCCGACGCGGCGGGCGTGAGCGCCAGTTGTCGAACTTGCCCGCCATCCGTCCCGCTCTGGTATGACGGCCCGCACTCACGACCGAATTCCAGCGCCCCGCTCGAACCCTCTCGCCACCGCGGACCGACGCACGGTCACCGCACCCCACCCGCCCCACCGCACCCGTCCGCACGGGACCGGCATGATCCGTACGGGGACGGCACGATCCGTACGAGGACGGCACGACCGGCACCCGAGGCCCCCATTCGTTCGAGACGTGAACGGGCCACACGCGCATCCCTCCCCCAGGGCCAACAGAAGGTCTGTACCTGCACCTTGACGCCCCCTCTCCCCCTCACTTAAATCAAGTAGTGAATTAACAACCGGCATCGCCCCCTCGGATGCCGGTTCGCGCTGCAATCTGTCATGCCCATGACTAATGGGACATGTCCAGAGCCCCCTGCCCGAGAGACCCCCGGCAGGGCAACCCCCACACGAAGTGAAGTGATGATGGTGCGAACCCCCAGAAGGCGCCGACTGGCGCTCTGCGTCGCGGCCCTCCTGTGCGCTTCCGGCGCACTCACCGCCGTTCCCGCGGGCGCGGCACCCGTGGCCGCCCAGAGTGCCGCCACCGCGGCGGCCGCGACCACGACCTTCTCCGACGACTTCAACGGCGCGGCCGGGTCCGCGCCCGACGCGAGCAAGTGGCAGACGGAGACCGGCGACAACGTCAACAACCACGAGCGGCAGTACTACACGTCGGGCGCGAACAACGCCCAGCTGGACGGCCAGGGCAATCTGGTCATCACGGCCCGCAAGGAGAACCCGGCCAACTACCAGTGCTGGTACGGCACGTGCCAGTACACCTCGGCCCGGCTGAACACCTCGGGCAAGTTCTCCTCGACGTACGGACACGTCGAGACCCGGATGAAGATCCCGCGCGGCCAGGGCATGTGGCCGGCGTTCTGGATGCTCGGCTCCGACCTGGGCAGCGTCGGCTGGCCCAACAGCGGTGAGATCGACATCATGGAGAACGTCGGCTTCGAGCCGGGCGCGGTGCACGGCACCATCCACGGCCCCGGGTACTCCGGCTCCGCGGGCATCGGCGCGGGGTACACCCTGCCGAACGGCCAGGCCTTCGCCGACGCGTTCCACACCTTCGCGGTCGACTGGGCCCCCAACTCCATCTCCTGGTCGGTCGACGGGAACGTCTACCAGACGCGCACCCCCGCCGACGTGGGCGGCAACAGCTGGGTGTTCAACAAGCCCTTCTTCATCATCCTGAACCTCGCGGTCGGCGGCTACTGGCCCGGCGACCCCGACGGATCGACGCCCTTCCCCGGCCAGCTCGTCGTCGACTACGTGCACGTCACCACCAGTGACAGCGGTACGACTCCTCCCCCGGCCACCGGCGGCTCGATCACGGGCATCGGCGGCAAGTGCGTCGACGTGGCGAGCGCCGCGACCGCGAACGGCACCGCCGTGCAGCTGTACGACTGCAACGGTTCCGCCGCGCAGAAGTGGACCGTCAACTCCGACGGCACCATCCGCGCCCTCGGCAAGTGCCTCGACGCCAAGGACGCCGGCACCGCGGACGGCACCCTGCTCCAGCTCTGGGACTGCAACGGCACGGCCGCGCAGAAATGGGCGACCCCCGCAGCCAAGGACATCGTCGGCATCCAGGCGAACAAGTGCGTGGACGCGACCGGCAACTCCTCGGCGAACGGCACCCGGCTCCAGCTCTGGACCTGCTCCGGCACGGCCAACCAGAAGTGGACGGTGAACGCCGCGTGAGCCCGCGCGCGGGCGCCCGCCGCCGCTGGGGCCGGTCCCTGGCGCTGCCCTCGGCGCTCCTCCTCGCGGCGGGGGCGTCCCTCGTCTCGCTGCCCGCCACCGCGCAGGCGGCGGTGACCGCGACCGGGGCGATCACCGGCATCGGCGGCAAGTGCGTCGACGTCGCCGGTGCCTCGACGGCCAACGGCACCGCCGTCCAGCTGTACGACTGCAACGGCTCCGCCGCCCAGCAGTGGTCCGTCAACAGCGACGGCACCCTCCGCGCGCTGGGCAAGTGCCTCGACGTCAAGGACAACGGCACCGCCGACGGTTCCCAGCTCCAGATCTGGGACTGCGCCGGAAGCGCCAACCAGAAGTGGTCCGTCTCCGCGGCGCACGACATCGTGAACCCGCAGGCGGACAAGTGCGTGGACGCCACCGGCAACTCCTCGGCGAACAGCACCCGGCTCCAGCTCTGGACCTGCTCCGGCACGGCCAACCAGAAGTGGACGGCCCCCTCGGGCGGCGGTACGCCCGCCCCCACCGGGACCATGGCCGTGGCCCCGTACCTCTACAACGGGTGGGGCAGCCCGCCGAGTCCGACGACCGTGATGAACGCGACCGGGGTGAAGTGGTTCACCCTGGCGTTCGTCCTGAGCAACGGCTACTGCAACCCGCAGTGGGACGGTTCGCGGGCTCTGACCGGCGGGGTCGACCAGCAGACCGTCAACACCGTGCGCGCGGCGGGCGGCGACGTCATCCCGTCGTTCGGCGGCTGGAGCGGCAACAAGCTGGAGAGCTCCTGCTCCAGCGCCGGTGAGCTGGCCGCCGCGTACCAGAAGGTCATCAACGCGTACGGCCTCAAGGCGATCGACATCGACATCGAGGCGGACGCCTACAGCAGCGCCACCGTGCAGCAGCGCACGGTGGACGCGCTGAAGACGGTGAAGGCCAACAACCCGGGCATCAAGGTGTACGTCACCTTCGGCACCGGCCAGAGCGGTCCCGACAGTTCGCTGATCAACCGGGCCGCCGCCTCGGGGCTGACCGTCGACAGCTGGACGATCATGCCGTTCGACTTCGGCGGCGCCGGCCAGAACATGGGCAACCTCACCAAGCAGGCCGCCGAGGGCCTGAAGAACGCGGTGAAGAGCGCCTACGGGTACACCGACGACCAGGCGTACCGGTCGATCGGCATCTCGTCCATGAACGGTCTCACCGACGACAACGAGACGGTGACGGTGGACGACTTCCGCACCATCCTCGCGTACGCCCAGCAGCACCACCTGGCACGGCTGACCTTCTGGTCGGTCAACCGTGACCGGCCGTGCACCGGGGGCGGCGCGGACACCTGCTCGGACGTCAGCCAGCAGGCGTGGGACTACACCCGGGTGTTCGCGCAGTACACGGGGTGAACCACGGTGTGGTGGCCGGGCCTCTACGGTCCCGGCCACCACACCCGCGTGCGGGAGGGAGGCCCGGGCGGAGCGCCGGCGACGGGGCTGATGGAATACCGGGCAGGGCGGGCCGTAACCGACGGTCCCGCCCGGTATCGCACAACCCTGCCCAGTACCGGAAAGAGCACGCGCATGAAGATCGTCGACGCGAAGTTGATCGTCACCAGCCCCGGTCGCAACTTCGTCACGCTGAAGCTGACGACCGACGAAGGGCTCACCGGGCTCGGCGACGCCACCCTCAACGGCAGGGAGCTCGCCGTCGTCGGCTACCTCCAGGACCATGTGCTGCCGCTGCTCGTCGGGCTCGATCCGCACCGGATCGAGGACACCTGGCAGTACCTGTACCGGGGCGCCTACTGGCGGCGCGGCCCTGTCACCATGGCCGCGATAGCCGCCGTGGACGTGGCGCTCTGGGACATCAAGGCCAAGGCCGCCGGGCTCCCGCTCTACCAGCTCCTCGGCGGCGCGAGCCGCGACCGGGTCCGCACCTACGGCCACGCCAACGGCGCCGGCATCCCCGAGCTGCTCGACTCCGTCCGGGCCCGCCTCGCCGAGGGGTACCAGGCGGTCCGCATCCAGACCGGCGTGCCGGGGCTGAAGGCGGTGTACGGGGTGCACACCACCGACGACAGCGGCGCCGCCGTGCTCCACCAGCAGGCCAGGCCGCTGGTCGAGGACTGGGACACCGACGCCTACCTGCGGCACGTCCCGGCGGTCTTCGAGGCGGTACGGGCGGAGTTCGGCGCCGAACTGCCGCTGCTCCACGACGCCCATCACCGCCTCACCCCGATCCAGGCGGCGCGGCTCGGCAAGGACCTGGAGCCGTACCGTCCGTTCTGGCTGGAGGACTGCACGCCCGCGGAGAACCAGGACGCGTTCCGCCTGATCCGCCACCACACCACCACGCCGCTCGCGGTGGGCGAGGTCTTCAACACCGTCCACGACTACCAGGCGCTGATCACCGAGCGGCTGATCGACTACGCGCGGTCGGCGGTCACCCACTTCGGCGGGGTCACCCCGCTGCGCAAGCTCTTCGACTTCGCCGCGCAGTACCAGGTCAAGGCCGCGACGCACGGGCCCGAGGACATCTCCCCGGTGGGCCTGGCCGCGGCGGTCCACCTGGACCTCGCCGTACACAACTTCGGCATCCAGGAGTACTCCGGGCACTCCGCGCTCACCGAAGAGGTGTTCCGGCACGCCTACACGTTCACCGACGGGCACCTGCACCCGGGCGAGGCCCCCGGCATCGGTGTGGAGCTCGACGAGGAACTGGCCGCCGCCCACCCGTACGAGGCCGCCTATCTGCCGGTCAACCGCCTCCAGGACGGCACCGTCCACGACTGGTGACGCCCGGGGGCGCATGCTCCCTCCGCCGTATCCCGCATTCACCCGATGCCCCGGACCGCCGCGTTCCCACGCGCGACGGTCCGGGGCATCGGCGTGTCCACCACGCGCCGCCTTGCGCAAAAACGCAACCGGCTTCCATCCCTTGCGGCGAACTTGCATTTCCCGACAGCTCTCACGAAAGCCCCTGCTGGAACGGGGTGTTGACCCACCCATCCCACGAGGATCGGTAATTGGTACCTACGGGACCGGTAGACGAGCCTCCATATATCTGCAACCCTCTGACCGCTCCTCGCAAAAGATGTAGTGCATGACGCATAAATCTAATCCTCCCTGCACATCGACTGAGCCGCGCCTCGCCGCCGTCAGGGGCGAGGCCGAGGGATCGGGGATCCATGAGAGCGAAACGCTGGAGAGCGCGCGGACTGTCCGCAGTGGTCGTCACCAGCCTGCTGACCGTCGGATGGCCCGCGCTGACCGCCGCGGCGGCAGCCGGGCCGAACGCGGCCTCGGGCCTGCCGGCCAAGGCGAGCAGCGCACGGGCCGGGAACACCGCCGCCGACATCACCGACGGAGACCAGGGCAGCTACTGGCAGAGCGCCAAGAGCGACCGGGCCCAGTGGGTGCAGACCGACCTGGGCTCCACCGTCCGGACCGACGGGGTCGTGCTGAAACTCCCGGCCGGGTGGGCGAGCCGCACGCAGACCCTCGCCGTCCAGGGCAGCACCGACGGCACCGCCTTCACCACGCTGAAGAGTTCGGCGACCTACACCTTCAGTCCGGGATCGGCCAACGCCGTCACCGTGAACTACCCAGCCACCAAGGCCCGTTACGTGCGGGTCGCCGTCACGGACAACTCCGTGGCCGACGCCGCCCAGCTCTCCGAGCTGGAGGTGAAGGTCGCCGCCGCGTCCTCGGTGAACCTGGCGAGCGGGCGCACCCTGACGGAGAGCAGCCACACCGACGTCTACCCGGCGTCCAACGCCAACGACGGCAACAAGTCGACGTACTGGGAGAGCGCCAACAACGCGTTCCCGCAGTGGATCCAGGCCGATCTCGCCTCCGCGGTGCGGGTCGACCGGGTGGTCCTGAAGCTGCCGGACAGCTGGGGGCCGCGCAGCCAGACGCTGAAGATCCAGGGCAGCACGAACGGTTCGGCCTTCACCGACCTGACCGCCTCGCAGGCGTACACCTTCGACAGCGCGGGAGGTCAGACGGTCACGATCTCCTTCGACGCCACCACCACCCGTTACGTCAGGGCCCTGTTCACCGCGAACAGCGTGCAACCCGCCGGACAGGTCTCCGAGTTCGAGGTCTACGGCCCCGAGACCGGTGACACCCAGGCGCCGTCCGCGCCGACCGGTCTCGCCCTCACCGAGCCCGCGAGCGGACAGATCAGGCTGGCCTGGAACGCCTCCACCGACAACACCGGCGTCACCGGCTACGACATCTACGCCAACAACACCCTGCTGACCAGCGTCGCGGGCGGGGTGACGACGTTCACCGACAGCCGTCCCGCGAACCAGACCGTCTCGTACTACGTACGGGCCAAGGACGCGGCCGGGAACCAGTCGGGGAACAGCAACACCGTCACCCGGCAGGCGAGCGGCGGGGACACCACGGCACCGACGGCCCCCTCCGGGCTGACACTCACCGAGCCGTCGAGCGGCCAGATCAAGCTGGTCTGGAACGCCTCCACCGACAACACCGGCGTCACCGGCTACGACATCTACGCCAACAACACCCTGCGGGGCAGTGTCGGCGGTTCGGTGACCACGTACACCGACACGCAGCCCGCCTCGGCCACGGTCACCTACGTGGTCAGGGCGAAGGACGCGGCGGGCAACCAGTCCACCGCGAGCAACTCGGTGACCCGCAACGGCTCCGGCACCACCGGATCCAACCTCGCGGTGTCCAAGCCGATCACCGCCTCGTCGTACGTGCACACCTACGTGGCGACGAACGCCAACGACAACAGCGTGACGACCTACTGGGAAGGGGCCGGGGGCAGTTACCCCAACACCCTGACCGTGCAGCTGGGTTCCAACGCCGACCTGAGCTCGCTGGTGCTGAAGCTCAACCCGGACAGCGCGTGGTCGTCGCGTACGCAGACCATCGAGGTCCTCGGGCGGGAGCAGAGCGCGAGCTCCTTCACCAGCCTGGTCGCGGCGAAGAGCTACTCCTTCGACCCGGCGAGCGGGAACAGCGTCACCGTCCCCGTCTCCGGCCGGGTCGCCGACGTACAGCTGAAGTTCACTGCCAACTCCGGCTCCTCGGCGGGGCAGGTGGCCGAGTTCCAGGTGATCGGTGTCCCGGCGCCGAACCCGGATCTCGAAGTCACCGGCGTGACGGCCTCGCCCTCCGCGCCGGTGGAGTCGGACACCATCACCCTCAGTGCCACCGTCCGCAACAGCGGTGCGTCCGCGTCGGCCGCCACCAAGGTGGACCTGCTGCTGGGCGGTTCCAAGGTCGCCACCGCCTCGGTCGGCGCACTGGCGGCGGGCGCCCAGACCACGGTCAGCGCCTCCATCGGCACGCGGGAGGCGGGGAGTTACCCGCTGGGCGCGGTCGTGGACCCGGCGGGCGAGGTGATCGAGCAGAACGAGTCCAACAACACCTACAACCGGACCGATCCCCTCGTGGTGAAGCCGGTCTCCAGCTCCGACCTGGTCGCCTCGGTGAACACCTCGCCGTCCAGCCCTTCGGCCGGTGACGCGGTGACCTTCGACGTGGCGATCAAGAACCAGGGTTCGATCGCCTCGGCGAGCGGCAGCCACGGAGTGACCCTCGCGGTGGTCGACTCCAACAACGCGACCGTGAAGACCCTGACGGGCGCGTTCACCGGGACCATCGCGGCCGGAGCGACCGCGACTTCGGTGAAGCTCGGCCCGTGGACGGCGGCCGACGGCTCGTACACCGTGAAGGTGACGCTCGCCGACGACGCCAACGAGCTGCCGGTGAAGCGGACGAACAACGTCTCCACCCAGTCGCTGTTCGTCGGCCGCGGCGCCGACATGCCGTACGACACGTACGAGGCGGAGGACGCCACCACCGGGGGCGGCGCCCAGGTGGTCGGCCCCAACCGCACGGTGGGCGACATCGCCGGTGAGGCGTCCGGCCGCAAGGCCGTGAACCTGGACGCGACCGGCGAGTACGTCGAGTTCACCACCCGCGCGGCCACCAACACACTGGTGACCCGGTTCTCCATCCCGGACGCCCCGGGCGGCGGGGGCATCGACTCCACGATCGACGTCTACGTGAACGGTGTCCTGAAGAAGGCCCTCCCGCTGACCTCCAGGTACGCCTGGCTGTACGGCGCCGAGGCGGGTCCCGGCAACTCCCCCTCGGCGGGCGGGCCCCGGCACATCTACGACGAGGCGCACCTCCTGCTCGGCGAGACCGTGCCGGCGGGAGCCAAGATCCGGCTGCAGAAGGACGCCGCGAACACCTCCACGTACGCGATCGACTTCGTCAGCCTGGAGCAGGCCACGGCCGTCGCCAACCCCGACCCGGCGGCGTACGCGGTGCCGGCCGGGTTCACCCACCAGGACGTCCAGAACGCCCTGGACCGGGTACGGATGGACACCACGGGGAAGCTGGTCGGTGTCTACCTGCCGACGGGCGACTACCAGACCTCGTCCAAGTTCCAGGTGTACGGCAAGGCGGTGAAGGTGGTCGGCGCGGGACCCTGGTTCACCACGTTCCAGGGGCCGTCCGGGCAGGAGAACACCGACATCGGGTTCCGCGCGGACGCGACGGCGAACGGGTCGTCGTTCTCGGGCTTCGCCTACTTCGGCAACTACACCTCGCGGATCGACGGTCCGGGGAAGGTGTTCGACTTCGCGGGCGTCTCCGACATCGTGATCGACGACGTCTGGGTCGAGCACATGGTGTGCATGTACTGGGGCGCCAACACGGACCGGATGACCATCAAGAACTCCCGCATCCGGGACACCTTCGCCGACGGCATCAACATGACCAACGGTTCGACGGACAACCTCGTGTCCAACAACGAGTCCCGGGCCACCGGTGACGACAGCTTCGCGCTCTTCTCGGCGATCGACGCCGGCGGGGCGGACATGAAGAACAACGTCTTCGAGAACCTGACGTCGCTCCTCACCTGGCGGGCCGCGGGCATCGCCGTGTACGGCGGTTACGACAACACCTTCCGCAACCTCCGGGTCGCGGACACCCTGGTCTACGCGGGAATCACCATCTCCTCGCTGGACTTCGGGTATCCGATGAACGGCTTCGGCACCGGGCCCACGGCGCTGGAGAACATCTCCCTGGTCCGGACCGGCGGCCACTTCTGGGGGTCGCAGACCTTCCCGGCCATCTGGGTGTTCTCCGCCTCCAAGGTGTTCCAGGGCATCAGGGTCAGCCACGTGGACATCGTGGACCCGACCTACAGCGGAGTGATGTTCCAGACCAACTACGTCGGCGGGCAGCCGCAGTTCCCGATCAAGGACACGGTCTTCACGGACATCTCGATCTCGGGCGCCCGCAAGAGCGGGGACGCCTTCGACGCGAAGTCCGGCTTCGGTCTCTGGGCGAACGAACTGCCGGAGTCGGGGCAGGGTCCCGCGGTCGGTGAGGTCACCTTCAACGGCCTGAGGCTCTCCAACAACGCGGTGGACATCCGGAACACCACCTCGACCTTCAAGATCAACGTCAATCCGTAGGGGAGGCCGGTAGGCGTACGGGGGCCGTCGTGGCGGGGTTCTTCCACCGTCACGGCGGCCCGCGGCACGAGCCGCAGCACGACCGCAGGACGAGCCGCAGGACGAGCCGCAAGACCGACGCAAGCTGCTTGCGCAGATTGCGTTAGTCTTGCGTCCATGACGCGAAGACTTGCTCAGGTAGCAAAGAAGGTGGGGGTCAGCGAGGCCACGGTCAGCCGGGTCCTCAACGGCAAGCCCGGGGTCTCCCAGGCGACCCGGCAGTCGGTGCTCACCGCGCTGGACGTGCTCGGCTACGAGCGGCCGAGCCAGCTGCGGGGCGAACGGGCGCGACTGGTCGGCCTGGTCCTGCCCGAGCTCCAGAACCCGATCTTCCCGGCCTTCGCGGAGGTCATCGGCGGCGCGCTCGCGCAGCAGGGCCTCACGCCGGTGCTCTGCACCCAGACCAAGGGCGGCGTCTCCGAGGCGGACTACGTGGACCTGCTGCTCCAGCAGCAGGTCTCCGGGGTGGTCTTCGCCGGCGGGCTCTTCGCCCAGGCGGACGCGGAGCACGCGCACTACCGGCGGCTCGCGGAGCGGAAGATCCCGGTGGTCCTCATCAACGCCCCCATAGAGAACCTCGACTTCCCCTGCATCTCGTGCGACGACGGGGTCGCCGTCGAGCAGGCGTGGCGCCATCTCGCCTCCCTGGGCCACGAGAGGATCGGCCTGGTGCTGGGCCCGGCCGACCACATCCCCTCGCGGCGCAAGCTGGCGGCGGCCCGTACGGCCGCACTGGCCAACGGGGGTGAGCTGACGGCGGAGTTCGTCGAGCGGACCATGTTCTCCCTGGAGGGCGGCCAGGCGGCTGCCTCACGGCTGCTGGACCGGGGCGCCACCGGCATCATCTGCGCGAGCGACCCGCTGGCCCTCGGCGCGGTACGGGCGGCGCGCCGGCGCGGGATCTCCGTGCCGGACGGGGTGTCGGTGGTGGGGTACGACGACTCCGCCTTCATGAACTGCACGGAGCCGCCGCTCACCACCGTGCGCCAGCCGATCGAGGCGATGGGCCGCGCGGTCGTCGAGCTGCTGTGCGCCCAGATCCAGGGCGGCGAAGTGCATCCGGGCGAACTGCTCTTCGAGCCCGAGCTGGTGGTACGCGGCTCGACGGCGCAGGCGCCGCGGTAGCACGGCACGCCCCACTCCAGCAGACCCCTGCCCCCTTCCGGGGCGGGGGTCTGCCGCGTTCCGGGGAGGGGGACTGCCGCGTTCTGCGCCGCGGGAGGCGGCAACCACCGGCGGCAGGTCCCGTGCGGGGCGACCCATGATCCGCCTCTCCCCATTCATTCATCTGTCAAACAATTACGAGATCGGCGCTAGATATTGCGCCCTTCTGTTCCCGGTGGTTGAGTGTGCGGCGCCCCACAACGCATCGGCGGTGGGGCGACGTCCACGTACATGCCCGAGGGGGACCACCCATGAGTAGAGCCGCGTTCCGCCGTCGAAGCCGCGCAGGCGCGGTCGCCCTTGTCTCCGCGCTGGCGCTCACCGCGCTCGCGGCCTGCGGTACGAGCAGCAGCAGCGACAACGACAGCGGTGAGAAGGACGGCGGATCCAGCGCGTCGGCCGACCCCGCCGCCCCGCTGGATCCGAAGACCAAGGTGACGATCACCATCGACTGCATGCCGCCCACGGCGAAGGCGGCGGAGCTCAAGGAGTGGAAGGAGGACGTCGCCGAGTTCAACAAGACGTACCCGAACGTCACCATCGAGGGACGGTCCACCGCCGGCCAGTGTCTGGAGCCGCCGCGCTTCACCGCCATGCTGAAGGCGAAGTCGCAACCGGACGTGTTCTACACGTACTTCACCGACCTGCCGCAGGTGCTCGACAACGACGGCGCCGAGGACATCACCGCGTACGTCACCGACAAGAGCGTGCCCGCCCTGGCGGACATCGACCCGAACGTCCTCAACTCGCTCAAGCAGGATGGCAAGTTGTACGGGCTGCCCACCAGCAACTACACCATGGGCCTGCTCGTCAACCGCAAGCTCTTCCAGCAGGCCGGCCTGGATCCCGACGCCCCGCCGCGCACCTGGGCCGAGGTCCGTACCGCCGCGAAGAAGATCGCGGGCCTGGGCAAGGGCATCTCCGGCTTCGGCGAGTACAGCGCGGGCAACACGGGCGGCTGGCACTTCACCGCGCAGATGTACAGCGTCGGCGGCGAGGTCGTCGACGCGAGCGGCACCAAGGCCGCGTTCAACGACGACCTGGGCAAGCAGGTCGCCGAGAACATCAAGGCCATGCGGTGGCAGGACGACAGCATGGGCAAGACGCAGCTGCTGAAGTGGGGCGACCTGCAGAAGCAGATCGCCACCGACAAGCTGGGCATGTTCCTCGCCGCGCCCGACGACATCGCGTACATGGTGCAGCAACTCGGCGCCAAGTACGAGAACTTCGGGATGGGCCCGATCCCCGGCGAGAAGAGCACCCTGGCCGGCGGCAACAACTACATGATCAAGAAGGGGATTTCGGCCGACAAGATCAAGGCCGCGATCGCCTGGCTGAACTTCAAGAACCTGAGCGTCGGCAAGGGCCAGTTCAACTGGGAGCGCACCAAGGCCGACCAGCTGCCCGTCGGCGTCCCGCAGCCCAACTTCTGGCTGAACGGTTCCAAGACCGAGGACGACGCCGCGCGCACCCAGTTCGCCACCATGCCGGTCGCCAACTTCAAGACCTTCGTGGACAACCCGGTCCCCGGCAAGGCCGAGCCGCCGAAGGCCCAGGAGGTCTACAAGGTCCTGGACAACGTGATGTCCGGCCTCCTCACCAACAAGAACGCGAACGTCGACAAGCTGCTCTCCGACGCGGAGAAGCAGGTCAACCAGGTCCTGGCCACCCAGTAGCCGCCACGGGTGGGGGCCCGGCGCACCGGCCCCCACCCGTCCGCGCACCGTCCGCGCCCGGACCGTGTTCCGGCACCACTGCACCGAGGAGGCGGCGACGATGTCGGCCCCCACCATCCCCAAGACGGCGGCGAAGACGCCCCGCCCGTCCCGGCACCACGGCGACGGCCCGAAGCCCGCCGGCGCCTTCGCCCGGGCCCTGCGCCGCAACCTCACCGCCCACGGCTTCCTGATCGGCGCCGTGATCTGCTTCGGTCTCTTCTCCTGGTACCCCATGGTGCGGGAGTTCCTGCTCGCGTTCCAGAAGACCGAGGACGGCCAGACCACCTGGGCGGGCCTGGACAATCTGAACACCGTCTTCAACGACCCGGCGTTCTGGCAGGCCTGGCGCAACACCCTGCTCTTCACCGTGCTCGCGCTGGTCCTGGGCTTCGCCGTCCCGTTCGTGGTCGCGGTGGTACTCAACGAGTTCCGGCACGCGCAGGGGTATCTGCGGCTCCTCGTGTACCTCCCCGTCATGCTCCCGCCGGTCGCCTCGGTGCTGCTCTTCAAGTACCTCTACGACCCCGGGTACGGCCTGCTCAACCAGCTTTTGGGCTTCGTCGGGATACCAGCCCAGCAGTGGCTCCAGGACCCGAGCACCTCGATGCTCTCGGTCGTGGTGGCGGCGACCTGGATGAACATGGGCGGCGCGACGCTCATCTACCTCGCCGCGCTCCAGGGCATCCCGGGCGAGCTGTACGAGGCCGCCGAGCTGGACGGGGCCGGGCTGCTGCGCAAGATCTGGCACGTCACCATCCCGCAGACCCGGCTCATCCTGTCGCTGCTGCTGCTCATGCAGGTCATCGCGACCATGCAGGTGTTCGTCGAGCCCTTCCTGCTCACCGGCGGCGCGGGCCCCGAGGGATCGACGACCACGGTCGTGTACCTGATCTACCAATACGCCTTCAACTTCAACAACTACGGCGCCGCGGCGGCGCTCGGCCTGGTCCTCCTCGTACTGCTCGCCGGAGTGTCGGCCGTGTACGTGAGGCTCAGCCGCGCCGAGGACGAGTAGGACCCGGGGGAAACGACAGATGTCCACACGCACGCTCATCTCGCCGGCCCAACTGGCCCGGCCCCGGGGCAAAGCCGTCTACTGGGTGGTCTTCGGCCTCGTCATGGTCCTGTTCACGCTGGTCTTCCTCGGACCGCTCTACTGGATGGTGTCCGGGGGCCTCAAGTCCACGCAGGAGGCGGTGCAGTCGCCGCCGACGCTCTTCCCGTCGACGCTGACCCCGTCCAACTACTCGCGCGCCTGGGAGGTGATGGACCTTTCCCACCTCCTCCTCAACACCCTCTACTACGCGTTCGGGGCGCTGGCCTTCCAGCTCGTGCTGGACGTCGCGGCGGCCTACTCGCTCTCCCGGCTGCGGCCCGTCTTCGGCAAGGCGATCCTCGGCATGATGCTGGCCACCCTCATGATCCCGGCGACGGTGCTGGTCGTCCCGCAGTACCTCACGGTGCTGGACGTCCCCCTGGTGGAGCGCAACCTGCTGAACTCGCCGTGGGCGATCTGGCTCCCGTCGGTGACCAACGCCTTCAACATCTTTCTGCTGAAGAGGTTCTTCGACTCCATACCCAAGGAGTTGCTGGACGCCGCGTCGATGGACGGGGCCTCCCCGCTGCGCACCCTGCGCTCGATCGTCCTCCCCATCTCCCGGCCGATCCTCGGGGTGGTCTCCATCTTCGCGGTGGTCGGGGTGTGGAAGGATTTCCTCTGGCCGATGCTCACCCTGCCCGATCCGGCCATGCAGACCCTGAACGTCGGCATCTACTCGCTCTCCAACGGTGTACCGGAGAACGTGCTGATCGCCGCCCTCACCATCGCGTCCCTGCCGACGCTGCTCATCTTCCTGGTGTTCCAGCGGAACATCATGAGCGGCCTCACCGCGGGCGGCCTCAAGGGCTGACCCGGCCCGGCTGCCCCGGTCGGTCCGGGGCGGCCGGTGCCCCTTGCCCGCACCACCTCACGCCCGCGTGCCCGTACACCCTCGCGCCCGTACGCCCGTACGCCCCCATGGCACGTACGGCATGTACGCACGTCGCACCGCACACGCACCTCCCGAAGCCACTCCATGAAGCCTCCGCCGCCGGCCGTGACCGCACGCCCCGCTGTCCGGCCGGTGGCGGACCCTGCCCGAAAGGACCCTCACGTGGCAGCCCCTCTTCCGGTACGCGCCGACGACTGGTGGCGCAGCGCCGCCATCTACCAGGTGTACCCACGCAGCTTCGCCGACGGTGACGGGGACGGTACCGGGGACCTCGCGGGCGTCCGGTCGAGGCTGCCGTACCTCGCCGAACTGGGCGTGGACGCCATCTGGTTCACGCCGTGGTACGTGTCCCCGCTGGTCGACGGCGGGTACGACGTCGCCGACTACCGCACCATCGACCCGGCGTTCGGGACGCTCGCCGAGGCGGAGAAGCTCATCGATGAGGCCCGCGAGTCCGGCATCCGGGTGATCGTGGACATCGTGCCAAACCACGTGTCGGACCAGCACGCCTGGTTCCGGGCGGCGTTGGAGGCCGGCCCGGGCAGTCCCGAGCGGGAGTTGTTCCACTTCCGCCCCGGCCGGGGCGAGGACGGCGAACTGCCGCCCAACGACTGGCCCTCGCAGTTCTCCGGGCGCACCTGGACCCGCGTGCCGGACGGGGAGTGGTACCTCCACCTGTTCACGCCCGAGCAGCCCGACCTCAACTGGGCCCACCCGGCGGTCCGTCGGGAGCATGAGGAGATCCTGCGCTTCTGGTTCGAGCGTGGGGTGGCGGGCGTACGGATCGACTCGGCCGCGCTCCTCGCCAAGGACCCGGCGCTCGCCGACTTCGTGGAGGGCGTGGACCCCCATCCGTACATCGACCAGGACGAGTTGCACGACATCTACCGCTCGTGGCGGGCCATCGCCGACGAGTACCAGGGCGTCTTCGTCGGTGAGGTCTGGCTGCCGGACTCCGAGCGCTTCGCCCGGTATCTACGCCCGGACGAGCTGCACACCGCCTTCAACTTCAACTTCCTCTCGTGCCCGTGGCGGGCGGACCGGCTGCGGCGGACCATCGACGACACCCTGGCCGAGCACGCGCCCGTCGGCGCCCCGGCCACCTGGGTGCTGTGCAACCACGACGTGACCCGGACGGTGACGCGGTACGGCCGGGAGGACACCGGCTTCGACTTCGCCACGAAGGCGTTCGGTACGCCCACGGACCTGGTGCTCGGCGAGCGCCGGGCGCGGGCCGCCGCGCTGCTGACGCTCGCGCTGCCCGGATCCCTCTATCTGTACCAGGGTGAGGAGTTGGGCCTGCCGGAGGCGGACATCCCGCTCGACCGCATCCAGGACCCGATGCACTTCCGTTCCGGTGGGAGCGATCCGGGGCGGGACGGCTGCCGGGTGCCGCTGCCGTGGAGCGCGGACGCCCCGCACAGCGGTTTCGGCTCGCGCACGGAGCCGTGGCTGCCGCAGCCGGAGGGCTGGGAGGCGTACGCCGTGGACCGTCAGAGCGGTGACCCCGGCTCGATGCTGTCGCTCTACCGGGAGGCGCTGCGGCTGCGGCGCACCACCGAGGCGTTCCGGAGCGAGCCGCTGACCTGGCTCCCCTCCGCCGAGGGCGTCCTCGCCTTCCGGCGCGGCCCGAACCTGATCTGCGTCGTCAACCTGGCGACGGAACCGGCGGAGCTCCCCGCCCACACGGATGTCCTGCTCGCCGGCGGCCCCCTGGACGACCGGGGCCGTCTCCCCGAGGACACGGCGGTGTGGCTGCTGGCCTGATCCAGCCGCCGCACCGCCGCCCAGATACCCCCCACAGGAGGTTGTGCACCATGAGCGTGAGAAGAGCCGCACCCGGTGGACGGTCCGTGACCGCTCTGCTGGCCTCACTCGCCTGCACCGTGGCCCTGGGGACGGTGGCCGCCCTCACCGGGGGCGGCGCCGGCTCCGCGGCGGCGGCCGAGGCGCCCGTACTCTCCCCGTTCGCGGTGGCGGGGCGCGGCGCCCAGGTCCCGTTCACCGAGCTGGAGGCGGAGAACGCCGCGACCACCGGCTCACCGATCGGCCCCGACCGTACGTACACCACCCTTCCCTCCGAGGCTTCCGGGCGGCGCGCCGTGCGGCTCGACGCACCGGGCGAGTACGTCGAGTTCACCCTCACCAAGCCGGCCAACGCCATGACGGTGCGTTACTCCGTGCCGGACAACGCGGCGGGTACGGGCATCACCGCGCCGGTCGCGCTGAGTCTGGACGGGACCAAGCTGAAGGACCTGGACTTCACGTCCAGGTACGGCTGGTTCTACGGGTCGTACCCGTTCACCAACACCCCCGGCAGTCAGCCGCACCATTTCTACGACGAGACCCGGACCCTCTTCGGGAGGACCCTGGCCGCCGGTTCGAAGGTCCGCATCACCCTTCCGTCCACCTCGGTCACCCCGTGGGCGGTGGTGGACCTGGCCGACTTCGAGCAGGTCGCGGCCCCGGTGACCCGGCCGGCCGGATCGCTCTCGGTCACCGATTACGGTGCCGACGCGAGCGGCGCGGCGGACTCCACCTCCGCCTTCCAGCAGGCGGTCGACGCCGGGAAGGCGCAGGGCAAGGAGGTGTGGATCCCGCAGGGCACCTTCAAACTGACCGACCACGTGGTGGTCGACCAGGTCACGCTGCGCGGCGCCGGGCCCTGGTACAGCGTGCTGGGCGGCCGTCACCCCACCGACCGGAGCCGTGCGGCGGGGATCTACGGCAAGTACGTCTCCGGCGGCGGGTACGGCGGCGGGGTCCGCCCGTACGAGTCCGGCGGCCCGAGCCGCAACGTCACGCTCAAGGACTTCGCGATCATCGGCGACATCACCGAGCGGGTGGACGAGGACCAGGTCAACGCGATCGGCGGCGCGATGAGCGATTCCGTCGTGGACGACGTGTGGTTGCAGCACACCAAGGTCGGCGCGTGGATGGACGGGCCGATGGACAACTTCCACATCCGCAACAGCCGCATTCTGGACCAGACCGCGGACGGGGTGAACTTCCACTGGGGCGTCACCCACTCCTCCGTGGAGAACACCTTCCTGCGCAACCTCGGCGACGACGGCCTCGCGATGTGGTCCGACACCAAGGCCGACACCGACAACGCCTTCTCCGGGAACACCGTGGTGGCCCCGATCCTCGCCAACCACGTCGCGATCTACGGCGGCAAGAACATCTCCGTCACCGACAACGTCCTCGCCGAGAGCCTCACCAACGGCGGCGCCCTGCACGTGGGGAACCGCTTCCCCGGCGTCTCCCCCGGTCAGGGCACCGACGTCCAGGGCACCTTCACCCTCGCCCGCAACACCACCATCCGGGCGGGCAACACCGACTACGGCTGGCCCTTCCCGATCGGCGCGGTCTGGTTCGACGCCCGCAACAGCCCGATCGACAAGGCGACGATCAACGTCACCGACACCGACATCCTGGACAGCTCCTACGCCGCCATCCACTTCGTCTCCGGGACGACGAAGAACGTCAACTTCACCAACGTGAACATCGACGGCACGGGAACGTTCGCCCTCCAGTTCAACGATCCGGCGCAGCTGTCGCTGACCAATGTGCGCGCCACGAACATCGGCTTCACCGACGCCGTCTACAGCTGCCTCGGCTCCTCGCTGGCGCTGACCCAGGGCACCGGCAACTCCGGCTGGAACACCAAGCTCCCGGCGACGTACTGCGGCCCGTGGCCCGCCGCGAACTACGACCACGGCACCGGCACCTCTCCGACCCCGACCCCCACCCCGACTCCGACTCCGACTCCGACACCCACTCCGACGCCCACGCCCACCGGTCCGACCCCGGACCCCGGCCGGAACCTCGCCCAGGGCAGGCCCGTCACCGCGACCGGGTACGCGGACGTCTACACCCCGGCGAAGGCCGTCGACGGTGACGCCAACTCGTACTGGGAGAGCGTCAACCGCTCCTTCCCGCAGTCGCTGACCGTGGACCTGGGAACGGCGACCGCGGTGGGCCGGGTCGTCCTCAAGCTGCCGTCGTCCTGGGAGGCACGCACCCAGACCCTGACGGTCCTCGGCAGCGCCGACGGCTCCGCCTTCACCACGCTGACCGCGTCGAAGGACTACCGCTTCGACCCGGCCTCCGGCAACACGGTGACCGTGACCCTGCCGGCCGGCTCCACACCCCGGTACGTGCGGGTCACCGGGACCGCGAACACGGCCTGGCCCGCCGTGCAGGCCTCCGAACTGGAGGCGTACCGCTCCTGACACTCCCGCCGCGCGACAGCCCCGCCGCCCGCCCGTGGTCCCGGACCGTGGGCGGGCGGCGTCGTCGCGGGACGCTTCCGGGGTCAGCGCTCGTAGACCCCGGTGAGCCGGGCGCGACCGAGGACCGGCGCGGTGACGCCGGCCAGCAGGGCGCGGGGCCGTGCCCGGTCGACCGGTGTGGCGCCCGGGACGTCGCCGACGGGCGCGGCGAGGGCGTAGAGCTGGAAGACGTAACGGTGCGGTCCGTGGCCCTTGATGGGCCCGGGGCCGTGATAGCCGCGTCCGACGGTGGACCGCAGCGGGCGCACCCCGGGGCCGGGCCGTTTAGCCGCCAGCGCGCCGGGCGGGAGGTGTCCGGTCGCCGGGTCGATCAGCGCGACGCAGTGCACCGCCGGCTTGGCCATGGGTACGTCGACGTCCTCCACGACCAGGAGGAGCTGCGCGGTACCGGGCGGGAGCGCGGTCCACGCCAGGTGCGGGGAGAGGTCCTCGCCGCCGACGTGCTTCGCGCAGTGGGCCCGGGCGAGGGAGTCGTCGGGACCGAACTCCTCGCTGGTGAGGGTGAACAGCCCGGGACCCTGGAGCTGGGGCAGGTTCCACGACAGATGGGTCTCGCCCGCCCGGCGGTTGCGCAGGAGCCGGCCCAGCAGCGTCATCGGGTGGCCTCGACCATGGCGAGGACCTCGGCGGTGGTGGCGGTCTCACCGATCTTGGGGAACACCCGCTCCACGCTGTGGCGATGGTCGGCTTCCACCCGGTCGGCCATGGCGTCGGTGGCGAGGACGACGTGGTAGCCGTGGTCGGAGGCCGAGCGCGCGGTCGACTCGACGCCCGCGCTCGTCGAGATCCCGGTGAGGACGATCTGGGTGACGCCCAGATCCCGCAGGAGGGTGTCGAGCCCGGTGTCGTGGAACGCGCTGCGCCGCCGCTTGGTGATCAGGTGGTCGCCCGGCCGGACGTCGAGTTCGTCGATCAGGTCGGCCCAGCCGGGGGACGACGGTACGGCGGCGCCCGGCCGTGCGCCCTCGGTACGCCCCGGGGCGCGCCCGGTGACGTTGACCAGGACCACCGGCAGGCCGTGCCGCCGGAAGGCTGTGACGAGGCGGGTCGTGGGCTCGACGACGGCCGCGATCGCGGGCTCGGCGCCGTCGAGGAGGCCCTTCTGCAGGTCGATCACGACGAGCGCGGGGGTGGGGTCGATGGTGGTCAGTGTCACGGTGGTCGTCTCTCCTGTGCGTGTCGGCCGGGGTGCGCGGGGCCGGTCCGGCAGGTCCCGCGCGTGGTTCGGCCAGGTGTGCGAAGCCGGTTCGCCCGGTGTGCGCCGGGTCGTTCGGCCGGTGTGTGCCGGGCCGTTCGCCCGGTGTGCGCCGGGTCGTTCGCCCGGTGTGCGCCGGGTCGTTCGGCCGAGGTCGGGCGTCAGATGTTCCGGGCCAGCCGCTCCAACAGCGGTGCCGCCGCCGCGAGCCGGTCCAGCTCGTCCTGGGTGAACGCGCCGCCGGTCAGGGCCCGGGCGATGAGTTCGGTGCGGGCGTTGCGCTTGTCCTTCAGCGCCTGCCGTCCCGCGTCGGTCATCGTCAGCACCGCCCGCCTGCCGTCCTCGGGATCCGGGTGGCGTTCGACCAGGCCGCGGGCGCGCAGCCCGGAGAGCGTCGCCCCCATCGCCTGCGCGGTGATCTGTGCTTCCCGGGCCAGCGCGGAGGAGGTGGTGGGTCCCGAGCGGTCCAGGAGCGACAGGGCGGTCCGTTCGGGCATCGCGAGTCCGCCCTCGACGGGAACGTGGCGGACCCGCCGTACCAGCACGCCGATACTCGCCAGGAGGGCCGCGGCGACTCCGTCCGGAGCCAGATCATCATTCATACAGTAAGGCTACTTTATCAACCCGCCTTACTACATCCTCACCCTTCCTTTCTTCCTTTCGCCGGGAGTCGCCACCGGACGGGCCGGAGTCCACGATCCACGGATTGAGAGCGCTCTCAACACTTCACCCCAAGCCGCCCCACACCCCCTCCATCCGCCAGAAGTCGAACGCAGAGATCCGCGTACGCTCCCCCAACTACCGTGCGTGTCACTTCTATTGACACAAAGGTTTCAGAAGTTTTACTTTCCTTGACATCTGAGAGCGCTCTCGAAAGCGCTTCATCCCCCTCCTGACTTCGAGGTGCTTCCCCATGCAAGCCTCCCTCGTAAGACCCGCCGCCGCGGTGGCCCTGGCCGTCGCCCTGGCAGCGGTGGGCCTGGGCCCCGCAGCGTCCCCGGCGGCGGCGGCCACGATCACCGCGGGCGCCGGCAGTTACACCGACACCCGCCCGGCCGGCACCTCCGGACCGACCAACAACACCGGCGCACCGGTCACCCCCAAGCTGACCGAGGCCGCCAAGAACAAGCCGGTCCCCACCAACGACTGGTGGACCTCGCTCGCCTACCAGCGCTACGGCGACAACCCGTACTCCACACCGATGTACGGCCACCCGCTCACCTACCAGGCCACCGCCGGCGGGCTGGAGGTCGGCTACCCGACCACGCCCTCGATCGTCGGGGACGGCCGCCAGTACGAGTACGCGCACAAGGCAGACCTGACCCTCGGCCTCAGCGGTCTCAACTCGCCCGACGCCAAGGCCGACGACTGGTCCGACTGGACGGTCACCCCCTACTGGTCGGACGGCACCCGCACGCTGCGCACGACCATCGGACACGGCCTGCCGTTCGTGTACGCGAAGGGTTCCGGCGGCGACGCCAGCATCACCACGGCGAGCACCCCCACCGTCTTCGCGGACGACGGCAACGTCCTCGGCATCACCGTGGCCGGGCACAACTACGCGCTGTTCTCGCCGACCGGCACCGACTGGACGGTCTCCGGGTCCACCATCACCGCCCCCCTGGGCGGCAAGGACTACTTCTCGCTCGCCGTGCTGCCGTCCACCGACGCGCTCGCGACGTTCCGGAAGTACGCGTTCAGCTTCGTCACCGGCTCCACGGTCTCCTGGTCCTCCTCCGGGGGTACGGTCCGGGCGACGTACAGCCTCACCACGGAGGCGAAGGAGGGCACCGAGCGCGGGACGCTCCAGGCGCTCTACCGCCACCAGTGGCTGCACACCAGCGACACACTCACGGGCTACACCTACGTGTCCCCGCGCGGCACCATGAAGGTGCGTGAGGGCACCTCCTTCTCCACGAGCCAGAAGAGCTCCGGCGTGGTGCCGGCCCTTCCGGCGGTCAGCGGCGTCGACACGGCCCAACTGACCGCGTACCTCAACGAGGTGGCGAACGCCTCCGATCCGCTCGTAGGGGCCTCCGACACCTACTGGACCGGCAAGGCGCTCGGCCGCCTGGCCCAACTGGTGCCCGTGGCCGACCAGATCGGCCAGACCGCCACCCGGGACAAGCTGCTGGGGCTGCTGAAGAGCCGGCTCCAGGAGTGGTTCACCGCCGGCGGCGCAAGCGAGTTCAGCTACGACACGGTCTGGAAGACCCTCATCGGGTACCCCGCCTCCTACGGCAGCGACACCGAGCTGAACGACCATCACTTCCACTACAGCTACTACGTGTACGCGGCGGCGATCGTCGCCCAGTACGACCAGGCGTGGGCCGCCGACTCGGCCTGGGGCACCATGGTCAAGAACCTGATCCGCGACGCCGCCAACCCGAGCCGCACGGACAGCTCGTTCCCCTTCCTGCGCGGCTTCGACGTGTACGCGGGCCACAGCTGGGCCTCCGGGCACCAGGGATTCTCGGCGGGCAACAACCAGGAGTCCTCCTCCGAGTCGACCAACCTGAGCGCCGCACTCGTCCTGTGGGGATCGGCGACCGGTGACACCTCGCTGCGCGACCTCGGCAGCTACCTGCTGACCACCGAGTCGGAAGCGATCGAGCAGTACTGGTTCGACACCGACCAGCAGGTCTTCCCGAGCTCCTTCGGCCACGACACGGTCGGCATGGTTTGGGGCAGCGGCGCCGCGTACTCCACCTGGTGGACCGCGAACCCCGAGGAGATCCACGGCATCAACACCCTGCCGATCACCGGTGGTTCGCTCTACCTGGGCCGCGACAAGGCCACCGTCAAGCGGAACCTCGCCGAGATGGAGCGTGAGAACGGCGGCCCGGCCGTCGAATGGCGCGATCTGCTCTGGGAGTTCGAGGCCCTGGCCGACCCGGCCTCCGCGAAGGCCAAGTGGGACGCGGGCAACGCCGGTTACACCCCGGAGGCGGGTGAGTCCAAGGCGCACACCTACCAGTGGATCACCACGCTCGACAGCATCGGCACCCCCGACATGAGCATCAGCGGGGACATCCCGACCTCCGCCGTCTTCACCAAGAACGGCGTCAACACCTACGTCGCCCACAACTACGGCACCACCGCCCGCACCGTCACCTTCACCAACGGCGCGACCCTCTCGGTACCGGCCCGCTCCACGGCCACCGGCACGGGCACCGCGGGTGGCGGCACCACCGACCCGGGCACGGACCCCGGCACCGATCCCGGCACGGGCACCTCCACCGGGAACACCTTCCGGCTGAAGTCCGGCGGCACCCTCACCACCGCGACGGACGGCGCCGCCGGTACCGACACCATCGCCTCGGCGGACGGCGTCAACCGGGACGGCACCCCGTACAAGCCGACGACCTACCAGATCACGAACGTCAACGGCACCCTCTCCTCCGGCGCCTCCACCTCCTTCAGCCTCCGGGTCGACGCGGGCACGTCGGTCGGGCTCGCCCCGCAGGTCAGGGTCAGCTACGACCTCACCGGCGACGGCACCTTCGACCGGACGGAGACCTACCGCTACTTCGCCACCGACCCGGTCGCCGGGTGGGAGGGATACACCCAGGCCGTGGGCGCCCAGGCGACCACCGGCACCCTGGGCAACCTCACCGGCGGAACCGTCCGCCTGGAGATCTGGAACGCCCTGGGGAGCGGCACCTCCCAGGTGCAGACCGGCACGGACGCGGCGGTCCTGAAGATCCCGTACGTCTGATTCCGTACGTCTGATCCCGTACACCTGATCCGATCCCGGACGTCCGATCCCACGCACCCCGTCCGGGAACAGGAGCCCCCGCAGGCGCCGCACCACGCGCCTGCGGGGGCTCCTGCCGGTGTACGGACGAGGGATTTCACAGGACGGCGGAGAGGTCGGTAAGGTGCCGGGTCACGACCGCACCGGGTTCGATCCACGGACAGGTCAGGACTCTGCCGCAGTACGTGGCACCTCCCACCGCTGCCGTGCCGGCACCTGCCTGTGGGGGCCCGGGACGCGGGGCGATCTTCACGGCCGGGCATTCGGGCCCCGGTCGACGGGTCAGGAGGAACGAGTGGCACAGATCATCGCCGAGGTCTCCCGGACGTTCAACGAGTTCTTGCTCCTGCCGAACCGGACGCGGTCCGATTGCTCGGCCGCTACGGTCGACCTGCGCACGCCCCTGGTACGGCACGTCGTGGGCGAGCGGCCGACGGTCGAACTCGGCTCCCCGTTCACCTCCGCGATCATGCAGGCCGTCGGCACACCGGACCTCGCGATCTCACTCGCCCGCAACGGCGGTGTGGGCTTCCTGCACCACAACCAGACGGTCCAGGAGCAGGTCGCGGCCGTCCGCCAGGTGAAGGACCACAAGGCCCGGCCGGAGCGCACGGACGACCGGCGCTTCCCGAACCAGGCCGTGGACGCCGCCGAACGCCTGCGCGTGGGCGCGGGCGTCAACACGCACGACTACCAGGAGCGCGTCCCCGCCCTGCTGGAGGCGGGCGCGGACGTCCTGTGCTTCGACTCGTCCGACGGCTACAGCGACTGGCAGGCAAAGGCGCTGACCTGGGTGAAGAAGCACTACCCGGAGATCCCGGTCGGAGGGGGCAACGTGGTCGACGGCGAGGCGTTCACCTTCCTCGCCGAAGCGGGTGCGGACTTCGTCAAGGTCGGCGTCGGCGGCGGCTCGATCTGCATCACCCGCGACCAGAAGGGCATCGGCCGCGGCCAGGCCAGCGCGGTGATGGACGTCGCCGCGACCCGGGACGCCTTCCGCGACCGCACCGGCGAGTACGTGCCGATCTGCTCCGACGGCGGGCTCGTGCACGACTACCACGTGGCTCTGGCACTGGCGATGGGAGCCGACTTCGTCATGATGGGGCGTTACTTCGCGCGCGTCGACCAGGCGGCCGGCGCGAAGGTCCCCACCCGGGACGGGTTCGTGAAGGAGTACTGGGGCGAGGGGTCGAACCGTGCCCGCAACTGGCAGCGCTACGGCCAGGGCGGCCAGGGGCTGATCTTCGAGGAAGGCGTCGACGGCTACGTTCCCTACGCGGGCGACCTCGACGAGGGACTCGCCCTGACCATCGCCAAGATCAAGACCACGATGGTGTCCTGCGGCTCCGCCACTCTTCCGGAGTTCCGGTCCACGGCCCGGCTGACCCTGGTCTCCGATCAGAGCTTCCAGGAGAGCCACGCCAACGTCACCCTGCGGGTCTCTCAGGGGACCGTCGCCTGAGAGACCGCCGGGCGCGACGGGCGCCACTTCGCACGCACCTGGCTCCGTCCCCCGGCTCGACCGCCCTCCGCGGATCGTCTCAGCCGGCCCCCGTCAGGACGAGGCCCGCCGTACCAGCGTGGTCGGGGTGATCACCGAGTCGGGCGCCCCGGTTCCCTTGCGGTCCCGGTCCAGGCCGCGCAGCAGCAGCCTGGCCATGAGCCGCCCCTGGCCCTCGACGTCCTGCCGTACGGTGGTCAGCGGCGGTACGGTCTTCTCGGCCACCGACTCCATGTCGTCGAACCCGACCACGGCCACCTGGCCGGGCACCGCGATGCCGCGCTCGCCCAGGACCTGCAAGGCGCCCGACGCCATCAGGTCGTTGGCGGCGAACACCGCGTCCAGGTCGGGCCGCCGCTCCAGCAGCTCCTCCATCGCCAGTGCCCCGGACTCCACGGTGAACCCGCCCTCCGCGACGAGGGTCGGGTCCACGTCGAGCTGGATGTCGCGGTAGCCGTCGAACCGGTCCAGTGCCGAGGTCTGGTCGGGCGGCCCGCCGATGTACGCGATCCGCTGCCGCCCCAGATCCCGCAGGTGCTGTACGGCGGCCCGCGCCCCGCCCCGGTTGTCCGCGTCCACGTAACTGGCGGTGCGCTCGCCGGGAGGCGTGGTCCAGCTCGGCCGCCCGCCGTAGACGGTCGGCAGCCCGGCGCGCCGGGTGATCGCGGGCAGCGGGTCGTCGGTGTGCAGGGAGAAGGCGAGGGCTCCGTCGACGTGGCCGCCGGAGAGGTACCGCTCGATCCGGCCGAAGTCCCCCGGCCCTTCCACGATCAGCAGCACCAGCTGGGCGTCGTTCTCGGCCAGTTCCTTGCTGATGCCCCGGAGCTGCCGGGAGAAGAACGGGTCGGAGAAGATGCGTATCTCCGGCTCGGCGATCACCACGGCCACCGCCCCGGTACGCCGGGTGACGAGGGTACGGGCCGCGTGGTTCGGGATGTACTGGAGCTCCTCGACCGCCTGGCGCACCCGGTCCACGAGAGGTTTGCGCACACCGTCGCCCCCGTTGACGACCCGGGACGCGGTGGCCCGGGAGACACCCGCACGCGCCGCGACGGCTTCCAGGGTGGGCCGGGAACCTGGGGACTGCTCGGGCAAGGCGGTCGCTCCTCAACGCTGGTCGGCGGCGCGGGAGGTGGGGCCACCGGGTCACTCCCACCCTAACGCCGGGGCCGCCCGGAAGTGGTGCCGCCGGCAGCCCTGGTTGAGAGCGCTCCCAAACTCGTCCCGTTTCCTTCGACACATCCCTTGACCCTCATTGGTCCAGCCCAATAGCGTCACGTTCGCCTCAGGGCAACACCCCCACCCCGTCATGGTTCTGACGGCCCATCACCCCCTTTTGGGAGGGTCAGTGGTCTCTCGACGTTCCTTCCTCACCGCAGCCGGCGCGACCGCCGCCGCCGCTACGGTCCTCTCCCCGCTGTCGCCGTTCACCTCCAAGGCTTCGGCCGCGAGCGCACCGCTCCCGATCTCGCTCCAGAACAACTCCGGGAACAACACCGTCTACGCGTACATCTCCGGCACGGACAGCAGCGGCTGGCCGGTGTTCGTCTCCGCGAACGGCGCCCTGAACCGGCTGCCGAACCCCTCGTCGGCGGTGACCCCGATCGCCGACTACTCGATCCCCCTGGGTGCCTCCGGCTCGGCGGCGACCAAGGTGAACCTGGCCGGCTTCATCATCGGCGGCCGGGTCTGGTTCTCGGTCGGCCAGAAGCTCAAGTTCTTCGTCAACCCTGGCACCGTGCCCGGGGTGGTCCAGCCGGCCCTGACCAGCGCCGACCCCAACTGGTCGACGAACTGGACGTTCTGCGAGTTCACCTTCAACAGCGCCAACCTGTACGCCAACATCTCCTACGTCGACATGGTCGGCCTGCCGGTCTCCATGTCCAGCACCGGAAGCTCCGGCACCCAGACGGTCAGCCCGCTGCCCAGCGGCGCACTCGCCTCCATCGCCTCCGGGCTGCAGTCCCAGCACGCCGCCGACGGTGCGCCCTGGGACAAGCTGGTGATCAACGACTCCTCCGGCGGGGTACTGCGCGTACTCGCTCCCTCGCACTCCCCGGTCGACTTCGGCAACTACTGGGACGACTATCTGAACCGGGTGTGGAGCCACTACTCCACCACCCCCCTGACCGTGAACGGCCAGGGCAGCATCGGTTCGTACACCGGCACCGTCTCCGGTGGCGCCATCGTCTTCTCCGGCCTGAACACCAACGGCGTCCCGTTCACCAAGCCCAGCGCCGTCGACATCTTCGGCTGCGCCTCCGGTCCGCTCTACAACTCCGGCGGCGACGCGCGGGGCGCCATCGCGGCCCGGCTCTCCGCCGCGCTCAACCGAAGCAGCCTTCTGGTCTCCGGCGGCAACAACAACCCCGACGGCGTGTCCGCGTCCCAGTACTACACGGACCCCATCACCAACCACTACGCCCGGCTCGTCCACAAGTACGCCAGCATCGGCTACGCCTTCCCGTACGACGACGTCGGCCCCACCAACTCCGCGCCCGTCGACGGCCACATCCAGGACGGCAACCCCACGTCCTGGACCATCTCGCTGGGCGCGGGCACGGGTTCGGGTTCGAACCCGGGCGGCGGCACGGGCACCGGTACGGGCACCAGCGCCTACAACACCATCCAGGCGGAGTCCTACTCGGCCCAGAGCGGCACCAGCACGGAGACCACCACCGACACCGGCGGCGGCCAGAACGTCGGCTACATCGCCAACGGGGACTGGCTCAAGTTCTCGTCGGTGGACTTCGGTTCGACCTCGCCGGCCCAGTTCAAGGCCCGGATCGCCTCGGGTGCCGACGCGGGCGTGAGCGGCGCGATCAAGGTACGGCTGGACAGCACCAGCGGCACGCAGATCGCCGAGATCGACTTCGCCAACAACGGTGGCTGGCAGGCCTGGCAGACCGTGCCCGCCAACGTCGTCGCCTCCGCGACCGGAGTCCACGACGTCTACCTGGTCTTCTCCGGCAGCAGCTCCGACTTCGTCAACCTCAACTGGTTCACCTTCACCCACTGAACCGGCCACCGCGCCGGTGGGCCCGGTGCCCCGGACCGTCATCGACGGCCGGGGCGCCGGGCCACGCGTGTCACTCCTCCGTGACGAGTTCGAGGGCGCCGCGGGCCTCGCCCTCCGGCAGGTCGGGCGCGGGCCACTCCTGGTCGGGCACGTCGCCCACGGCCCGCCACCACGGCTCGGTCGGCAGTTCCCCGGACGGCTCGAAGGGCTGTCCCGGAATGGGGAAGGCGCCCGGCTGGCCGACCGCCGCGGCCGCTTCCCTGGTCCACTCACCCGGCTCGGCCCACGCGTGCGGGGCCAGGTTGAAGGTGCCCCAGTGGATCGGCATCAGGACACCGTGGGGGCGGCCGCCCTGGAGATCCAGATGCGCGCGGATCCCCTCGGCGGGCGTCATGTGAATGTCGGGCCAGAACTCGGCGTAAGCACCGATCTGGATCATCGTGACGTCGAACGGGCCGTGCTCGGCCCCGATCTCGCGGAACCCGGAGAAGTAGCCGGTGTCGCCGCTGTGGTAGATCCGGTGCTCGGCCCCCTCGACTGCCCAGGAGGCCCAGAGGGTGTGCTGCCCGCTGCGTACGCCGCGTCCGCAGAAGTGCCGCGCGGGGGTCGCCGTGAGCCGGACACCCGCCACCTCGGTGCTCTCGTTCCAGTCCAGCTCACGCAGGTGCGAGGGCGACACGCCCCAGTGCTCCAGATGGGCGCCGACGCCGAGCGGCACGGCGAAGACGGTGTCCGTCCGGGCGAGGGCGCGGATCGTGGGCAGGTCCAGGTGGTCGTAGTGGTCGTGGGAGATGACGACCACGTCCACCGGCCCGAGCGCTTCGAGCGACAGCGGCACCGGATGGAGCCGCTTGGGCCCCGCGAACGGGAACGGGGAGCAGCGCTCGCCCCATACGGGGTCGAAGAGCACGCGGGTGCCGTCGATCTCGGCGAGGACGCTGGAGTGGCCCATCCAGGTCACCCGGAGGCCCGAGGCCGGGGGGCGGGCCAGGTCGGCGTAGGTCGTGGCGTACACCGGAATGTTTCCCTGCGGCGCCCTGCGTGCCCGTTGTTCCCTGTTGAAGTAGATCTTCGCGAGCTCCACCGAGGAGCCCGAAGGCAGGGTGCGGGCTTCGACCGGGTTCTGGAACGCTCCGTCGGCGAAGTGGGGCGAGCGGCGGATGCGCTCCATCCGGGCCCCCGAGGGGTCGGCCCCGAAGGCGTCGGCACGCATCGAGCGCAGGCGGGTACGGAGGGGGGTCAGAAAGTCGGCGCCGGTCACAGCATCTCCTGGGGGAGTCGGTCTCTTCTTATTATGTGCGGGACGTATGCCCGCGCGAGGGTCGGGCACCGCGCCCCGGACCCGCCCGGCTCCCCACTCGTATCGCGTCAGGCACCCGGCTGCCCGTACACGTGCTCGATGTGCAGGGTGAGGACGACCCTGCGGTCCCGCACCATCGCCTGCCGGTAGTCGTCCCAGTCCGGGTGCTCGCCGAGAACGTCCCGGTAGAGGGTGATCAGCGCTTCGACGGTGGCGTCCTGGGGATCGGCGGCGGGAGGGGTCAGCTCGGCCGTCCCGTCCACGGCGGTCCACGCGCCCCGGTTCTCGCTCGTCACGTGGAAGCTGGCCCGGGGATCGCGGCGCAGATTCCGCGTCTTCGCCCGGTCCTCCGTCACTGAGACCCGGATCGTCCGGGCCTCCGCGTCGTAGGCGTAATTCACATTGGACAGCTGGGGGCGGCCATTCTTCCTCAGCGTCACCAGAACCCCGTCGTGCGAGGCACCGACGAGTCGCAGAAGGTCTTCCTGTGTGCGGTCGAGAGACGTCATGCCCCCTCCAACGTGCCCGCCCCCCGCAAGATTCCGCCGCTGGGCCGGCGGCACGATCCGGCTGCCGGCGGTGGCGCGTGACCACCCTCCGTCACGTCTGGCGCACGGGGGCGTACTGCTCACCCCCGAGCCCGAAGGTCCAGGCGACCCCGTCCTTCGCCGTACGGGTCGCGGGCGGCACCCGCAGCCAGTAGGTGCGGCTGGTGCCGTCGGGTTCGGGGGTGGAGTTGACGACCTCGACCATCACGACGTCCTCGTCCCCGGGGAGCGGGATGCGCCAGAGAACGCCCGTCTCGTCCCGGTGGACCGGCTCCGCCCCGGACTCCTCCAGGTAGCGGTCGTAGCCGAAGTGCTCCAGCATCACGCGCCGCAGCTCGGCGTTGGCCTCCTCGCGTATCCGCTCGGGGGTGAGGGCCGAGAGCTCCTCCAGGAAGGCTGCCGGCACCGGCATGCCGCGCCAGGCGTGGAGGGCGAAGCCGTCCGGGTAGGCGAGCGCCGGGCCGTCCCCGCGGTCGAGGCGGCCCGCCTCGTCGCGATGGAGCGCCTCGGGGCGTTCGGCGACGACGACCGCGTTCTCGTAGGGCCACCACCACCCGGCGTTGCGCGCCACCTCGGCCAGGCCCGCCAGGCGCTCGCTGTCCTCGAAGGCGGCGAGCCATGCCGCGTCGTGCTGCCCCAGCACCGCGTCCAGCAGCACCAGCCGCACCGCCGTCTCGTCCTCGGGACTGGCGGCGAGCTCGGCCACCACGCCCGCACGGATGCGCCCGGCGAGAGCGGAGGTGGTCTCCCACAGCTGCGCGCCGGTGGCCGACCAGAGCGCGGCCCAGCCCATCGACCCCAACTCGTCGTATTTCCTGCGGCGTTCATGACCCCACGGCCGGGTGCGCACCTCCTCGCGCACCGACTTCCCGGCGTCGGCGAGCTTCTCCACCGCCTCCACCGCGGCCCTGGGCGAGTCCACCCAGACGATCCGGCCCGGCTCCGCCAGGCCCGCCGTGCGGTAGGCCAGGCGAATGCCCTCCTCGGCCGCCACCCGGTCGGCCCTTCCGGTGGCCGAGGCCACCGCCCGCCACGAGGTCACGTCCCGTGTCATCATTCCCGTCCCTGTCATCTCTGGTCACCCATTCCTGCTCTTGCTCTTGTTCCGGCTCTTGTTCCTGCTCCGGTGCGTCTGTCGGCGCTTCTTTCCGTCCGCGCCGACGCCGGTGACCGTCCGTCAGTCCGCCACGACACGGAACGCGCCGGGGACGTACTCCCGCTGCCGCACCACGCGGAACCACCCCTTGGGCAGCGCGATCGGGGCGTGTTCCTCGTGCACCACCCGCCCTCCGTCGGGGAGGTGGAGCAGCATCGGTCCGAACGTCCCCGACTCGCGTATCAGCCGGCCGGGCCCCTGTACGGCGTGCGCGTGTCCGGTGACCTCGCCCAACGCCAGCACCAACCGGCCCCGTCCGTCACGCAGTTCGCCCGACGCCTCCAGGAACGGTGCGGGCACCTCGGACTCCTCGACCGCCATGATCAGCACATCGCCCTGCCGGTACACAGACGTCTCCCCTCCGGTACGGCGCCCCGTGCGCCGAACCTGTGGAGAACGCTAGGAGACGGGTCTGACATCGGGGGCCCGCGAGCCCTCGGTCTCGTGTCCATCACCTTCGTGACCAGCGGCTTCACGCGGATCGACTCGTGACGCCCCGCGGGTGCACCGGCATGGACGTCAGCTGCCGGAGGCGGCGACACCCGTCCCGGATGAGGTGCTGTCAGTGGCACTTGATAGACCTTGCGGCGGCAGACAGACGTCCCCAGCACACCGGAGCTTCGGGTCATGACCATTGCGAACCACCTGAGCGAGCTGCACGGCCTTCCCGCCGTCGACTTCGAACCCCCTGCCGAGGGGCGCTCGCTCCCCGAGGCCGGAGCCGTGGCGTGGCGGCTCCGGGTCGACCCGTACGACGACGACTCGGAAACCTCGTGGGAGGAGCTCTTCGAGCTGTTCCTGAAGACGGTCGATCCGTCCGGGGTGCGGGCTCTGATCATCGGTCAGTGGGGCGAGGCGTACGACTGCGACTCCGCGCACCCCATAGGCCTGGTGACCGCTGCCGCGAGCCGGTTTTCCTCCCTCGAATCCGTGTTCGTCGGCGATCTGGTCCTGGAGGAGGCGGAGATCTCCTGGATCGAGCAGTCGGACGTGACGGCAATGCTCAGCGCCTTCCCCCGGCTCGTGGAGCTGGGTGTGCGGGGCGGCACCGGTCTGGTGTTCCCGCCGGTGCGGCACGAAGCGCTGCGGTCGCTCACGATCGAGGCGGGCGGCCTGCCGGTCCAGGTGGTGCGCGGCGTGCTGGACAGCGAACTCCCGGCGCTGGAGAAGCTCGACCTCTGGCTCGGTGTCTCGGCGTACGGCGGTGACACGGAGCTCACGGACCTGGCGCCCCTGCTCTCCGGCACCCGCTTCCTGGCCCTGCACCACCTCGGCCTGCGCAACAGCGAGATCCAGGAGGAGATCGCCGAGGCGGTCGCCTCCGCTCCGGTGGTCGCGCGCCTGCGCACCCTGGACCTGTCGAACGGCGTCCTCGGCGACGACGGTGCCGCGGCGCTGCTCGAAGGCCAGCCGCTCACCCATCTCGACACCCTCGACCTCCACCACCACTTCCTCAGCGAGGCGATGGAGCAGCGGCTCACCGCCGCGCTGGAACCGCACGGCGTCCGGCTCGACCTCTCCGACCGCAACAAGCCCTGGAACGACGGCGGTCGCGAGAACCGGTACACGGCGGTGGCGGAATGAACCTCGCGACGGACATCGAGCACCCGGAGACCTTCCACGGGCTGCCCGTCCACGTGCTGCCGACTCCCGGCGAGTCGACGCCCGGGGGCGCGGACGGGAGGGACGCCGGACCGGCCGTGTCCCTCCCGGCGGCGGACGCGGTCGCCTGGCGGCTCGACAGCGCCTGGCAGGACGACCTCGACTTCCCCGTCCTGTGGCGGCACTTCCTGGACACCGTGGACGCCTCGAAGGTCCGGGCGCTGCTGATCGGCCCCTGGTGGGAGGACGAGTACACCCCGCTCACCCAGGTGGTCGACCTCCTGGCGGCCGACGCCGCCCGTCTCCCTTCCCTGCGCGGGCTGTTCCTCGCCGACGTGGAGAGCGAGGAGTGCGAGGTGTCGTGGCTGCAACTGTGCGACATCACCCCGGTGCTGGAGGCCTATCCGCTCCTGGAAGAACTCGTCGTCCGGGGTGGCGAGACGACGGGGCAGACCGAGGACGGGGAGACCCTCCGGCTGCGGCCCCTGCGGCACACCTCCCTGAAGTCCCTCCGCTTCGAGTCGGGCGGGCTGCCGGGACACGTCGTACGGGCGGTCGGCGCTTGCGAACTGCCCTCGTTGCGGAGCCTGGAGCTGTGGCTCGGCTCCGACTGGTACGGCGGGGACGCCACGGTCGAGGACCTGGCTCCGCTGCTGTCCGGCGGGGGGCTGCCGGCCCTGCGCCATCTCGGGCTGCAGAACAGTGTCGTCCAGGACGAGATCGCCGCTGCCCTGGCGTCGGCGCCCGTCGTCGCCCAGCTGGATTCACTGTCGCTGGCCATGGGCACGCTGAGCGACGCCGGCGGGGAGGCACTGCTGGCCGGGCAGGCCCTGTCGCATCTGTCGCGTCTCGACCTGCGCCACCACTACCTGGGCGAGGAGATGCTCCGACGCATCGTGTCGGCCTGTGCGCCCGCCGTGGTGGACGCGGATCCGGGTGACGCGTCCGACTTCGATCCGGACGAGGACGATGAGCGGTATGTCGCGGTCAGTGAGTAGCCCGGGGCGGGGACAGAGCCAGGGACCGCGTTTCACCGTCGTCGGCAACCCGCTCAACCGCCGGGTCGTCTTCTTCCGGGAGGCGGTTCTCGCCGCCGGTCTGCCGGAGGCACGGGTCGTGCCGTGGCTGGACGTCCTGCACGGCCGGGCGCGTTTCCTGCCCGGCGAGTCGGTGCGTCTGGACTCGCCGGGCGAGGAGTCGGAGGTCGAGCGGCTGCTGCGCGGGGTCGGCGACCCGACCCGTGTGGAGGGTTCGGCCCGCTGGTACACGAACTTCCTCGCGGCCGTCCGTACGGTGGCCGCCGAGGTTGCGTCCGCGGGTGGCGAACTGCTGGTCTCTCCGGATGAGTTGGCCCAGGTGTTCGACAAGCGGCTGTGCCACGCGGTGCTCGACGAGGCAGGCGTGGCCGTACCCGCCTCGCCGACCTCGGGAGCCTCCGCGGCTCCCGTCCGGGGCTGGGACCACGTACGGGAGCTGATGCGGGACCACCGCATGCCCAGGGCGTTCGTGAAGTTGGCGCACGGCTCCTCGGCCTCCGGGGTGCTGGCCGTGGAGACGGCAGGCCCGGGGCGGGTCCAGGCCACCACCTCGGTGGAACGCGACGAGGAGGGACGGCTGTTCAACTCCCTGCGGGTGCGGCGGTACACCACCGAGCGGGAGGTCGCGGCCCTCGTGGACGCCCTCGCGCCGGACGGGTTGCACGTCGAACGCTGGCTCCCCAAGGCCTCGCAGCAGGGCCGGTCCGCAGATCTGCGGGTCGTGGTGGTCGCGGGCCGGGCGACCCACGCCGTCGTGCGGACCAGCCGCTCCCCCATGACCAATCTCCATCTCGGCGGAGCCCGCGGCGATCTGGACCGGGTCCGTGAGGCGGTGTCCTCGGCAGGCGGGAGCTGGTCCGAGGCACTGGCCCTCTGCGAACGCGCCGCCGCCTGCTTCCCCCGGAGCACGTGCGTGGGGGTCGATCTGCTGCCCGCGACCGGCTGGCGGCGGTTCGCCGTGGGCGAGGTCAACGCGTTCGGTGATCTGCTGCCCGGCCTGACCGGTCTGCCGGGCAGCGGCGCGGAGGGCCAGGACACCTACGCCGCGCAGGTCGCCGCCGTCGTGCGGGCCCACGCCGACGCCCCCACGGGCAACGACAACGCATCCGACGAACGAGCAAGGAACGACCGTGCCACCGCAGCCCCCTGACCCCACGCCCCTCACACCCGGCCTGGCCTCCACCGATCGCACCGCCGCGGCGCACCCGGTCGCCACCACCACTGCCGCCGCCACCGCAGCGCCCACCGGCTCGGCACCCGTCGGTACCGTCCCCTTCGACACCGCCCGGGACGGCGGCACACCCGACATGAACGCCGTCGTCGGCAGTCACGATCTGCTGCTCGTCACGCTCGACACCCTCCGTCACGACGTCGCCGTCGAGCTCGCGGCGGCGGGCCGCCTGCCGAATCTCGCCCGGCATCTTCCCGGCGGCACCTGGGAGGAGCGGCACGCTCCCGGCAGCTTCACCTACGCCTCCCACCAGGCGATCTTCGCCGGATTCCTGCCCACCCCCGCCTCGCCCGGCCCCCACCCGCGGCTCTTCGCGGCGCGCTTCGCCGGCAGTGAGACGACGGCCGGCCGCACCTTCGTGTACGACTCCCCCGACCTGCCGCGCGGACTGGAAGAGGTCGGCTACCGCACCGTGTGCGTCGGTGGCGTCGGCTTCTTCAACCGGCAGCCGCCCCTGGGTTCGGTGCTGCCCGGCCTCTTCGCGGAGAGCCACTGGGAGCCGGAGTTCGGCGTGGCCTCGCCGACCTCATTCGAGGCGCAGGTAGCCCGTGCCGAGGAGGTCGTGGCGGCGCTCCCGGCCGATCAGCGGCTCTTCCTCTTCGTCAACGTCTCGGCGCTCCATCAGCCGAACTGGTTCCATCTGCCCGGCGCCACCGCCGAGGCCGGTGACTCGCGCGCGACCCACGCGGCGGCGCTGGAGTACGTGGACCGGCACATCGGCAGGCTCTTCGCGGCGGCGAGCAGTCGGCGCCGCTGCTTCGCCATCGTCTGTTCCGACCACGGCACCGCCTACGGCGACGACGGGTACACCGGTCACCGGCTCGGCCACGAGGCCGTCTGGACGGTTCCGTACGCCCACTTCTTCCTCGAACCGGGGGCCTGACCCGACCATGACCACCACTGTCCCCACCGCCCCGGCCGCAACACCCGCCGCCACTCCCGCCCCGGCCGGAGCGCCCGCCACCGGCGCGACCGAGCGGCCGTACCAGAGCTATGTCTACGCCTACCCCCACAAGACGGCCTACGAAGAGCTCGGCGACCGCCCCGCGCTGCGCGAGCTGTGGGCCGGGGAGTGCAAGGACGCTCTCCAGCTCTACGCCCACATACCGTTCTGCGAGGTCCGCTGCGGCTTCTGCAACCTCTTCACCCGGATCGGCGCCCCCGACGAGCTGACCACCCGCTACCTCGACGCGCTCGACCGGCAGGCGACCGCCGTACGGGACGCGCTGGGCGACGACGGACCGGTACGGTTCGCCGCCGCCGCGTTCGGAGGCGGTACGCCCACCTTCCTGACCGCCGGCGAGCTGGATCGGCTCTGCGACATCGCGGAGAAGAGGATGGGCGCCGATCTGCGCGCGGTGCCGCTGTCCGTGGAGACCTCCCCGTCCACGGCGACCGCCGAGCGGCTCGCCGTGCTCGCCGACCGGGGCACCACCCGTATCAGCATCGGTGTGCAGAGCTTCATCGACGGCGAGGCCAGGGCGGCGGTCCGCCCGCAGCGCCGGGCCGACGTCGAAGCGGCGCTCGGCCGCATCCGCGAGACCCGGATACCGGTCCTCAACATCGACCTGATCTACGGCATCGACGGGCAGACCGCACGGTCGTGGCTCGCCTCGCTGGATGCCGCCCTGGTCTGGCGCCCCGAGGAGCTGTACCTCTACCCGCTGTACGTGCGCCCCCTGACCGGCCTCGGCCGCCTCGCCGAAGGCAGCGGCCCCGAGGCCCGGGCGGCGGCGGACACCGCCTGGGACGCCCAGCGGCTCCACCTCTACCGCACCGGCCGCGACCACCTCCTGGCCCACGGGTACGAACAGGTCTCGATGCGGATGTTCCGCCGCGCCGACGCGCCCCAGGAGGGCCCCGACGACTACGCCTGCCAGACGGACGGCATGGTCGGCCTGGGCTGCGGCGCCCGCTCCTACACCTCGTCGCTGCACTACTCCTTCGACTACGCCGTCAAGATGGGGCAGATCCGCAACATCATCGACCGCTTCACCACCACCGGGGACTTCACCCGGGCGGAGCACGGCCGCCGCGTCGACGGCGACGAGCCCCGACGCCGCCATCTCCTGCAGTCGCTGCTCCAGGCCGCCGGGCTGCCGCGCGCCGAGTACCGGCAGCGGTTCGGCAGCGACCCCGTGGACGACTTCCCCGTGGAGCTGGCCCGCTTCGCGGAGCTCGGCTGGCTGGACAGCGGCAACAGCAGCAGCAACAGCGGCCATGACCTCCTGCGGCTGTCCCCGGAAGGACTCGCCCACTCCGACGCGCTCGGCCCCGCACTCTTCTCCCCCGCCGTGCGCGCCGCGATGGCCGCGTACGAGGCGAGGTGAGCGGCGCGTGGACCTGACGATCCTCTACCGCGGCCCGCTCGCCTCCTGCGACTACGACTGCCCGTACTGCCCGTTCGCCAAGAGGCGGGACAGCCGGGAACAGCTCACGGCGGACCGGGAGGCGCTCGAACGCTTCACGGCGTGGGTCGCCGCACAGACCGGGGACCGTCTCTCGGTGCTCTTCACCCCGTGGGGCGAGGGGCTGGTGCGGTCCTGGTACCGGCGGGCGCTGGTCGAGCTGTCCCACCTGCCGCAGGTGGCTCGGGTCGCGATCCAGACGAACCTCAGCGGCAGGACGGACTGGCTGTCCGGGGCGGACCCGGACCGGCTGGCGCTCTGGTGCACGTACCACCCCGGCCAGACCCCGTACGACCGGTTCCTCGGCAAGTGCCGGGAGCTGACCGCGGCGGGGGTGCGGTACAGCGTGGGCGTCGTCGGTTTCGAGGAGCACCTCCCCGAGGCGCGGAGGCTGCGGGCGGACCTGCCGGAGCGGGTGTACCTGTGGGTGAACGCCGCCGAGGGGCGTACGTACACGGACGCGGAGGCGGAGCGCTGGACGGCGCTCGACCCGCTGTTCCCGTACAGCCGCCATCCGCACCGCTCGGCGGGGCTGCCGTGCCGGACCGGGGAGTCGGTGATCTCGGTGGACGGGGACGGCACCGTGCGCCGGTGTCATTTCGTCAAGGAGGAGCTGGGCGGTCTCTACGACGGGAGCTACCGCCGGGCGCTCGCCCCGAGGGCCTGCCCGCTGGCGGTCTGCGACTGCCACATCGGGTACGTGCACCTGGAGTCGCTGCCGTTGTACGACGTGTTCGCCGGGGGTGTCCTGGAGCGGATTCCGGCGGCGCCGGCCGGGCCCGCCGCGGCGGGCCCGTCACGTCTCCGGCTTCCCCTGGTGTAGCGCCCCGCTCAGAGCGGCAGCAGGTCCGGGCGCTTCGCGGCGACCTCGTCGCCGGAGGACTCGCCGCGCAGCCGGCGGCCGATCCAGGGCACGAGGTACTCGCGTGCCCAGTGGATGTCGTCGCGCCGCACCTCGAAGGTGTTCCGCTGGATCTGCGGGGGCCACGGCTGGTCGGGGTCGGCCGGGGTCTCCAGGCCGAGGACCTGCGCGGCGCGCAGTGCCACCCGGGTGTGCCCGCCGGAGGACAGGTGGAGCCGGTCGTCGTCCCAGGCACGGCGGTCCTGGATCGAGCGGAGGGACCAGAGGTCGAGCACCGGGCAGTGGTAGCGGTCCGCGATGGCCCGCAGGTGGACGTTGTAGGTGGCGATCTTGCCGCGCATGTGGCGCAGGACCGGCACGCCGCGGGTGTCGAATCCGGTGGTGACCATGACGGTACCGACGGCGTCGGTGAGGTCGGCGACCGCACGCTCGAAGCGCTCCGCCAGGTCGTCCGGGTCGGTGCCGGGCCGGATGATGTCATTGCCCCCGGCGCAGAAGCTCACCAGGTCCGGTGCGAGCTCCTTGGCGCGGGGGACCTGCTCCTCGACGATCTGGTCGAGGAGTCGTCCGCGTACCGCGAGATTGGCGTACCGGAATTCCCCGCGCGGGGAATCGGAGCTCGTCGCCTCGTCGAGGACGGGAAGCTGCTCCGCCAGGAGAACCGCGAAACGGTCCGCCCAGCCGACATAGGTCCCGTCGGGTCCGGGGTCTCCGACTCCTTCGGTGAAACTGTCGCCGATCGCCGCGTACGACCCGATGATGTCTGTCTTCTGGATTCTCGAATCGTCTGCCACGGCCACATATCTTGCCTCTTTCAATGTGACCTACGCGACCGTAAGAAGGGGTTGACGTGGGGTGAGATAGACCACCCGGTCAGGTTTTGGTAAAGCCGGAATAAGTAGAGGGGCGGCACGCTTGCGCGTACCGCCCCTCGAAGCCCTGACGGATCGTGACGACCGTCATCGGGAGTGGTCTCAGATGGAGACGCCGTGGAGACGCAGGTAGGCGATCGGGTCCACGTCCGAGCCGTAGCTCGGGGTGGTGCGGATCTCGAAGTGGAGGTGCGGGCCGGTGACGTTGCCGGTGGCACCCGAGAGACCGATCTGCTGGCCGCCGGTGACGGTCTGGCCGGCCGAGACCATCAGCTGCGACTGGTGCGCGTACTGGGAGTACATGCCGTCGGCGTGCTTGATGATGACCTCGTTGCCGTAGGCGCCGTCGTAGCCGGCGGAGACGACGGTGCCGGGGCCGACGGCGCGGACGACGGTGCCGGTGGCGGCGCTGAAGTCGGAGCCGGTGTGGTAACCGCTGGACCACATGGAGCCGGAGGCGTGGTACGGGGTGGTGACGGTCGCGTTGGCGATCGGGGTGGTCCAGCCGGTGCTGTTGCTGTCGGCGGCCTTGGTGGTGGTCGCGGCGGACTCGGTCTTGGTCGCCGGGGCGGCCTTCGTCTCGGTCTTGGCCGCGGTCTTCGCGGTCTCGGCCTTGGCGGAGGACGCGGTGGAGGCCGAGCCGGACGCCTGGGCGCCGAGCGTCAGCTTCATGCCCGGGAGGATCAGGCTCGGGTTGCCGCCGATGACCTCGCGGTTGTCCTGGTAGAGCTTCTCCCAGCCACCCTTGATCTTGTGCTGGGCGGCGATCTTCGCCAGGTAGTCGCCGGGGACGACCTTGTAGGCCTTGGCGGACTGGGCGGCGACGGGGGCCGACTGCTCGGCGGCGTGGGCACCCGTGGCTCCGAGGAGCGGCAGGGCGACGACGGCGCCGCCGGCTCCGACGGCGAGGATGCCGCGAGCGATCGGGCCGGACTTCTTACGACGGTGCTTACCCGGGATGGGCATGGGGAATTCCTCTCCGGCGCCTACGAGGTGAGCTGTCGGGTTCGGGCTGGAGATGCCCGGTCGCGCTGAACGCGACTTCACCCCGAGCCGGCCGGAACAACTCCGGTCGGCGGCTTACCTGGGTCCCCCGCTCCTGCCACGCATGAGTGAGTGCGAATTCCGGGCGGCGGCAGGATTAGGCGGTCCGTCCGGAGTGATGGCGAACGTAATCGAGCCGGGCCGGACGGAACAAGCCATCGCAAGCGGAACGGAATCCGCACGCCGATTTCGGCACTCTTTTCCGGTCACCCTCCGTGGATTACGGATCTTGGCATTCCGCACGACGGACGGAGAGTCCTCCGGCGCCCCGGCCACGCACGGTCACGGATATGATCCCGCTCACCAGATCACCCACCATCTCCCCTAAAAACGGGTGATGTTGCTGGAAATCCATACAATACGGACATGTCGCGCACATCACTGATGACGGTTCCTCAGCCTTCGAGGAGCCGCCGCCACCGCTTCGCCGCCGCGGAGCGATGTCGTAGGGTCGCGACGAGCCGACGTCGGCGAGCAGCGCCGGCGCGCAGAAGCACCGAGGAGCCGCTGTGACGCAGGTGCCGCAGTTCTCGCCGGCCGAACCCGAGCTGAGCGGGGTCCGTAACTTCAGGGACGTGGGCGGGCTGCCCACCACCGATGGTCGGCGGGTACGGCACGGGAGGCTCTTCCGCAGCGGTCACCTCGCCGCCGCGACCGCCGAGGACGCCGTCTTCCTCGGCCGGCTCGGCCTGCACACGGTCTTCGACTTCCGTAATTCGGCCGACCAGAAGCTGGACGGCTTCGACGTGGAGCTGCCGGGCGTCCGCAACGTCCGCATCCCGCTCTCCGACCCCGCCGACGGGGCCGGTTTCTGGCGTCTGGTGCGCGAGGGCGACATCGCGCAGCTGCGCTCACTGCTCGCGGACGGTAAGGGCACGGAACGGATGCTCGTCTCGTACCGCTCGATCATCACGGACCGCACGGCCGAACTCGGCCGGGTGCTGCACGCACTGGCGGAGGACAGCGTGCCGGCGCTGATGCACTGCGCGGCGGGCAAGGACCGGGCGGGCCTGACGATGGCGATGACGCTGCTCGCGGTCGGGGTGGAGCGCGACGCGATCGCGGCGGACTACCTCAAGTCCAACGACGCCCACCGCCGGTACCGCCTGCGGCGCGGCGACAGCGCGGACCCGGTGGTCTCCACCGAGGTGATGAGCCTGCTCAACCCGCTCTTCGGGGCGCACATCGACTATCTGGACGCCGCCTTCGCCACCATCGAGGAGAACTGGGGCACGACGGAGCGCTACTTCTCCGAGGGGCTGCGGCTCTCCGGCGAGACCCGGGAGCGGCTGCGCGAGCGGCTGCTGGACGAGGCGTAGGCCTCGCGGTCGGGTCGCGGGCGGCCGGTCAGCCGGACGATCCCGGCCCGGCCGCCCGGACCCACCCCTCATCGAGGTGAATCGTCCAGGCGTTCCCCACCGCCCGGTCGAGTTCGACCAGGACCGCGACGTCGGCCACGACCGCGGGCGCGTCGGACACCCGCGGTGGAGCGTCCGGGACACCGTGCCGCCGGTAGGTCGGCAACACGCCGTCGCAGTCGAAGGCATGCAGCGGCACGGAGTCACCGCCGAACCACGCGGCCCGGTTCTCCTCCGCCCACGCGGCTGCGGCGTCGACCCGGTCCAGGTGCGCCAGAAGGTGCACCGGAGCGGGCCCGTGGCTGAACTGCACGAGAAAGCCCGCGGCGTCGACCGCCCACCAGTCCCATGTGTGTCCGGGCCGGGGGTGCCGCAGGATCGTCTCCATGTGGGCCACTGTACGGAGGCCGGAGCCGGGGCTCCGGACGACTCCTCTACTGGTTGCCCCCGGCGACGGCGAACAGGATGTAGAGGAAGGCGGCGATGACGTGCCCGGCGACCAGGTAGGCGACGAGCCGGATGACCATCCCGCGCGGCATCTTCCGCTCCTGGGTGTCCCGGGTCGCGCCGGGCTGCCGAGGGGTGAGCGGGTCGTAGTGCTCCGAATCGGACATGACGGTCCTCTCTGCCGTACGCCCGGGGCCGGGCGTACGAGGAATGGGCGCGGCACCGGGGTGCCGGGCGCGGTCAGCGCCGACGGGTCCCGTCGCCGAGGCACAGCTCGGCGGCGGGGCTCTGCAACAGGGTGTGTACGAAGATCAGCTCGGCGCCCTCCGGTCCGGCGGCGGCGATCCGGTGCGGGGTGAGCGAGTCGAAGTGGGCGCTGTCGCCGGGCCCGAGCTCGTGCGCGGATTCGCCGAGGCTGACCCGCAGCCGCCCTTCGAGGACGTACAGCCACTCCTCCCCCGGGTGGACCCGCACCAGGTCGCCCTGGGCGCCGTACGGGACGCGCACCCGAAGGGCCTGCATGGCGCGGCCGGGTCCGCCGGCCCGGCGGTACATCCAGCCGTCGGCCTCGGGCCCGTCGAACCGGCCGCCGCGCACGATCGCGTCGCGTTCCGGGGGGATCTCGCCGAGGAGCTCGGAGACGGTCGTACCGTAGATCCTGGCGAGGCCGAGAAGCACGGGCAGCGAGGGCTGCCGGTTTCCCGTTTCGAGCCGGGAGAGATGGGCCGGGGAGAGCCCCGCGCGCTGCGCGGCGGCCTCCAGGGTGAGGCTCCGGCTCCGGCGCAGCTCGCGCAGGCGGGGGGCGACACCGGGGAGGTCGTCGGCCACCCCTCCGTCGGGAGGATTCATGTCTCCATTGCGCCACCGACTTTCCTCTGAGGCAAATTTCTTGCCTCAGAGGCAAAGCGCTCCGGGAGTGGTCAGCGGTTGGCGACCGCCTGCTTCACCAGCGTGCGGCCGAAGTCCCACATCAGGCCGCCCCCGCTGTGGGCGTCGTCCATCACCGACTCGAAGGCCGTCACGAACCGGTCGACCTCCGCCTCGCCGATGATCAGCGGCGGGATCAGCTTGATCACTTCGAGGTGGTCGCCGGAGACCTGGGTGAGGATCCGGTGCTTCTGCAACAACGGTACGACAACCATCTGGGCGAAGAGCCCCTTGCGGGCGGCCTGGAGCATCGTCCACCGGCCGCGCAGCTTGATGGAGGACGGCCGTCCGAACTCGATGCCGACCATCAGCCCGCGCCCGCGCACCTCGTGCAGCAGCTCGTACCGGTCGACCAGCGCACCGAGCCGTGTCCGCAGCAGGTCACCGGTGCGCCGGGCGTTGGCGACGATCTCCTCGTTCTCCATGACCGAGAGGACCGCGAGCCCCGCCGCCATGGCCTGGGCGTTCGAACCGAAGCTGGCGGAGTGCACGAGCACCCGGTCCATCGAGGAGTAGACTTTCTTGAAGATCCAGTCCTTGCCGAGGGTGGCTCCGACCGGGACGTAGCCGCCGGAGAGCGCCTTGGCCACGCAGACCAGGTCCGGCTCGACGCCCTCCTCGTGCTGGTAGGCGTAGAAGTCGCCGGTCCGGCCGAGGCCGGTCTGCACCTCGTCCGCGATGAGCAGCGCCTTGTGCCGGTGCAGGAGGTCCTGGGCCTCTCGCAGGAAGCCGGGCGGCGCCGCGAGTACGCCCTTGCCCTGGATGGGCTCGACGACCAGCGCCGCCACGTCGCCCCGTTTGAGCTCGCGGCGCAGCGCGTCGAGGTCGCCGAGGGCGATGGCCGTGTCCGGGAGTAGCGGGGCGAAGCCGTCGCGGAAGCCGTCCTCGCCGTTGACCGAGAGCGAGCCGGTGGTGAGGCCGTGGAAGGCGTGGGCGCAGTAGAGGACACGGGGTTTGCCCGTGGCGTAGCGGGCGAACTTGAGCGCCGTCTCGACGGCCTCGGTGCCGCTGTTGCCGAAGAAGACGCGGTCGAGGTGGGGGCTGTGGGTGAGGAGCTTCTCGGCGAGCAGGCCGGGCAGCGGCTGGCAGTCGAAGCGGGTGAGGTCGGCGAGGGAGGCGTCGAGCACGTCGTGCAGGGCCTTGCGGACGACCGGGTGGTGCCGGCCGAGGCCCATCACGCCGAATCCGGCGAGCATGTCGAGGTAGTCGTTGCCGTCGGCGTCCCAGAAGTAGGCGCCCTCGGCCCGTTCGTAGACCTTGTCGAAGCCGATGGTGTGCAGCATGCGCGGCAGCTGGTGGTTGAGATGGCGCGCGTGCAGTTCGTAGCGTTCGGCGCCGCGCTCCGCGAGCAGCGTCGCGAGATCGAATCCCTTGCCGGAACCGTCGGCGCGGCGGGTGCCCTCCGCGGTACCGGAGCCTTCCGCGATGCCGGTGACCTCCGTGGCACCGGTGCTGCCGACGCCGCCTGCCCTGTCGTCCTTCATTCCCCGCTCGTCCCCTTCTTCTCTCCGCGCTCCACTCGTCCTCGTCCTCGCTCCCGCTCTCGTTCCGTGCCGTTCCCGGCCGTCGGTACGCGTCGCGGTACCGCCTCCGGTCCCGCCGTCTCCTCGTCGGTACGGCGCTCCGGATCTTCGGGCCGTCCCGCCAGTGCCGCGCCGATCCGGCCCGCGATCTCCACCGGGGTCAGTCCGACGTCGGCGAGCACCTCGTCGCGTTTGGCGTGGGCGAGGAACTCCTCGGGAATCCCGTAGGTCCGCAGGGTCACGTCCACTCCCGCGTCCCGCAGCGCCTGTCCGACCGCCCAGCCGACGCCTCCGGTACGGCAGTTGTCCTCGACGACCGCGACCAGCCGGTGGCCCGCGGCAAGGGGGGCGAGCTGCTCGTCGACCGGCCGGACCCAGCGCGGGTCGACGACGGTGCACCCGATGCCCGAGCCCTTCAGCAGGTCCGCGGCGTGCAGGCAGACCGGGGCCATCGCCCCGACCGCCACCAGCAGCACGTCGGGGCGCTCACTCCGGTGCAGGACGTCCATGCCTCCGACGCGTCCGACGGCGGGGACCGTCTCCCCCACGGACTCCTTGGGGAACCTGATGACGGTGGGCGCGTCGGCGACGTCGACGGCCTCCCGGAGCTGCGCGCGGAGCTGGTCGGCGTCGCGCGGGGCGGCGATCCGCAGCCCGGGGACGACCTGGAGGACCGATAGGTCCCACATGCCGTTGTGGGAGGGACCGTCCGTGCCGGTGATCCCGGCCCGGTCGAGCACGAAGGTCACGCCGCTGCGGTGCAGGGCCACGTCCATCAGCACCTGGTCGAAGGCGCGGTTGAGGAAGGTGGCGTAGACGGCGACGACGGGGTGCAGTCCGCCTGCCGCCATGCCGGCGGCACAGACCGCGGCGTGCTGCTCGGCGATGCCCACGTCCACGACCCGGTCCGGGAAGGCCGCGGCGAACGCGGTGAGCCCGACGGGGTGGAGCATGGCGGCGGTGAGGGCGACCACGTCGGGGCGCTCGGCGCCGATCCGCGCGATCTCCTCGCCGAAGACGGAGGTCCAGGAGGGCCCGGCGGGCACGGTGAGCGGGAGGCAGGTCAGCGGGTCCATCGCGCCCACGGCGTGGAAGCGGTCGGCCTCGTCCCTCAGGGCGGGGGTGTAGCCGCGGCCCTTCTCGGTGATGCAGTGGACGAGGACCGGCCCCCGGAAGTTCTTGGCCCGCACGAGGGCGGACTCGACGGCGGCGATGTCGTGGCCGTCGACCGGTCCGACGTACTTGAGGCCCAGGTCCTCGAAGAGCCCCTGCGGGGCGAAGGTGTCCTTGAACCCCTTCTTCGCCCCGTGCAGCGAGCCGTACAGCGGCTGCCCGACGACCGGGGTGCGTTCCAGGAGCTCCTTGCACCGGGCGAGGAAGCGTTCGTAGCCGTCGGTGGTACGGAGGGTGGCGAGGTGGTCGGCGAGGCCGCCGATGGTCGGGGAGTACGAGCGGGTGTTGTCGTTCACCACGACGATCAGGGGGCAGTCCTTGGCGGCGGCGATGTTGTTCAGCGCCTCCCAGGCCATACCGCCGGTGAGGGCTCCGTCGCCGACGACCGCGACGACGTGGTGGTCGTTGCCGAGGAGTTCGTTGGCCTTGGCGAGTCCGTCGGCCCAGCCGAGCGCGGTGGACGCGTGCGAGTTCTCGATGACGTCGTGCTCGGACTCGGCGCGGGAGGGGTAGCCCGAGAGGCCGCCCTTGCTCCGCAGTTTCGAGAAGTCCTGGCGGCCGGTGAGGAGTTTGTGCACGTAGCTCTGGTGGCCGGTGTCCCAGAGAATGCGGTCGCGCGGCGAGTCGAAGACCCGGTGCAGGGCGACGGTGAGTTCCACGACGCCGAGGTTCGGGCCGAGGTGCCCGCCGCTGCGGGACACCGCCTGCACGAGGAACGTCCTGATGTCCGCGGCGAGTTCGGTCAATTGCGGTCCGCTGAGCGGTGCGAGGTCCCGTGGTCCCCCGATGGATTCCAGCAAGGTCACGTATGTGCCCCCTCGTCGGTTCCTGGCGGAAGGTGGGCGGTCCCGGCCGGGGTCTCCCGGCCGGGGTGTCCCGGCCGGGACCGCCCACCTGAAGGGACTAACGGCTGCCGGCGACCGTCTCCCGGGCCGCGCGCAGCGATTCCTTGAGCGAGCCCATGGTGGCGAGCACGGCGGTGGGTTCGTAGCCGCAGTGCGCCATGCAGTTGGCGCAGCGCGGGTCCTTGCCGCGGCCGTACTTGTCCCAGTCGGTCTCCTCGATGAGCTGCCGGTACGTGGGGACGTACCCGTCGCTCATCAGGTAGCAGGGGCGCTGCCAGCCGAAGAGGGAGTAGTTCGGGATGGCCCACGCGGTGCAGGGGAAGTCCGCCTTGCCCTCCAGGAAGTCGAGGAAGAGCGGCGAGTGGTTGAGGCGCCAGCGCGCCCGGTTGCCTCCCGCGAACGTCTTCTTGAAGAGTTCGCGGGTCTGTTCCACGCCGAGGAAGTGCTCCTGGTCGGGTGCCTTCTCGTAGGCGTACGCCGGGGAGATCATCATCTCGTCGACCTTCAGGTCGTCGTTGAGGTAGTTGAGCACCTCGATGATGGTCTGAGGGGTGTCGGTGTTGAAGAAGGTGGAGTTGGTGGTGACCCGGAAACCGCGTCTCTTGGCTTCCTTGATCGCCTCCACCGCCTCGTCGAACACGCCTTCCTTGGCGACGGATTCGTCGTGGCGCTCGCGCAGCCCGTCGATGTGGACCGCGAAGGCGAAATACCGGGAGGGGGTGAACTTCTCGATCTTCTTGCGCAGCAGCATGGCATTGGTGCAGAGGAACACGTACTTCTTCTTGGCCACCAACTGCCGCACGATCTCGTCGATCTGAGGGTGCATCAACGGTTCTCCACCGGCGATGGAGACCATCGGGGCGCCGGATTCGAGTACGGCTCCGACCGCCTGGGCGACCGGCATGCGCTGCTTGAGCACTCCGGCGGGGTGCTGGATCTTCCCGCACCCTTCGCAGGCCAGATTGCAGGCGAACAGGGGCTCCAGCTCGACGATCAGCGGGAACTTCTCACGCTTGCGGATCTTCTGTTCGGCAAGGTACGTCGCAACCTTGATGGTTTGGCGGAGCGGCATGGCCATCTGGCTCACCTCCGGGGGAGCAACAAAGATCGGTGCCATTCATGAAAAGCCGGCAGGACGGCACGAAGAACGCGGAAAGCCGATATTCCACCGCGCACCGTGGCAACTCGGACGAGCTCATGCTCTGGAGCGTCCACGACCACCCGTACGGCCGCAACCGGGCGTGGTCCATGACGCAGAGCGGTACAGAGGGTCGCCGCGGACTCCATGTCCACGGCGATGGCCCCGGTCGCCGCGAGGGCCGCCCGCTCGGCGCCCCTCACGACGTGGTCGGAGCCGGTCAGGGGGCCGGTGTGCACGGTACGGCCGGGAAACAGCCGGGACACCGCGTCGACCAGCACGGATACGCCGTCGCAGGCGGTGGTTCCGTGGACGGACCTGGTCTCCTCGGCGACGACCAGGTCGCCCGGGTGCATCCCGGACGCGAGGCCGGCGCAGAACCCGGAGGCGACGACGGCCGCACCGCGCATCCCCTCCCGGACCAGGGCGCGCCCGAGGGCGGTCTCTGCGGCCTTCGGGCCCATCCCCGTCCGCAGGACGGTGACCGGACCGCCGCCGCGCGGCCCGCTCCGCAGGGCGAACTGCTCGATGCCGAGGGCGCAGGCGACGAGCAGTGCGGCCGGCGGGCCGCCGGGGGGCCGGGGGCCGCCCATCAGATCCCCGCCGGGCTCACGGCCCGGGCGGCGAGAGGGTCACCGTGGACGTAACGCCCCAGTGCGGTGAGCGGGAAGACCTGGCGGTAGAGGTGGTAGTTGATGGAGAAGTCCCAGGGGAAGCCGGTCCCGGTGAAGTACGGCTCGTCCCAGGACCCGTCCTCCTGCTGGGTGCGGACCAGGAAGGTGATCCCCCGGGTGACGGCTGGGTTCTCGTGCTCTCCCGCGGCGAGCAGGGCGAGCAGGGCCCAGGCGGTCTGCGAGGCCGTCGACTCGCCCCGGCCGATCCACTTGCTGTCCTGGTAGGAGCGCAGGTCCTCGCCCCATCCGCCGTCGTCGTTCTGGACGGACTCCAGCCAGCGCACGGCCCGGCGGACCGCGGAATGGGTGGTGGGCAGCCCGGCGGCGACGAGCGCCGGCACCACCGACCCTGTGCCGTAGACGTAGTTGACGCCCCAGCGGCCGAACCAGGCGCCGCTCGCGTCCTGTTCGGTGAGGAGCCAGTCGATTCCGCGGCGGACGCGCGGATCTCCGGCGCGCCCCTCGTAGGCCATCATCTCCACGACGTGACCGGTGACGTCGGCGGACGGCGGGTCGATCACCTCGCCGAAGTCGCAGAACGGCAGCCGGTTGGGGAACGGGCTGGTGTTGTCCGCGTCGAAGGCGCCCCAGGCTCCTCCGCGCGACTGCATGCCGACCGTCCAGCGCACCCCGCGCTCGATGGCGGCCTCGACCCTGGCGGGCTCGGGGTGGCGGACCCTGCGCAGTGCGAGCACGACCTCGGCGGTGTCGTCGATGTCCGGGTAGTTGTCGTTGTGGAACTCGAACGCCCAGCCGCCCGGCGGGAGTTGGGGCCTGCGCACGGACCAGTCCCCCGGCCTTACGATCTCCTCGCCGAGCATCCAGTCCGCCGCCTTGACCAGCGCCGGGTGGTCCGGAGAGACCCCTGCGTCGGCCAGCGCGATGGTGGCCAGGCAGGTGTCCCACACCGGGGACTGGCACGCCTCGATCATGCGCGCGCCGTCCGGGCGCCGTACGGCGAACCGGTCCAGCGACGCGAGCCCGGCGCGCATCACCGGGTGGTCGAGATCGTAGCCGAGCAGGTGGAGGGCGATCACGGAGTAGACGGCGGGGGGCTGGATCCCGCCCCAGCAGCCGTCGTTCTCCTGGCGTTCGATGATCCACCGGGCGGCCGCGTTCATCGCGGTCCGGCGGAGCCGGCGCGGCGCGATCCGGTGGTAGAGGTGCAGCGCCTTGTCCAGCCGCTGGAAGACGCCGTCCCAGCTCACCGGAGAGGCCTTGCGCACGGGCGGGTTGGGCCGGGACGGATCGGTGTGCAGCTCGTCGAGGGAGAACGGAGCGGGCCGTACGGGCCGCTTCGCCGAGACGATGGTCAGCGGAACAATGGTCTGGCGGGCCCAGCAGCCGAAGTCATAGATATTGAGAGGTACCCAGGAAGGAAAGAACATGAGCTCGGGCGGGAGTTCCGGGAGGTCGTCCCACTTCCACCAGCCGAAGAGGGCGAGCCAGATCCGGGTGAACACGCGGGAGGCGGCGATCCCGCCCTGGTCCCGCACCCAGGCGGCGGCCCGGGCCATGTGCGGCTCGTCCGGCCGGTCTCCGGCCAGCCGCAGCGCCACGTACGCCTCGATGGTGGCGGAGAGGTCGCTCGGGCCTCCGTAGAAGGTGGCCCAGGTACCGTCGCCCAGTTGCTCGCCACGGACGAAGAGGGCGGCCGCCCTGAGGGTGTCGGGGTCCTGGATACCGAGGAACTGGCGGAGCAGCAGGTCTTCCGCGTCCATGGTGACGTTGGTGGCCAGGTCGCCCTTCCACCAGCCCTGCTCGTCCTGTCTGCCGAGGAGGTGCTCGACGGAGCGTTCCGCGGCCCGCCGGGCGGCGTCCAGTACGTCGTCCGCCGTGATGGTTGTGTCGGTCGGATCGCCCGGGACCGTGCGAGGGTGCACAGCCCCGGTGCTTCCGTCGGTCGTCGCTGTCATGGCTTCCCCTTCGTGCAGTTCGGTCCTCTGCTGTGCTGGGGTCTCCGTCGGCCGGTGCCCCGAGGGACACCGGCCGGCGACTGCGAGTCATATACGAATGGTGATCATCTCTTTCGGACGACGACGAAATCGGCGAGCGCGGTGAGCTGCGCCCGTACTTCACTCGGCATGTCGACACCGTTCAGCGCCTCGATGGCGACGGCGTGCTGACGGCGGGCTTCCTGGGCGGTCCACTCGCGGCCGCCCGCCTCCTCGATGAGTGCCGCGCGGGCGGCGAACTCCTCTTCGGAGAAACTGTCGAAGTCGCTGCTCTTCGCGTCGGCGGAGAGCAGTGCGCCGAGCCGCTCGGAGGCCGGGCCGCCGGCCGCGAGGGCGGCGACCACGGGCAGCGACTTCTTGCGCTGGCGCAGGTCGCTCCAGGTCTGCTTTCCGGTGGACTCCGGGTCGCCCCAGATGCCGAGCAGGTCGTCGACGGCCTGGAAGGCGAGGCCCAGGTGGTAGCCGTAGGCCTCCAGGGTGTCGGCGGTCCGGTCGTCGGCGCCGCCGAGCACCGCGCCGATGGAGACGGCGCAGGCGAGGAGGGCGCCGGTCTTGTTGCCCTCCATCTCCAGGCACTCCTCGACGGTGACCCGCTCGCGGTGCTCGTAGGAGATGTCCTGCGCCTGGCCGTCGATGAGCTTGCGGGTGGCGGTGGTCAGGCGGCGTGCGGCGCGCCCCGCCTCGACGGTGCCGAGCTCCAGGAGGAGTTCGTTGGCCAGTGCGAACAGCGCGTCGCCGACGAGGATCGCCTGGGCGGGGCCGTGCACCTTCCAGACCGTGTCGCGGTGGCGGCGCTGCTCGTCCCCGTCCATCAGGTCGTCGTGCAGCAGCGAGAAGTTGTGCACGAGTTCGACAGCCACGGCGCCGGGGATACCGGCCTCGGCGGGGGCGCCCGCGGCCTCGGCCGACAGCAGCGCGAGCGCGGGCCGGACGGCCTTGCCGCCGTCTCCGGCGGCGGGCCGTCCATCGGCGTCGATCCAGCCGAAGTGATAGGCCGCGACGGTGTCCATGGGCGGCGCGAGCCGGTCCACGGCAGCCCGCAGAACCGGCGCTGACAGGGCCCGTCCGCGCTCCAGAAGCGCGGTGACGTCCGTGGTGTCCGCCACGGTGTCGAAAGCCGGATTCGCCGGGGTCACTGACTCTCCTCTTGTTCCGGTGGTACTGCTCATGCCGCCTCCTGCAGCGGATGTTCGTTCGGGCTCCTGAGCCCCTGGATCGCTGTTGTGGCGGCGGTGGTTCCGCTGCGGACGGCGCCCTCCATGGTGGCGGGCCACCCGGTCGCCGTCCACGCGCCCGCCAGGGCGAGTCCCGGCAGCCGGGTGCGGGACCCGGGGCGCAGCCGCCCCGTGCCGGGGGCCGGCGCGAAGGTCGCGGTGCGCTCGCGGGTGACGAAGAAGTCGCGGATGCCCGCACCCCTCGCCGCCGGGAAGAGGCGCTCCAGTTCGGGCAGGTAGCGGGCGCGCAGTTCGGCGACGGGCAGGTCGATCTCGTCCTGTGCGGCCGACTGCGACAGCGCGAGGTACTGGCCCGGGCCGCGGAGCCCGGAGGGTTCGGTGCGGTCGAAGACCCACTGGACCGGGGAGCCGAGCGCGGCGAAGAACGGCCGGCGCAGCACCTTGCGGTCGTAGACGACGTGGACGTTGAGGATGGGGGCGTCCTCGATGGCGAGCAGCCGGTCCTGGTCCTCGACGGCGCCGTCGGGCAGCAGTGCGTGGGTCTCCCGCTGCGGGAGGGCGAGGACCACGGCGTCGGCCTCGATCCGCTCGTTCTCGGTCAGAACCGTCCAGGTACCGTCCTCGGCCCGGGTGAGCGAGGTGGCCTTGGCGCGCAGTTCGGTGCGTACTCCGGCGGCGTCGAGGGCCTTGCGGGCGAGGGTGTCGTGGAGCTCGCCGAGCGGCACGGCCGCCCATCCGATGTCGGCGGCGCCGGGCTCGGAGAGCAGGCCGGTCTTGAAGACCATCGCGGCGAGCGCCATGGAGGCGTTCTCAGCGGTCGCGTTGAGGGTGGCGACCCCGACGAGGTCCCAGAGGGCTTCGACCGTCCTCGGGGACTGGCCGTACCGGCGCAGCCAGTCGGCGAAGCTGACGTCGTCCAGTGCGGGGTCGGCCGGGTCGAGCCGTCCGAGGGCCAGTGCGGCCCGGCCCACGGACGCCTTCTCGGCGAGCGAGAGGTGCGGGTAGGCGGCGAGCCCGCCGGCGAGGTGCAGCGGTACGGGCAGGCTGGTGCGCCGGAGCCGTCCGAGCCGGGGTCCGGCGGGCCGGCCCACGTCGAGGACGGGTACGTCGAGGCGGTCCTGGAGCGGGGCGAGGCGGGCCGCGCCGATGCGGTCCAGGAACCACCGGTACGCGGTGCAGCAGCGCAGGTAGACGTGCTGTCCGTTGTCGACCGTCAGGTCCCCGCGACGGAAGGAGAAGGCGAGTCCGCCGAGCCGGGGGCGGCCTTCGAGCAGGGTCACGTCGGCCCCTGCGTCGGCGAGGCGGAGGGCGGACGTGATGCCCGCGAGACCGCCGCCGACGACCACGGCGCGCGTGGGGAGCGGTGCGGTGCCGGTCATGCCTCGCCCTCCCGTCGGGTCATGGACCACAGAATCGTCCCAGGGAAGGACGTCGTCGGCCAGTGGAAGGTTGCCCGGTACACGGGCCGGCCGGAGTGGGTCACGCGCGGCCGGTCCTGGTCAGGCGCGAGACGTGACGCGCGTCGAGTCCGGAGAGGCCGCGGACCGCCACGTACGCCTTCTCGTGGCCGGGCAGGGAGACCCGGCCGCGCAGGACGGCCCCGGGGTCGCGCTCGATGCGGTCCAGCAGGCGTCGGTAGATCCCGGCCATCGCGGCAACGCAGGCACCGCTGCGGCGGTCCAGCATCGGCAGCAGCCGGTATCCCTCGGCGAAGAGCGCGCGGGCCCGGCGGACCTCGAAGTGGATGAGGCCCGCGAAGTCCGAGCCGGCGGGCGGGGTGGCCCGGTGGAACCCCTCGGAGCAGCCGAACTTGGCGAGGTCGTCGGCGGGGAGGTAGGTACGGCCGTTGCCGGCGTCCTCGCGCACGTCCCGCAGGATGTTGGTGAGCTGGAGGGCGAGCCCGAGGGTGTCGGCGTACTCGGCGGCACGGTCGGCCCCGGGCGCGCCGGGCTCCGTACCGAAGACGCCGAGGCTGAGGCGGCCGATGGCTCCGGCGACGCAGCGGCAGTAGGTCTTCAGGTCGTCCCAGGTCTCGTACGTCGCCCCGCGCACGTCCATCAGGACGCCGTCGATCAGCTCGTCGAGGCCGCCGAGGGGCAGCGGGAAGCGCCGGGCGGCGTCGGCGAGCGCGACGGCGACCGGGTCGGTGTCGTCCTCCTCGACCTTGCCGTCGCGGACTCTGCCGAGCAGTTCGCGGGTGCTTTCCAGCCGCGTCTTCTTCGTCCCGGGGTCGAGTTCGCCGTCGCCGATGTCGTCGACCCGGCGGGAGAAGGCGTACAGCGCGGACATCGCCTGCCGCTTCTCGGACGGAAGCAGCCTGATGCCGTAGGCGAAGTTACGTGCCTGCTGACCCGTGACGGCCTCGCAGTAGCTGTATGCCGCCGCTACCGGTGCCGACATGGACGTCGTCTGTCCCTCCACTTTCGGAGTCATCCCTCTCTTCGCGCACTTCGCAAGACAACTCCCACTTCGCGCAGCAGGCTGGGCTTCGTGGGTTTGGGCGGTCCGGGCAGTACGTCGAAGCCGGCCGCCGCGACCGCGTCGAGGGCGGCCCGCCCTCCGGCGACGAATCCGGCGAGCAGCAACCGGAGTCTGCCCTGGACGCTGCCCACCAGGGGGACGCCCTCGTCCAGCAGCTCCCGGGCGCGTGCCGCTTCCCAGGCGATCAGGGCCCGCACCGATGCCCCGGCGGTCGGAGCGGCCAGGTCGGCCTCGGTCACGCGGAAGCGCGCCATGTCCTCGGCGGGCAGATAGATCCGGTCGCGGCCGAGGTCCTCGGTGACGTCCTGGAGGTGTTCGGCGATCTGCAGCGCGGTGCAGACGGCGTCCGAGCGGCGTACCCGCTCCGGGCTGGAGGTCCCGGTGAGGGCGAGGACCAGCCTGCCGACCGGGTTGGCGGAGAGTTCGCAGTACGCGAGGAGTTCGTCCCAGGTCGCGTAGCGGCGGATCTTCTGGTCCTGCCGGTTGGCCTCGATCAGCCCGAGGAACGGCTCGGGGGTGAGCGCGCGGCGGCGCACGGTGGGGCGCAGGGCGCGCAGCAGGGGGTGGTGCGGGTCGTCGCCCCCGGTGGAGAAGACGCGGCGCAGGTCGGCCTCGAAGGCGTCGAGCATGGCGAGCCGGTCGTCGCTCCGTCCGGGCTCCAGGCCCAGGTGGCGGGCGTCGGCACCGCCGGGGGCGAGGTCGCCGTCGCCGATGTCGTCGACGAGCCGGGCGTATCCGTAGACCGCCATCAGGTCGTCGCGCCAGGCGCGGGGCAGAAAGAAGGGAGCCACGGGGAAGTTCTCGTCCGCGGCCTTGTCGAGCGTGGCGACCGGGGGCGCCTGACGGGTACGGGTCACGTCGTACCGCCCGGCGCGGGGACGGCGAAACCACGTCGGAGCTGGAGATTGTCCGTCATTGCCGTCACATCTCCCGTTCTACACTGCTGACCCAAAACATCCCTTTTCGGACACGCCGCCCGACCTCCCGAGTGCCCGGGGCACACTGGTCGCGTGCTGTGGGCGTATCGGCACACTTGCCGCGAATCAGCACCGGTACAGCTTACGTTGTACGGATCACACGGCATCGACCGGGTGTTGCGCGCCGTCGCGCCCGGTTTCCGGAGTCCCAACCTTCCACGGCATCGGGGCACTTGGCATCGTCCGCCAGGTGGAGAAGCGATCTCCGGCTACCACCACAGGCGGACGGGCCGGACTCCCCGGGCAGCCGCCAGGCGAAGCGTTTCGCCTGGCATCTTCCGAGGTGTCCGGCCCGTGCCGGCGGCCGTACTACTTGCCGGTCTCCCGCTCGTAGGCCTGGAGGACTTCCTCCGTCGGCCCGTCCATGAGCAGCTCGCCCTTTTCCAGCCAGAGGACCCGGTCGCAGGTGTCGCGGATCGTCCCGTTGTTGTGGCTGACCAGGAAGACCGTGCCGGCCTCCTTGCGCAGCTCGCGGATGCGCTCCTCGGAGCGGACCCGGAACTTCCGGTCACCGGTCGCCAGCGCCTCGTCGATCATGAGGACGTCGTGGTTCTTGGCCGCCGCGATGGAGAAGCGCAGGCGGGCCGCCATGCCGGAGGAGTAGGTCCGCATCGGGAGGGTGATGAAGTCACCCTTCTCGTTGATCCCGGAGAACTCCACGATCCCGTCGTAGCGGGAGCGGACCTCCTCGCGGCTCATCCCCATGGCGAGGCCGCCGAGCACGACGTTGCGCTCACCGGTGAGGTCGTTCATCAGGGCGGCGTTCACGCCGAGGAGCGAGGGCTGGCCGTCCGTGTAGACCCGGCCCTTCTCGGTCGGCAGCAGGCCGGCGATGGCGCGCAGCAGCGTCGACTTGCCGGAGCCGTTGGTGCCGATGAGGCCGATGGCCTCGCCCCGGTAGGCGGTGAAGCTCACCCCGCGCACGGCGTGGACCTTGCGGATGCCGCGGGGCTCGCCCTTGCCGCGGCGCATCATGCGGCTGAGGGCCGCGGTGGCGCTGCCCTTGCCGCCACCGCCGCCGTTGACGCGGTACACGATGTGGACGCCGTCCGCGATGACGGTGGGAACCCGTCCCTGGGTGTTGTCGTCAGCCACGGCCGTACCGCTCCTCTGCCTTCCAGAAGTACACGAAGCCCAGGGCGCCCACCACGAGCGCCCAGGCGGTGGCGACGGCCCAGACGTGGGCCGGGAGGTTCTCCGCGCCGTAGCCGTCGATGAGGGCGAAGCGGACCAGGTCCATGTAGATGGCCGCCGGGTTGTACTGGAGCACGTTGGCGATCCACTGCGGCTTGTCCTGGAGCATCACCGTGATGGAGAACATGACGCCGGACGCGTACATCCAGGTCCGCATCACGAAGGGCATCAGCTGCGCCAGGTCGGGGGTCTTGCTCCCGAGGCGGGCCATGACGAGCGCCAGGCCGGTGTTGAAGCAGAACTGCAGGAGCAGGGCGGGGATGACCAGGAGCCACGACAGCGTGGGGTAGCTGCCGAACGCCACCGCGACGATGATCAGCACGATCATCGAGTACAGCAGCTGCTGGAGCTGCTGGAGGGAGAACGAGACCGGCAGCGAGGCCCGGGGGAAGTGCAGGGCCCGCACCAGGCCGAGGTTCCCGGAGATGGCGCGGACACCCGCCATCACCGAGCTCTGGGTGAACGTGAAGACGAAGACGCCGGTCACCAGGAACGGGATGAAGACGTCCTGGCTCATGCCCTTCCGCGTGCCGAGGATCAGGCCGAAGATCAGGTAGTAGACCAGCGCGTTCAGCAGCGGGGTGGCCACCTGCCACAGCTGGCCGAGCTTCGCCTGGCTGTACTGGGCGGTCAGCTTCGCCCGGGAGAACGCCAGGATGAAGTGGCGGCGGCCCCAGAGCTGGCGGACGTAGGCGAACAGACCGGGCCGGGCACCGCTCACGGTGAGGCCGTACTTCTCGGCCAGCTGTGCCGGGCTCAGCCCCTCGTCGGCCGACGGCGGGGTGCTCATGGCGACCCGCCCGTCATGCGTTGTGTCACTCACAGATGGAAACTCTCGTCTTCGATCCACGCGGCCGGTGAAGGAGCGCGGCGCAGGCGGACAGGACCCGGAAAGGAATGCATACGGAACCCATGGTCTCAGAGCCTCACAGGCTCAGATCACGGGAGGACGGCCCAGCCTCGTCAGCCGCCAGACCGTACGCCACCGCATGGGGCGTCGGGGGCCGCACGGTGTGGTCCATCCCTCGCGGAAACCGCCGAGCCACGCCTTGAGGGCGGGCGCCGAGGGGCGGCGTACCAGCGTGAGCACCACCCAGGTGCCCAGGTAGACCGGGACCAGCGGGGCGGGGAGGTTGCGACGGGCGAGCCAGACCCGGTTGCGGGCGACCATCCGGTGATAGACGGCGTGCCGGGACGGGGCGGTGGCGGGGTGGTCGAGGACCATGTCCGCGCGGTAGTCGATCAGCCACCCCGCGTCGAGCGCCCGCCAGGCGAGGTCGGTCTCCTCGTGGGCGTAGAAGAACGCGTCGGGCAGCCCGCCGACCTCGGCGAGCACCGCGGTGCGGACCGCGTTGGCACCGCCGAGGAAGGTCGTCACCCGGGAGGAGCGCATCGGGTCCGAGGCGCGGAGCCGGGGCACGTGCCGCCGCTGGGTGGTGCCGGTCTCGGGGTCGGCGATGCGGAAGCTGACGATGCCCAGCTCCGGGTCCGCCTCGAAGGCCCGGCGGCACAGCTCGGCGGTGTCGGTCCTCGGGAGCCGGCCGTCGTCGTCGAGGAAGAGCAGGACGTCCACGTCGGTGCCGCCGGGGCCGAAGGCCTCGATGCCGACGTTGCGGCCGCCGGGGATGCCGAGGTTTTCCGGCAGCTCCACGGTCCGGACGCCTTCGGGGACGTCCGGCACGGGTGCCCCGTTGCCGACGACCACGACCTCGATCCGGTCGCCGTCCTGGGCGGCGACCGAATCGAGGAGGGCGCGCAGCTCCACGGGACGGTTGCCCATGGTGATGATGACCGCGCCGAGTTTCATGGGGTGCTCACTTCAGACGGCTGGACGCCAGGATCGACACCAGGTGCAGGACGGTCTGGAGCAGGGCGATGCCCGCCAGGACCGCGACCGCGAGGCGGGTGAAGAAGAGGTCGTCCCTGATCATGTCGGCGATGGCGGCGGCCAGCACGACGAGGGACGCCTCGACGCCGAGGATCAGGCGGTGGAACTTGAGCGCTCCGGCGGCCCGGCGGGCGAACGCCATGCCGGACGAGCGGGGCTCGGAGGCGGCTTCCTTGACGGGCGGCAGCCCGCCCTGGTGGCGTGCGACACCGACGAGGTCGGTCTCCGCCTTGATCAGGATGGCGCCGAGGGCGGCGAGGGTGCCGAGGAACGCCCAGAGCCAGTCGATCCGCCCGGTTCCGAACAGGTCGGCGGCGCGCAGGCCCAGCCCGACGAGTACGGCGGCGTCGCAGAGGTAGGCGCCGACCCGGTCGAGGTAGACCCCGCCCAGCGAGAACTGCTTCTTCCAGCGCGCGACCTCACCGTCGACGCAGTCGAGCAGCAGGTAGAGCTGGACCATGACCACGCCCAGCACCGCTCCCGGTATGCCGGGGACGAGCAGCGCCGGCGCGGCGAGCACGCCCGCGACGGTCATGACGTAGGTCAGCTGGTTGGGGGTGATCCGGGTGTTCACCAGGTGCCGGTCGATGCGCAGGGAGATCTCGCGCATGTAGAGCCGTCCACCCCAGTGCTCACCACTGCGGCGGTCCTTCACGCCCGGGGGGTGCACGACCGGACGGAGTTCAGCTACGGATGGCTTTTGCATAGTCGGCGTACGCGTCCCTGATCTGGTCGGTGGACAGGTTGAGGTGCTCCAGGATCGTGAAACGACCCGGGCGCGTCTGAGGGGCGAAGTCGACCACCTCGACGAACTCGTCGGCGGTGAAGCCGATCTCCTCCGGCAGCACGGGCAGGCCGTGGCGGCGGAAGACGGTGGCCATCTGCTGCGACTGGGCGTGTGCGCCGCGCAGGTGCATGGCGAAGCAGGCGCCGAGGCCGACCTGCTCGCCGTGGCTGGCGGCGCGCGCCGGGTGGAGCAGGTCGAAGGCGTGGTTGATCTCGTGGCACGCCCCGGAGGCGGGGCGCGAGTCGCCCGCGACCGCCATCGAGATGCCGGTCAGGACCAGGCCCTCGGCCAGCACCTTGAGGAAGTCGTCGTCGGCGATGCCGCCGGGGTGGCGCAGGACCGCTTCACCCGCCTGGCGTGCCATGGCGGCGGCGAGCCCGTCGACCTCTTCGCCGTTGATCCGCTGGGCGAGCTCCCAGTCGGCGACGCAGGAGATGTTGGAGACGGCGTCCCCGATGCCGGAACGGATGTAGCGGGCGGGTGCCCGGCGGACCACGTCGAGGTCGATCACGACGGCGATCGGCGTGGGCACGCCGTAGGAGCCGCGGCCGTTGTCGTTGTCCAGGGTGGCGACCGGTGAGCAGAGGCCGTCGTGCGAGAGGTTGGTGGCCACGGCGACCAGCGGCAGCCCGACGCGCGCGGCGGCGTACTTCGCCACGTCGATGATCTTGCCGCCGCCGAGGCCCACCACGGCGTCGTACCGGTTGCCCTTGATCCCGTTGGCGAGGCGCACCGCGGAGTCGATCGTGCCGTCGCTCACGGGGTACCAGTCCGCCCCGGGCAGGAGCGGCGCGAGCCGGTCCTTCAGGGCGCGGCCGGAACCTTCGCTGATCGCGATGGCCAGCTTGCCCGAGGTGGAGATCCGCTGGTCGTGGAGGACCCCCGCGAGGTCGTCCATCGCGCCGCGGCGGATGTCGACGACCAGCGGGGAGGGGATGAGCCGGGTCAGTACTGGCACGCGATCTCACGGCCCTTCGCGAGGTCCGCGTGGTTGTCGATCTCCACCCAGGTCACCTCGCCGATGGGAGCGACGTCGACGGTGAAGCCGCGGTTCACGAGCTCCTGGTAGCCGTCCTCGTAGTAGAGGTCGGGGTCGCGCTCGAACGTCGCCTTCAGGGCGTCGGCGAGCTCCTCGGCGGCCTCGGGCTCGATCAGGGTCACGCCGATGTACTCGCCGGTGGCCGTCGCCGGGTCCATCAGCTTGGTGATCCGGCGGACGCCCTTCTCGTCGGTGATGACCTTCATCTCCTCGTCGGCGAGGCTCTTCACCGTGTCGAGGGCGAGGACGATCCGGCGGCCTTCGCTGCGCGCCGCGAGCAGGGTCTCCTCGACGGAGACGGGGTGCACGGTGTCGCCGTTGGCGAGGATCACGCCGCGCTTGAGGACGTCACGGGCGCACCACAGGGAGTAGGCGTTGTTCCACTCCTCGGCCTTGTCGTTGTCGACGAGGGTGATCGAGAGGCCGTACGTGGCCTCCAGCTCGGCCTTGCGGGCGTACACGGCCTCCTTGCGGTAGCCGACGACGATCGCGACCTCGGTCAGACCGACCGCGGCGAAGTTGGCCAGGGTCAGGTCGAGCACGGTCTTCTCGCCGTCCACCGGCACGAGTGCCTTGGGCAGGGTGTCCGTGTAGGGACGCAGTCGGCGTCCTGCACCTGCTGCCAGTACGAGGCCGATCATGCGAGTTCTCCTTCGTCGTGTACGGCGGGGGCCGAGGAGGACACCCAGAAGCGGATGGATTCCACGGTCACCACCAGAGCCACGGCCGCGGCGAGCGCGGTGAGGGCCGTGGTGAAGCTGGAACGGGTGGTGAGTACGGCGGCGAACAGGGCCACCACGAGGGTGCGGCCCTCGTGCCCGAGGACGGTGCGGACCAGCCACTGCGGCGGGGCTCCCGTGCCGCCCCGGATCCGGTACACCGTGTCGTAGTGATGGTAGGCGACCGCCGCTACCAGGCCGAATGCCGCGGGAACGGCGTGGGGCACGCCACTGCGGGCGGCCAGTGCCAGGACCGTGCAGTACTCGGCGGCCCGGAAGAAGGGGGGGACGAGCCAGTCGAGGGCGCCCTTGAGGGGGCGCGAGACGGCGAGTCCGGCGAAGAGCGTGTACACCCCGGCGGCGGCCACCGGCCACCAGCTGCCGAAGGGGGTGACCAGGGCCGTCGCGATCATCAGACCGCTGCCCACCAGGGCCAGCAGCGGGGCGGTGAAGCCACCGCCCGGACGGCGGACGACGGCCACGGCCCGGGCGAGGGGGCCGGAGTCGGCGAGGTCGGCCAGGGCACGCGCGGCGCGGTCGGTACGCCGTGCCTTGCGGGTCAGCGAACGGAGCAGCCGGCCGGCCGTGGTGTAGCAGGCGGCCAGCGAGCAGCCGACGAGCAGGGCGTAGAAGACGATCCGGGGTGTGGTGACCGCGGTCAGCACGGCGATCATGGCCCAGCGTTCGCCGATGGGGAGCACGATCATCCGGCGCAGCCAGACCGTCCAGCCGACGCTGTCGAGCCGGTCGGAGAGGGCGGCGGTGGGGCTGGTGTTGGAGACCGCGTCGTGGTTGGCCTCGTTGAAGGAGAAGTCGACGACGTGGCGGCATGCCTGGAGCACCATGGCGCCGAGCGCGAGGGCCCATACGTCGTCGCCGCCGCCCATGTGCGAGGCGCCGATCGCGAGGCCCGCGTAGTAGGCGTACTCCTTGGCGCGGTCGAAGGTGGCGTCGAGCCACGCGCCCATCGTCGAGTACTGGAGGGAGTAGCGGGCCAGCTGCCCGTCGGTGCAGTCCAGGACGAAGGAGAAGAGGAGCAGCAGCCCGGCGGCCACGAACCCGGCCCGGGTCCCGGTCGCCGCGCAGCCGGCCGCGACGAGCGCGGTGATCAGCGAGGCGGTGGTGACCTGGTTCGGGGTGAGTCCGCGCCGCGCGCACCAGCGGGCGATGTAGCGGGAGTACGGGCTGATGAAGTGGGTGGTGAAGAAGCCGTCGTGCGCCTTCACCGCGCTGCGCAGCCGTACCGCCTCGTCGTCCACGGCCGCGACGGCCGCCCGGGCGGCGGCCAGCTCCTCGTCCGTGGTGGGGACGGTCGCGGTGAGCGAACCGAGTTCGGGGCGCTGTACGGCCGTCCCCTCGGTCTCCAGGGCGAGCGCGATACGGCCGGGGACCGTGCGGTCCTCCGGATGGTCCGGTCCGCCGTCCCCGGCCACCGGCCGTCCGGCACCGACCGCCGCGGCGGTCCGGTCCATGGCGTGCAGCAGTGCGGCCCGCGATTCGGGCTGCACGGTCAGCGCGCCGGGGAGGGCGGCGGCGGCGAAGCGGGGGTCGGTGAGTCCGAGGCGCAGGGCGTGGACGTGGCCGACGAAGCGGGGGTCCACGAGGGCGACGCGGTGGCTCGCGGGGACGGCTCCGAGGAGTGCGGCGGCTTCACCGGCGTCGGCGGCCGTGCGGACGTCGAAGCCGAGGGCGCGCAGGTCGTCCTCGATCGACGACCCGGGTACCGGCACACCGGTGAGAATGGCGGTCGACAGACGAACTCACTCCTTGGATCCGGGCATGGGCGGGCACGCGGGGCGACCCGTGAACGGGGCTGCGGGCCTACGGGCCCGCGGGCCTGCGGCACATCGGCAGAGGCTATCGGATGAACAGAAGGTTGAGTTCACTGCCCGTTTGTGCTCCGTTCGGGCCGGTCCTGCACCCTGTTCGCCCCTTAGTGATCATCCTCCTTGATCGAGCCCCTGTGCGACAAACCGCGGTGCGGAACGGCTGCGGGAGCCGCGGAGGCGACCACGCCCCCGGACGCGGCGGCATCCGACCGGAACCGGCCGGGGACGACGGGACACCCTTTAGGCTGATCGGCATGACGTGGCTGATCACAGGCGGTGCGGGATACATCGGGGCACATGTGGCGAAGGCCATGGTCGCCTCCGGCGAGAAGGTCGTCGTGCTCGACGACCTGTCCACGGGGGTGGCCGGGCGACTCCCGGCGGACATCGAGCTGGTCCGCGGGTCGTCCGCGGACCCCGCGCTGGTGGCCCGGCTGCTGGCCGACCACGCGGTCACCGGTGTGGTGCACCTCGCGGGGAAGAAGCGGGTGGACGAGTCGGTGGAGCAGCCGCTGCTCTACTACCGGGAGAACGTCGCCGGGCTCGGCGTCCTGCTGGAGGCCTGCGCGGCGGCGGGTGTGCGCTCCTTCGTCTTCTCCTCCTCGGCCGCCGTCTACGGGGTGCCCGAGGCCGAGGTGATCACCGAGACCACCCCCTGCGCGCCGATCAGCCCGTACGGCGAGACGAAGCTCGCCGGCGAATGGCTGGTACGCGCCACCGGCCGCGCCCACGGGATGTCCACGGCCTGCCTGCGCTACTTCAACGTGGCGGGCGCCGCCGAGCCGGCTCTCGCGGACACCGGGGCCTTCAACGTGATCCCGATGTTCTTCGACCGGCTGACGCGCGGCGAGGCGCCCCGTATCTTCGGCGCCTCGTACCCGACGCCGGACGGCACCTGCATCCGGGACTACATCCATGTCGCCGACCTCGCCGACGCGCACCTGGCGGTCGCACGCCACCTGGCGGACCGGGACGCCCCGGGCGATCTGACGGTGAACATCGGACGCGGCGAGGGCGTCTCGGTCCGCGAGCTCGCCTCCCTGGTGGCCGAGGTCACCGGGAACGGCACGGAGCCCGTCGTCGACCCCCCTCGTGCGGGTGACGCGGCGAAGTCGGTGGCCTCGGCGGCGCGGATCGCCGAGGAGCTCGGCTGGTCGGCCCGCAGGGGCGCGCGCGAGATGGTGGAATCGGCGTGGGAGGGCTGGCTGAAGGACCATCCGCAGGCCGGTGAACGCCAGGACACCGCCTAGGAACTCTCGCACATTTGTGCAGGTCAGAGCAGACGACAACGGTGTTCAACACCGTGTTGCCCGATACCCCCCGCCCGTAGTTCACTGGGCGTCCTCGGGCGCCGCCGACCCGAGCCGTACCACCGTCTGGAGGCATGCGCATGGGGGCCGGCCACGACCACGGTCACACGCACGGCACACCCGCGACAGCGTCGGCCGCGTACCTGGGGCGGCTCAGGATCGCCCTGGGCATCACCCTCGGCGTGATGGTCATGGAGATCGTCGGCGGCGTGCTCGCCGACTCGCTCGCCCTGATCGCGGACGCCGCCCACATGGCGACCGACGGGCTGGGGCTGGGCATGGCCCTGCTCGCCATCCACTTCGCCAACCGGCCGGCGGGACCGAACCGCACCTTCGGGTTCGCCCGCGCCGAGATCCTGGCGGCGCTGGCCAACTGTCTCCTGCTGCTGGGCGTCGGCGCGTTCCTCGTCTACGAGGCGGTCGACCGCTTCATCACCCCGGCGGACACCCGCGGCGGCCTGGCCATCGCCTTCGCCTCCGTGGGCCTGGTCGCCAATCTGGTCTCGCTCAGCCTGCTGATGAGCGGGCAGAAGGACAGCCTCAACGTCCGGGGCGCCTACCTGGAGGTGCTCGCCGACACCCTCGGCTCGGTCACCGTCCTCGTCGCGGCGGGCATCATCCTGGCCACCGGCTGGCAGGCGGCGGACCCGATCGCCTCCCTGGTGATCGGTCTCATGATCGTCCCCCGTACGGTGAAGCTGTTGCGCGAGACGATCAACGTACTGCTGGAGTCCGCGCCCAAGGGAGTGGACATGGCCGAGGTACGGGCTCACATCACGGAGCTGCCCGGGGTGCTGGACGTCCACGACCTGCACGCCTGGACGATCACCTCGGGAATGCCGGTCCTCTCGGCCCACGTCGTCGTCCACCAGGAGATGCTGGACTCCATCGGCCACGAGAAGCTCCTCCACGACCTCCAGGGCTGCGTGGGGAACCACTTCGACGTGGAGCACTGCACCTTCCAGCTGGAACCGAGCGGCCACGCCGCGCACGAGGCGCGACTCTGCCGGTGACGGCAGCGGGCCCCGCGCGTCCCACCCGGCCCGCGCGGGGGCGGACATGCCCGGCCCCGAAGTACGGACAAGCGGCATTTGTGGGGCAGACTTGACCGGACTCCAGGGGTCCGGACGCACGAGGCCGGGAACCAAAGCGAAGGATGGGTATGCCGACCACACCAGCCACCGCGACGCACAGCTCGTCGAACGGCTCCGCAGAAGCGATCATGCTCGAACTGGTCGACGAGAGCGGCACCACCATCGGCACCGCGGAGAAGCTCGCCGCCCACCAGGCGCCCGGCCGGCTGCACCGCGCCTTCTCGGTCTTCCTCTTCGACGAGCAGGGACGGCTGCTGCTCCAGCGCCGCGCGCTCGGCAAGTACCACTCCCCCGGCGTGTGGTCCAACACCTGCTGCGGCCACCCCTACCCGGGTGAGGCCCCCTTCGCGGCCGCCGCCCGGCGCACGTACGAGGAGCTGGGCATCTCGCCGTCCCTGATGGCGGCGGCCGGGACCGTGCGCTACAACCACCCCGACCCCGCGTCGGGCCTGGTGGAGCAGGAGTTCAACCACCTGTACGTGGGCCTCGCCCAGGACGCCCCGGAGCCCGACCCGGAGGAGGTCGGCGAGACGGTGTTCGTGACCGCCGCCGAGCTGGCCGAGCGGCACGCCGAGGGGCCGTTCTCCGCGTGGTTCATGACGGTCCTGGACGCGGCGCGCCCGGCGATCCGTGAGCTGACGGGCCCCTCCGCCGGCTGGTGACGGCCCGGCCCTGCCGGCACGGTGGGCGGGCCCCCCGGAGGGGAGCCCGCGGGCCGGCCGGCAGAGGCCGTGCGGTGCGAGCGGTACGGCCGGGCGTCACCGGCCGTGCGGCAGCCGTGCGGTCAGAGGGGCGGTCTCAGGGGGAGTACCGCCCAGATGATCTTCCCGCCGCTCGCGGTGTGCTCCACGTCGCAGGTGCCGCCCGCCTCGGCGGTGACCTCCTTCACCAGCAGCAGCCCCCGGCCGCCCGTCTGGGCGTGGTCGGTCTCCAGCGCGGTGGGGCGGTAGGGGTGGTTGTCCTCGACCGAGACCCTGATCCAGTCGGCGCCGATGGCCACCTCCACCGCCAGCTCGGGCGAGAGGAGGGCCGCGTGTCTGACGGCGTTGGTCGCCAGCTCCGAGACGATCAGCAGCAGCCCCTGGAGGATGTCGTCCTCCACCGGTACGCCTTGCCTGCCGATCAGGTCCCGCACAGCGTGCCGGGCCTGCGGAACCGATACGTCGACGGCGGGGGCGGTGAAGCGCCACACCCCTTCGTACGACACGGGACGGGCCGGAACACTCCCGCGGCTCTCCATAATCCGGCACCCGCTCTCGGTTCGCGCATCTGGGAACACTCTCTGTTGACTGACGAGTGTCGAGAACCTCGGAGCTCGGGACCGGCCACTGACAAGAAGTGGGCACCTATCGACTTGTCTTGACCGGCTGCGTATGGCGGCGTCGCATGTGGACTACTTCTGGCCACCTTCTGGGGCACTATTCGGCCTTCTCCTGCCGCCGTCCCCGTCCGCCGCCAGCTGCTCGGTGACCAGCCCGACCACCTGCCGGCCGCCCACGCCGATCGCGATCAGGCCCAGCCCGTCGAACAGCAGCGAGAGGGAGAAGAAGAGGCCGAGGACGTACCGGCTGCTGTGCGGCCAGTCGAAGAGCACCAGCAGTCCCAGCAGCAGGCCGAAGGCGCCCTGCAGCAGCGTCCAGCCGAACTGCGGCCCCCGCACCACGACCGAGCCGACCAGCCGGAACAGGCCTCCGGTGAGGAAGAGCAGGGCGGCGAACATGGTGAGCGCCTCGGCGCTGCCGTACGGGTCGTGGATCACGACCACGCCGGCCGCGATGTTGAGTGCCGCGACGACGACGGCGAGCCAGAAGAAGTTGCTGCCCCGGGACTGGACCGCGTGCGCCAGACCCACCACGCCGCCGATCAGCAGGAGCCAGCCGAAGAGCAGCATCGAGGTGAGCGTGGCCACGCCGGTGTAGATGAGACCGACGATGCCCGCGGCCACCAGCAGGATGCCGAGCACGACCAGCACGGCGAAACTGCGGTTGAGCTTTCTGCGCTGGACCCGGGAATCGGCCATCGACAGCTCCTCGCGGCGCGTACGAACTCCACCCCCGGGGGCCTGCCGGACGAAAGGCCCTGGTCGGATCATAGGAGCGAACGGGACGGATAGCATCCTGCGCATGGACCGCACCGAGCCTCAGCTGGAGCACACCGTCGCGAACGGGGTGGCGACCGTCGTCATCGGCAATCCCGCGAAACGGAACGCCATGACGGCCCCGATGTGGCGGGAGCTGCCCGTCCTGCTGGAGCGGCTGGCGGCCGACGCCTCGGTGCGGGTGCTGGTCCTCACCGGCGCGGGCGACACCTTCTGCGCGGGGGCGGACATCTCCTCCCTCAAGGAGCCCGGAAAGCTGACCTCGGAGCTCACGGTGGCCGCGGAGGAGGCGCTGGCCGCGTTCCCCCGGCCCACGATCGCCGCCGTACGCGGCTACTGCGTGGGAGGAGGATGCCAGCTGGCGGCCGCCTGCGACCTCCGCTTCGCCGAGGAGGGCGCACGGTTCGGCATCACCCCGGCCAAGCTGGGGATCGTCTACTCGTCCTCCTCGACCCGGCGGCTCGTCGGTCTGGTGGGCCCCGCGACCGCGAAGTACCTCCTCTTCTCCGGGGAGCTGATCGGCACCGAGCGGGCTCTGCGCACCGGGCTGATCGACGAGGTGCTGCCGCCCGCGGGGCTGGCCGGCCGGGTCGCGGAGTTCTGCGGCGTTCTCGCGTCACGGTCCCAGCTGACCCAGGCGGCGGCGAAGGAGTTCGCCACCGGCCGCACCGACCGGGACGCGTACTGGGCCGCGCAGGCGCGGACGAGCGAGGACACGGCGGAGGGCGTGAGCGCCTTCCTGGAGCGACGGTCGCCGCGCTTCACCTGGACGACCTGAGCCCGGCCGGTACGCCCCACGCCTGGAGGCGCCTGCTGGAGTTCCCTTCATACTGACCAGTCGGTAACGTACGGCGCATGAGTACTCTGCCGCCCCGCGCCGGCCGCCGCTGCCACAACGCCGTCAACCCGCTGCACTCGACGCTCTTCTTCTCCTCCGACCTCACCGCCGAACTCGGCGCGCTCGGGATCGACGACGCCCGGGCCGCGTACTTCGCCGCCCGCAGCGCCGCGCTCGGCGCGGTGGGAGCCGGCGCGGTGACGTCGACCTTCTACAACTTCAACCACGAGCTGGTGGCCCTGCACCTGCCGGCCGTGTGGTCGGTGGCCTCCCCCGAAGCGGTGCTCGACGCCAGGCTCCGCGCCGCCGACGCCACCCTCCGCCGGCTGCTCGGTGAGGAGGTCATCGGCTCGTCCGACATGGCGGAGGCCGCCGGGCTGGCGCTGCGGGCCGCCGAGGCGTGCACCCGCCACGCCCGGCCGCTGTACGCCGCCCACGCCGATCTGCCGGTCCCCACCGAGCCGCACCTCGCTCTCTGGCACGCCGCGACGCTGCTGCGCGAACACCGGGGCGACGGCCACCTCGCCGCGCTGCTCGCCGCGGGGCTCGACCCGGTCGAGGCGCTGGTCAGCCACACGGCGACCGGGAAGGGCATGTCCCCGCGCTGGGTCTGCGGCACCCGGGGCTGGCACCGCGAGGACTGGGACGCGGCCTCCGCCCGGCTGCGGGCGCGCGGACTGCTGGACGACGAGGGCTCCCTGACGGAGGCGGGCACCGCGCTGCGGGCGGAGCTGGAGGAGTCGACGGACCGGATGGACGCGGCACCGTACGAGCACCTCGGCGCGGACGGGGTGGCGCGGCTGACCGATCTGGCGCGCGGCTTCCTGTTCACCGCCGCCTCGGCAGGCGCCTTCCCCGGCGACCTGATCGGCAGGGGCTGAGCCCCGGAGGTACCCGGCACAGGGTTCCGGCCCGTGGTTCGCCGAGGTCGCGCGACACGGCCCCCGGCCACCCGGCACAATGCAGGCGAAGGGGACCACCCCGAATGACGCCCGCCCCCGGTACGGAGTCCCTCCGCACGGCGGGGCGGGGTTGTCAGCAGAGCCAGCAACACAGCCAGTACGAGAAGGCGAGCCGGTAACACCGTGACGACGTCCATCGAAGGCAGGATCGCCGAGGAACTCGGCGTACGTGAGCGACAGGTGGCGGCAGCCGTCGCCTTGCTCGACGGCGGGTCGACCGTCCCGTTCATCGCGCGCTACCGCAAGGAAGCGACGGAGATGCTCGACGACGCCCAGCTGCGCACGCTGGAGGAGCGGCTGCGCTATCTGCGGGAGCTGGAGGACCGCCGTTCGGCGATCCTCGAATCCGTCCGCGAGCAGGGCAAGCTCGACGAGGCGCTGGAGGCCCGCATCCGGGCGGCGGACACCAAGTCGCGTCTGGAGGACATCTACCTGCCGTTCAAGCCGAAGCGGCGGACCAAGGCGCAGATCGCCCGCGAGGCCGGTCTGGAGCCGCTGGCCGACGGGCTGCTCGGCGACCCGTCCGTCGACCCGCTCGCCGCGGCGGCGGCGTTCGTGGACGCGGAGAAGGGGGTCGCGGACGGCGCGGCGGCACTGGAGGGCGCCCGGTCGATCCTCACCGAGCGCTTCTCCGAGGACGCCGACCTGACCGGCGAGCTGCGCGAGCGGATGTGGACGCGCGGCCGGCTGGCGGCGAAGGTGCGGGCGGGCAAGGAGGAGGACGGATCGAAGTTCGCCGACTACTTCGACTTCACCGAGCCCTTCACGGCACTGCCCTCGCACCGGATTCTCGCCATGCTCCGGGGCGAGAAGGAGGACGTGCTCGATCTGGTGCTGGAGCCGGAGGAGCCTTCGGAGGAGCCGGGGCCGTCCGCGTACGAGAACATGGTCGCGCGCCGCTTCGGCATCGCGGACCGGGGGCGGCCGGGCGACAAGTGGCTCGGGGACACGGTCCGCTGGGCCTGGCGGACCCGCATCCTGGTGCACCTCGGCATCGACCTGCGGCTCCGGCTGCGTACCGCCGCGGAGGACGAGGCGGTACGCGTCTTCGCCTCCAACCTCCGCGATCTGCTGCTCGCCGCCCCGGCGGGCACCCGGGCGACGCTGGGGCTCGACCCCGGTTTCCGTACGGGCGTGAAGGTCGCGGTGGTCGACGCGACGGGCAAGGTGGTGGCGACCGACGTCATCCACCCGCACGTCCCGGCGAACCGGTGGGAGGAGTCGCTGACGAAGCTGGAGCGGCTCTGCCGCACGCACTCCGTGGACCTGATCGCCATCGGCAACGGCACGGCGTCCCGCGAGACCGACAAGCTCGCCGGTGAACTCTGCGACAAGCACCCGGAGTTGAAGCTCACCAAGGTGATGGTCTCGGAAGCGGGCGCCTCGGTGTACTCGGCGTCGGCCTTCGCCTCGCAGGAACTCCCGGACATGGACGTGTCGTTGCGTGGCGCGGTGTCGATCGCCCGCCGCCTCCAGGACCCGCTGGCCGAGCTGGTGAAGATCGACCCGAAGTCGATCGGCGTCGGCCAGTACCAGCACGACCTGTCCGAGGTGAAGCTCTCGCGCTCCCTGGACGCGGTGGTCGAGGACTGCGTGAACGGGGTCGGCGTGGACGTCAACACCGCTTCCGCGCCGCTGCTTTCACGGGTGTCGGGGATCAGCTCCGGGCTCGCCGAGAACATCGTCGCGCACCGCGACACCAACGGCCCGTTCCGCTCCCGCAGGGCCCTCAAGGACGTGTCCCGGCTCGGCCCGAAGGCGTACGAGCAGTGCGCGGGCTTCCTCCGTATCCGGGACGGGGACGACCCGCTGGACGGGTCGAGCGTGCACCCGGAGGCGTACCCGGTGGTGCGCCGGATGGTGAAGACGGCGGGCACCGGGGTCGCGTCCCTCATCGGCAACACGGAGGTGCTCCGGTCGCTGCGGGCCGACGCGTTCGTGGACGACACCTTCGGTCTGCCGACGGTGACCGACATCCTGAAGGAGCTGGAGAAGCCCGGCCGCGACCCGCGTCCGGCGTTCCGGACCGCGACCTTCAAGGAGGGCGTCGAGAAGATCGGCGACCTGGAGTCCGGGATGGTCCTGGAGGGCGTGGTCACCAACGTCGCCGCGTTCGGCGCCTTCGTCGACGTCGGCGTCCACCAGGACGGCCTGGTCCACGTGTCGGCGATGTCGAGGACGTTCGTGAAGGACCCGCGTGACGTCGTGAAGCCCGGGGACATCGTGAAGGTCAAGGTCATGGACGTCGACGTCCCGCGCAAGCGGATCTCGCTGACGCTGCGGCTGGACGACGAGGCGGCGGCCGGCCAGGGCGGCGGCCGGCGCGAGCGGGACGCGGCCCCGGGCCAGGGCGGCCGGCCCCCGCGCCAGCGCCAGTCGGACGGCGGCGGCCGCCGGCAGGGCGGTGACCGGCGTGGCAGCGGTGCGGGCGGCGGCGCCCGCCCCTCGGGCGCACCCGCACCCGCCAACAGCGCCATGGCGGACGCGCTGCGGCGCGCCGGTCTCGCCGATCCGGGACAGGGCGGCGGGAAGCGCTGACGGCGCCCCGGACGCACCGGACGGGCCGGCCCCCTCGGGGTCGGCCCGTCCGTGTCGCCCCGGGTCCCGAAGTCCGGCCGGCCTCCGGAGGTCCCGTCAGAGCTCCGTGATCCGCCCGTCCGCGACCTCGATGCGCCGGGTCGTACGGACGGCCTCCAGCATCCGCCGGTCGTGCGTGACCAGCAGGAGCGTGCCGTTGTACGAGTCGAGCGCGGACTCCAGCTGCTCGATGGCGGGCAGGTCGAGGTGGTTGGTGGGCTCGTCCAGAACCAGCAGGTTGACGCCCTTGCCCTGGAGCAGGGCGAGTGCGGCGCGGGTCCGCTCGCCGGGCGACAGGGTGGTCGCCGGGCGCATCACGTGGTCCGCGCGCAGCCCGAACTTGGCCAGCAGGGTGCGCACTTCGGCGGGTTCGGTGTCCGGGACGGCGGCGCAGAAGGCCGCCAGCAGGGTCTCCTCGCCGAGGAAGAGCTTGCGCGCCTGGTCGACCTCGCCCACCACGACGCCCGAACCGAGCACGGCAGAACCGGAGTCGACGGACAACCGCCCCAACAGCGCAGCCAGCAGGGTGGACTTGCCGGCCCCGTTGGCTCCGGTGATGGCGACCCGGTCGGCCCAGTCGATCTGGAGCGAGACCGGCCCGAAGGCGAAGTCGCCCCGGACGACGCGGGCTTCGCGCAGGGTCGCGACGACCGAGCCGGAGCGCGGCGCGGTGGCGATCTCCATCCGCAGCTCCCACTCCTTGCGCGGCTCCTCCACGACGTCCAGGCGCTCGATCATGCGCTGGGTCTGCCGGGCCTTCGCGGCCTGCTTCTCGCTGGCCTCGCTGCGGAACTTGCGGCCCAGCTTGTCCGAGTCGGTGGCCTTGCGCCGGGCGTTCTTCACGCCCTTGTCCATCCAGCCCCGCTGCATCTGGGCACGGCCTTCGAGGGCCGACTTCTTGTCGGCGTACTCCTCGAACTCCTCACGGGCGTGCGTCCGGGCCCGCTCCCGCTCTTCCAGGTAGGAGGCGTAGCCACCGCCGTAGAGGTTGATCTGCTGCTGGGCGAGGTCGAGTTCGAGGACCTTGGTGACCGTACGGGTGAGGAACTCGCGGTCGTGGCTGATGACGACGGTCCCGGCGCGCAGACCGGAGACGAAGCGTTCGAGGCGCTCCAGACCGCCGAGGTCGAGGTCGTTGGTGGGCTCGTCCAGCAGGAAGATGTCGTACCGGGAGAGCAGCAGGGAGGCGAGCCCGGCGCGGGCGGCCTGGCCGCCGGAGAGCGCGGTCATCGGCAGGTCGAGACCGACGGTGAGTCCGAGGTCGGCGGCGACTTCCTCGGCCCGCTCGTCCAGGTCGGCGCCGCCGAGGTCCAGCCAGCGTTCCAGCGACTCGGAGTACGCGTCGTCGGCGCCGGGCGCGCCGTCCACCAGGGCCTGGGTCGCGGCGTCCATGGTGGCCTGGGCGTCGGCGACGCCGGTACGGCGGGCGAGGAACTCGCGCACGGTCTCCCCGGGGCGCCGGTCCGGCTCCTGCGGGAGGTGGCCGACGGTGGCGGAGGGGGGCGAGAGCCGCAGCTCCCCCTCCTCGGGCCGGTCGAGCCCCGCGAGCAGCCGGAGCAGGGAGGATTTTCCGGCCCCGTTGACTCCGACGAGACCGATCACGTCCCCGGGGGCGACGACGAGGTCGAGCCCGGCGAAGAGTGTGCGGTCGCCGTGTCCGGCGGCGAGGTCCTTGGCGACGAGAGTGGCAGTCATCAGGGTGTCGATCCTAAGCGTTCCGGGCGGCCACCCCGTCAATCGGCCCGGACCGGGGACGTGGAAGGGCCGTCCGTGGCGGGAGCGGCCGGGACGGGGCCGGGGAGGCCCGCGTCCCGGCGCCGGAACGTGACCGGACCGTTGTGCCGCCTGAGTACCGGGACTCATGAAGCCCGGTGCGGCACGGAGGAGGATCGCCCGATGACGACATGGGGAAAGCACGGGTACGGGGCGCTGCCGCTGGTGGCGACGATTCTGCTGGTGTCGGGGTGCGGGACGTGGCGGCTCGCGGACGGCTCCGAGGACGGTCCGCGTACGTCTCCGACGCCGAGCGCCGTACCGACGTCGAGTGCGCCGGCGGACTTCCTCTGCCCCGGCGAGGACCCCGAACCGACATCTCCGGCGGCCGCCGCCCCGGCCGCGACCGCCGCGCCGACCGACCACTACGCCGAGAACCACGGCTTCAGGGTTCCGTTCCCGCTCCACGGCCAGAGCCGTTGCGACGGGCTCGCGGTCACCGGACGGGTCGAGAGCGCACTCGAACCGCTGCGCAGGCACGGGGACTTCGATCCGCAGCACGTCCGAACCGCGCTCGACGGCCTGGGCTACCGCACCGGGAACGCGTACCGGAGCGGCCCGACGGGGGTCGGCTTCCTCATCGTCCTCTACGCCTCCCCCTGGTGCGTGGAAGGAACGATGAACCGCGACTCCGTCACGGCGAACGCCTTCGGCGGTTACCCCGACGGCACCGACTGCGAGCCCCCGAAGGGCGGCCACTGACCACGGTTGTCGCGGATCGGGGCCATCACGGATCGGGGCTGTCCGAATCGCCGCCGTGTCCCGGCAATGATCCACCAGGCCCTGTCCTGGACGCCGGGCCCTCGGTTAGCTTCCGGGGTGACAGCGTTGCGGGTACGGGAGCGGAGCGACGGGGGTGGCGGTATGCCGGACGTGATCGTGGTGGGCGGCGGAGTCAGCGGGCTGACCACGGCGGTGGTGCTCGCGGAGCGGGGCCACCGGGTGCGGGTCTGGTCGCGGGACGCGGCGGGGGACACCACGTCGGCGGTGGCGGGCGCCCTCTGGTGGCCGTACCGGATCGAGCCGGCGCGGTCGGTGGGTGACTGGGCCCTGGAGACGCTCGCCGTCCACGAGGAGCTGGCGGAAGCTCCGGAGGAGACCGGGGTACGGATGGTGGCCGGGGTCCATCTCGGCGAGCGTCTGGCCGCGCTGGACCCGTGGGCGGCCGGGTTGCGGGGCGTGGTGGAGGTGGCGGAGGGGCTGCGGGTGACGCTGCCGCTGATCAGCATGCCCGACCACCTGGCCTGGCTGGAGCGGCGGCTGCTGGCGGCCGGCGGCACCGTCGAGCGGCGCACGGTGAGCGGGTTCGGGGAGGCCGCCGCCGAGGCATCCGTGGTGGTCGACTGCGCGGGGCTGGGAGCGGGGGCGCTGGCCCCGGACAGCGGGATGCGTCCGGTACGGGGCCAGCTCGTCCTGGTGGAGAACCCGGGGATCACGGAGTGGTGCGCGGCCCCCGATCCCGCGACGGGCTGGACGACGTACGTGTTCCCGCAGCCGTACGGGCTGGTGCTGGGCGGCACGGCGCAGGACGACGACTGGTCCACGGAGCCGGACCCGCGCATCGCCGCCGGCATCGTGGCGCGGTGCGCGCGGATCCGGCCCGAGATCGCGGGGGCCCGGGTCCTCGGACACCGGGTGGGGCTGCGCCCGGCGCGGGACGCGGGGGTGCGGATCGAGGCGGAGGACCTGCCGGGCGGCGGCCGGGTGGTCCACAACTACGGGCACGGGGGTGCCGGGGTCACGGTGGCCTGGGGCTGTGCACGGGAGGCGGCACGGCTGGTGGGGTGAGCCGGACGCGGCGGCGGTGCCGGGCGCGCACGGGGAGCCGCGCGGTGTGCCAGGTACCGCCGCGCGTACGCGCCCCGCGCGCACCGTACGGCCCGCACCGCCGCGCGACGTGCCCCGTACCGGCCCCCCGCTTCACTACCCCGTCGGCGGGCCTGTGGGCCCCGGGTCCTCGTGCTGGTGCCGGTGGTCCTCGGTGATCTGGCTCCCGGGGCCGATCCGGATCTCGAAGTCGCCGTCGTACTTCGCGTGGCCCTGGACGACCGCGCTCTCGACCGCCTCGATGCCGAACTCCTGACGGACGATGAGCGGGTCCTGGCGCAGGTCCCGCATGAGGGAAACGCACATGCCGACCATCACGATCGTGAAGGGCGCCGCGACCAGGATGGTGAGGTTCTGGAGTCCGGCCAGCGCGTCGCCCTCGCCGTCGCCGATGAGCAGCATGACGGCGGCCACCGCACCGGTGACGACGCCCCAGAAGACGACCACCCACTTGCCCGGCTCCAGCACGCCCTTCTGCGAGAGCGTGCCCATGACGATGGAGGCGGCGTCCGCGCCGGAGACGAAGAAGATCCCGACGAGGATCATCACCAGGACGCTCATCAGGGTGGCGACCGGGAACTGCTGGAGGACTCCGAAGAGCTGCGCCTCCGGGGTGTCGGCGCCCGCGAGCTTGCCCGCTTCCTTGAGCCGGATCGCGGAGCCGCCGAAGATCGCGAACCAGACCAGGCTGACGGTGCTCGGTACGAGGATGACCCCGCCGATGAACTGCCGGATGGTGCGGCCCCGGCTGATGCGGGCGATGAACATGCCGACGAAGGGCGTCCAGGAGATCCACCACGCCCAGTAGAAGACCGTCCAGGAGCGCAGCCAGTCGGCGACCTCGCCCTCGCCGGTCGCCTCGGTGCGTCCGGCGAGCTGGGGCAGTTCGCGGAAGTACTCGGCGATGGAGGTGGGCAGCAGGTCGAGCACGATGATCGTGGGGCCCGCGACGAACACGAAGACGGCGAGGATCAGGGCGAGCACCATGTTGATGTTGGAGAGCCACTGGATGCCCTTCTCCACCCCGGAGACGGCGGAGGCGACGAACGCCACGGTCAGCACGGCGATGATGGCGACGAGCAGGCCCGTGCCGGTCTTCTCCCGCCAGTTCAGCTCGTGGAAACCGCTGCCGATCTGGAGCGCGCCGAGACCGAGGGAGGCGGCCGAGCCGAAGAGGGTCGCGAAGATCGCGAGGATGTCGATGATCCTGCCGAAGCCGCCCCGGGAGTGGCGTTCCCCGATGAGCGGCTCGAAGACGGCGCTGATCGTCTGCCGGCGGCGCCTTCGGTAGGTGCTGTACGCGATGGCGAGCCCGACGACGGCGTAGATCGCCCAGGGGTGGAGCGTCCAGTGGAAGAGGGTGGTGGCCATCGCGGTCTGCATCGCCTCCGCCTCGTCGACGGGGCGGGTTCCCGGGGGCGGGTCGGTGAAGTGGGCCAGCGGCTCGCTCACCCCGTAGAACATCAGGCCGATGCCCATGCCGGCGCTGAACATCATCGCGACCCAGGAGACGGTCCGGAACTCCGGTTCCTCCCCTTCCTGGCCGAGCGAGATCCTTCCGTAGCGGCTGATCGCCAGCCACAGCGCGAAGACCACGAAGCCGGACGCGGCGAGCATGAAGGCCCAGCCGCCGTTGTGGATGAGCCCTTCGAGCAGATCGGTGGAGACGCTCTCCAGGGAGTCGGTGGCGACCGACCCCCAGAGCACGAAGGCGAGCGTGAGAACGGCGGTGACGCCGAAGACCACCCGGTCGGTGACGCCTTTCTGCCCGTGGCGCGGGTCTTCGGGGAGGTCCGCCGTGACGGGCAGGCCGTCCGGCTTCGGGTCGTCCTGCGGCACGTGGGGCACCTGGGCACCTTTCGGGAGTCCGGAGATCACTCCCTGTAGGCAGTACCACACGGGGTGCGACGGGTAGGGGACCCACGAGCAGTGGCGGTCCGCCCGCGCCCGCTCACGCTCGCGTTCGCGTTCGCCCCGCGCGGGCGGCGCGGCGCGCCTCGCGTGCCAGGGGCAGGTACCGCATCCGCTCGGGAAGGGCCGGCACCACGCGGCGCACGACCGCGCCGAAGCGCCGCAGCCGCCTCTCCTGCGCGGGGGTCCACTCCAGGCCGATCGCGGCGCGGGCGTCCGGCGGCATCAGGCCGACCGTGAGGAAGGCGCGGAACCGGGCGAGCGGCGGCAGGATCACCGGCCACAGCACGCGTGCGGCCAGCCGCAGGGGCAGCGGCCCCCGATCGGGCGGCGGTACGGGCCGGTCGGTGGCGACCAGTTCCTCGACGACCGCGTTGCACTCCAGCTCCTCGGCGAGCACCTTGCGGTAGTAGGGCCAGAACTCCTCGATCGTCGGGGGCATGTCCCGGTCGTGAATGCCGAGGACCCGGCCGACCTGGAGCCATTCCCGGTACAGGGCCCGCTCCTGGGCGTCGGTGAGCGGGCGCACGAGGTAGCGCGAGGCGTGCTGGTAGACCGGAAAGCCGGTGGCGTGCACCCACGCGTAGTTCGCCGGGGTGAGGGCGTGGTAGCCGCGCCCCCGGGAATCGGTGCCCTGGATGGTGCGGTGCAGTGCGCGCAGCCGCCGCCCTTCCGCCACACCTTCCTCGCCTCCGTACACCCAGAGCTGGAGGGAGCGCAGGGACCGTTCGCCGCGCCCCCACGGATCGGTGCGGAAGACCGAGTGCTCGTCGACGCCGGCGCCCACGGCGGGGTGGGCGACCTGGAGGGTGAGGGCGGCGGGCAGCATCAGCAGGCCCCGGACGTCACCGGCGAGGCTCCACAGCACACCGCCCGGCGGGGGCGGCACGGGGTCCGTCGGCCCGGTTCCCTGGCTGCTCATACGGATGCTCCCGGCGGTCGGCGGACGGGCGGACGCCGCGCCTGCTCACAGGTGCCCGCGCGTGTACGCATTCCAGTATGCGAGCGGACCACCGGCGCACCACCGGCGGGTCCGGCAGCGGATTCGTCTCGGCCCGTTGACGCCCCGATGAAACAAGTCAATAGTATTTGTAACATTGACTCCGAGGGCCCCTCTCCGGCCAACCACCTTGCGCAGCAGGGGAGTTGACAGGGTCGGCTACGGGACAGCGGGCCCGGGGTCGGCACGGCGAACCGCACACATCCGCAGGAGGGTGCACACCATGGGCCGTTACAGCCGACTGAGGGAGATCCGCAGGATGGACCCGGTGCGGGACTGCGCCGAGATCCTCCGGCTGATGTCCCAGTACGAGTTCCCCTGGGACTACCGGCAGGGCGTGAGCGTCGCGTTCCTGCGCGACTTCGGTATCCCGAGCATCTCCGTACTGCTCGACCGCACCCAGGAGTTCGAGCGCAGCGGACAGAAGCGCTACGACGACACGGTGCTGCTCACCTACGAGCTGGCGGCCGACGGCTTCGACTCGGAGCGCGCACGGGCCGCAGCCCGCCACCTCAACCGCATTCACAGCCGCTACCGCATACCCAACGAGGACTACCTCTACGTCCTGGCCACCACGGTCGTCGGCCCCAAGCGCTGGATCGACCGGTTCGGCTGGCGACCGCTGTGCCGGGAGGAGGTACAGGCCCTCGCCGAGGTCGGGCGGAACATGGGCCGGGTGATGGGCCTCAAGTCGGTCCCCGCCACGTACGCGGAGTTCGAGGAACTGCTCGAAGCGTACGAGGCCGAGATGTTCGCCCCGGTCCCGGCGAACCGCCGGGTCACCACCGCCACTTTACGGACGATGGCCTCCTGGTATCCGTCCCCGCTGCGTCCGCTGGTCGCCCGGTTCTTCCTGGCTCTCCTGGACGAACCGCTGCTGCGGGCCCTGGGGTTCACCCCACAGCCCCGCCCGGTCCAGATCCTGGCGGTGCGGACGCTGCGCGTCCGCGCCCACGTCGTACGGCTGCTGCCCGCCCGGCCCGGATGGCTGCCGTCCAGACCCCGGCCGCGCAGCTACCCCTTCGGCTACCGGCTCGACGACCTGGGGCCGCACTGGGCGCAGAACCGCCCGATCGAACCGCTGCCGGACGAGGTGCCGGGTGCGGCGGAATCCCCCGAGGACCTCACGCGGCCGTGAGGAGGGGGACGAGACAGCGACGGGCGAAGGCCGCCACCTGCTCGTCGTCGTCGAGTTCGAAGCAGCTCAGCGGGTTGAGGAGGAAGGAGACGGTGATGCGCACCATCACCTCGGCGACAGGTGCCGAGTCCGTCTCCGGCCGGCCCTCCAGCTGCTGGGCGTGATGGAGGCGGTCGGTCAGGAAGTCGCGCATGGCGAGGAACGCGGGGCCGCTGTCCACCGTGAGGAAGGGCAGCATGACCTCCGGCTCCAGCTTCAACAGGCCTCCGATGAGCGGGTGTTCGCGAACGTGCCGGAGCACCGCCACGAACCCGGCGACGAGCCGCTCCTCCACCGACGGCAGTGCGGCCACCGCCTCGTCCACCTCGCCGACGAAGCGGCGGTACTCGCGCAACAAGCACGCGGAGACCAGGGCTTCCTTGTTGCCGATGCGCCGGTAGACCGTGACCCGGGAGACCTTGGCCCGCCTGGCGACGTCGTCGACGGTGGAGCGGCGCAGCCCGAGGGTCATGAACTGCTCACGGGCCGCGTCGAGGATCTGCTCGCTCAACGCGTCGGAGGGCGGGGCCTTTTCGAGCGCCCTCGACGTCAGCGCCTCGCCGCCGGCCGGTACCGTCATGAGCTCTCCCCCGTGTCGCTGCCGTCCGAGCACCTCGCCGCCACCCTAACCGGCTGTGCTACAGCGAGACATGAGCCGTCGCTCCGTATCCACCGAAGGGCCGAATCCCGCACGGAAATCCGCCGCAGGACGGGCCCCGCCACCCGCACCCTGCCGCACGCGCCCGCCAAGGACACGGCCCGTACGGACCCGACACGGCCCCGGTATCCGCGCGGACCCCCGATGGTGCCCGACCGGTGCCACGGTCACGGCACACGCGAACCGCCGTTCGTTCACCCGAAGTCGTACACCGTCACCGGAATGTCGCGGCTCACCAGCCGCTGCTCTATGAGCGGTTCGACCCGGGACCACGTGCCGCCCGCGAGCCCGCAGCCGATCCTCGGCATGTGGACGGACGCGCCCAGCTCGACGGCGCGTGCCGCCACCGCTTCCAGGCCCGCGTCGATCGCCTCGTACCGGACGGGCACGCCGGCGCTCCCCCTGCGTATCCCCCGCTGGCCCACCAGATTGGCCACCCACAGGAACGGGCCCACCTGCACGAACTGGACGGCGCCGAGGCCGAAGTCGCTCCCCGCGCGCTCGCGGTACCAGCGGCGGTAGGCGGCCTCGGGCTCCGGCCAGCGGCGGGAGAGGGCCAGTACGAAGCCCTTGCCCCAGCCGCCCAGGTCGTTGCAGACATGCACGATCAGCTTGACGCCCTTGGCCTGCGGAGCGGTGGCGTCGCCCTTGAGGTACGTGATCCCCGACATGTCACCCACCGTAGGGGCAGCCACTGACAATCGCCTCGGCCGCTTCCGTGAAGTTCAGCCTTCGTGCCTCGCCGGTGCCTGCGCCGGTGCCGGTGCCGGTGCGGAGTCCTGGCGCTCCGTCGGCGGGAAGCGGTTCAGGCCCAGCGCGGCGAGCAGCCGGAGCTTCTCGTACCCCTCGGTCCGCGGCGGGGCGGTGAGCACGAGGAGCGTCTGCGACTGATCCTCGGTGAAGAGCGCCTGGCAGTCGAGTTCGATCGCGCCGACTTCCGGGTGGATCAGCGTCTTGTGGTCTTCGAATCTTCGGGCGACCTCGTGTCGTGCCCACATTTCGGCGAACTCCTCGCTCTCCTTCTCCAGGGCCCGGACGAGCCGACCGGCCTGCGACTGCGGGCCGCGCAGTCCGAGGGCGGCGCGGAGGTTCGCGACCTGGGCACGGCTCTGCCGGTCCCGGTCGGCCTCCGGGTACACCGAACGCTCGGCGGGATCGGTGAACCAGCGGTAGATCCCGCTGCGGGCGAGGCCCGTGTGGTGGGACGCGTCCCCGAACAGGGCGACGGCCATCGCGTTCTGCACCAGCGTCTCGCCCAGGTCGGTCAGGATGAGCGCCGGGGTGTCGTGCAGTCGGTCCAGCACCCGCAGCAGAGCGGGCGCGACGTGCGGCGAGGCCGAGGACGACATCGGAGCGTTGTGTCCCGCGATCCGGTAGAGGTAGTCGCGTTCGTCGGTGGTGAGCCGCAGGGCCCGGGCGAGCGAGGCCAGCATGTGAGCGCTGGGCTGGGGCCCACGCTGCTGTTCGAGACGTGTGTAGTAGTCGGTCGACATCACGGCGAGCGAGGCGACCTCCTCACGCCGCAGGCCCTGGGTGCGCCGACGGGTTCCCGGGGGAAGGGCGACGTCCTCGGGCCGGAGCGCCTCGCGGCGACGGCGGAGGAAGTCGGCCAGTGCTGCACGGTCCATGGTGCCCATTGTCGTCCGGTACCCATGGCTCAGCCAGGGATCGCCGATCCCCCGACAAGCGGTCTCTGCACGCGCCACCGCGGATCGACGACCCTCGAAGCATGAACATCTCCGGAAACACCGTCTTCATCCCCGGCTCCACCAGTGGCATCGGGCTCGCGCTCGCCCTTGAGCTGAAGGCCAGGGGGAACACCGTCATCGTCGGCGGCCGGCGTGCCGAGCTGCTGGAGAGGATCGCGGCCGAGCACCCCGGCATCGACACCGTGAGGATCGACACCGCGGACGCGGCGAGCATCGCCTCCGCCGCGAAGCAGGTCCTGGCCGATCACCCGGACCTCAACGTCCTCGTGACCATGGCCGGTGTCATGAGGGTCGAGGACTGGCACGATCCGGCATCGTTCCTCGCATCCGCGGAGTCCACGGTGACGACGAACCTGCTCGGCCCGATCCGCCTCATCGCCGCCTTCGTGGAGCATCTCCAGGCGCGGCCGGACGCCACGATCATGACCGTCTCCTCCGGCCTGGCGTTCACCCCCCTGAAGGTCACGCCGAGCTACAACGCGACGAAGGCCGCGATCCACATGCTCAGCGAGTCCCTGCGGCTGCAGCTCGCCGACACCTCGGTGCGGATCGTGGAGCTCGAACCGCCGGCCGTGCGGACCACGCTCCTGCCCGGGCAGGAGGACGACGAGCACGCCATGCCCCTCGACGAGTACGTCGCGGAGGTCATGGGCCTGATCGAGACGCAGCCCGACGCCAAGGAGATCCAGGTGGAGCGCGTGAAGTTCCTGCGCTACGGCGAGGCCCGCGGCGACTACGACCAGGTCGTCGAGGCGCTCAACGGTCCCGTCAGGGGGCAGGGGAAGGAGCCGGAGTCCGCGCCACGTGTGTAGCGAGGAAGAAGTCCCGGACGTCCCCGGCGAGCAGCTCCGGCACCTCCATCGCGGCGAAGTGGCCGCCGCGCTCGAACTCCGACCAGTGCCTGATGTCGTACAGCCGCTCGGCCAGTGGTCGCACCGACTGCGTGATGTCGTGCGCGAACACCGCCACGCCGACCGGTACCGGGCACGGGTCGATGCGCCGCGGAGCATCGCGGTGCAGCCGCGCCGAGGAAGCCGCGGTGGCGGTCAGCCAGTACAGCGAGACGTCGGTGAGCATCCGCTCGTCACTGATCGGCGAGCGGGGGTCGGTCCACTGCGCGAAGCGCTCGGCGATCCAGGCCAGCTGGCCGACCGGCGAGTCGGTCAGTGCGTATCCGATGGTCTGCGGGGTGGTGGCCTGCAGGGCCTGGTACGGCGGACGATTCGCCATCAGCTGCCGGATCCTGTCCAGCCGCGCCTCATCCGCTTCGGACAGTTCGATGCCGGCGTCCGGCACCGGCCGGGTCGGCAGGTAGTTGACGTGCACCCCGACGACCCGCTCGGGTGCCACCGCGCCGAGCGCCGTCGAGATGCCCGAGCCGAAGTCGCCGCCCTGCGCGCCGTAGTGCTCGTACCCGAGTCGGCGCATCAGCTCGGCCCAGGCCCGCGCGATCCGGACCGTGTCCCAGCCGCGTTCGTGGGTCGGACCGGAGAAGCCGTACCCCGGGATGGACGGAATCACCAGGTGGAAGTCGCGTGACAGCGGTTCGATCACGTCGAGGAACTCGAGGAACGAGCCCGGCCAGCCGTGGGTGAGGATCAGCGCGAGCGCGTCGGGTCTCGAAGACCGGACATGGACGAAGTGGATGTTCTGGCCGTCGATCTCAGTGGTGAAGTGCGGAAGCTCGTTGAGCTCGTCCTCGTGCTCGCGCCAGTCGTAGCCGGTGCGCCAGTATTCGGCCAGTTCCCTGAGCCGCGCCAGCGGGAAGCCGTAGTCCCACCCGGCGTCGGCGACCTCGTTGGGCCAACGGGTGCGGGAGAGCCGGTCGTTCAGGTCGTCGAGGTCGGCCTGGGGGATGTCGATGCGGAACGGTTTGATCATGGTCTCAACTCCACGAGCTGCATTCGGCGTTCGAACGTTCGGACGGCATCGCATGGGGGCTCGCCGAATCGTTCGCCACACTAACGTTTCCCTCGCCGACGAAGGTAGTTCGTTAGTGGGACTAACGCAACGTAGAATCACGACATGGACAACGGAAAGCCCGGCACGGCGAGCGGGACCGACCGCCTGGTCACTGCCACGCGGCTGCGGAATCTGGGGACCCGTCTTCTGTCGCTGGCCGCGATCCACTCGGATCGCCTGGTGAACGAGGAGCTGACGCGCGCGGGCGCCCGCAAGTGGCATTACGCGGCGCTCGCCACGCTGGACGAGTTCGGACCCGCCAGCCAGGCGGAACTGAGTCGCCGCACGGGGATCTACCGCAGCGACATGGTCACGGTGATCAACGAACTGGCCGACCGCGGACTGGTGGAACGCTCGGCCAACCCGGCCGATCGCCGGCAGAACATCATCTCCGTCACCAAGCAGGGACACCGGCACCTGCTGAAGCTGGACAAGCTGCTCACCGAGACGGAGAACGCGGTGCTCGCGCCACTGACCCCGCCGGAACGCGAGCAGTTGACCCGGCTCCTCACCGCTCTTGTGGATCACCACGGCCGGAACATGTGAACAGAGCGCGCCGCCTCGGGTTTCCTGGCCGGTGAGGGTTTCACCACAGTGGTGAGACAGCAATACTGTTGCACGCGATCGCCGCACGCCGGGGCGATCGGGACCGATCCGGCCGTCTTGGGCCGTCTCCGGGCAACGAGGAGCAGACATGGCGACCGCGCCCGAGGAGCCGACGCTCACCGTCGACGAGCTGGCGGCCCGCGCCGGGGTGACCGTGCGCACCGTGCGTTTCTACAGCACGCGGGGGCTGTTGCCGCCTCCGGTGATCGGTCCGCGCCGGGTCGGGCACTACGGGCACGGCCATCTGTCCCGGCTGGCGCTGATCGAGGAGCTCCAGCGCCAGGGCATGACACTGGCCGCGATCGAACGGTATCTGGAGCAGTTGCCGGAGGATCTCAGCGCCCACGACCTGGCGATCCACCGGGCACTCGTCGCGTCCTGGGCGCCGGACGTGGCCGAGGAGATGACCGGCGCGGAACTGGAGCGGCGGGCGGGCCGGCCGCTCACCGGGGAGGATCTCGGCCGGCTGGCGGCGATGGGGGTACTGCTGGACGAGCCCGAAGGGGACTCCTCGTCGCCCGGGAAGGTCCACCGGGTCGATCCGGGGCTGCTCCGGCTGGGGGTGGAGCTGCTGGACGTGCCGATCGCGCACGAGACGATCCTCCGGGCGCGTACGGTCCTGCTGGAGCACACCCGGTCGGCGGCGGCCGAGCTGACCCGGCTCTTCCGGGACGAGGTGTGGAGCCCGTACCGGGAGCGGGAGGCGGACCCGGAGCACGTGGCCGCGATGAAGTCGCTCTCGGCGCACATGCAGCCGCTGGTGATGCAGGCCCTGGTGACCGCGTTCCAGCGGTCGTTGACGGCCGAACTGCGCGCCGCGTTCCAGGCGCCCTGACCGATACGTACGCCCGGAGCGTGGTCCGCCGCGGGGCGGACCACGCTCCGGGCGGCGGGCTCAGTCGTGGAAGGTCTCGCCCCGTTCGGCCATCTCCACCAGTCGGGCGGGCGGCAGGAAGCGGTCTCCGTACCGTTCGGCGAGCTCGCGGGCACGGGCCACGAAGCCCGGCAGGCCGCCCTCGTAGCCGTTGACGTACTGGAGGACGCCGCCGGTCCACGGCGGGAAGCCGATGCCCATGATGGAGCCGATGTTGGCGTCGGCGACGGAGACGAGGACGTTCTCGTCCAGGCAACGGACGCTGTCCAGGGCCTCGGAGAAGAGCATCCGCTCCTTCATGTCCTCGAACGGGATCGCGGCGCCGGGCTTGCCGAAGTGCTCGCGCAGCCCGGGCCAGAGAGCGCCGCGCCGGCCGGACTCGTCGTACTCGTAGAACCCTGCGCCGCCGCTGCGTCCGGGGCGTTCGAACTCCTCGACCATCCGGTCCACCACCGCGTCCGAGGGGTGCGGGGTCCAGGTGCCGCCGGACTCCTCGACGGCGCGCCGGGTCTCGTTGCGGATCTTGCGGGGCAGGGTGAGCGTCAGCTCGTCCATCAGGGAGAGGACCTTGGCCGGGTAGCCGGCCTGGGCGGCGGCCTGTTCGACGGAGGCGGGCTCGATGCCCTCGCCGACCATCGCGACGCCCTCGTTGATGAAGTGGCCGATGACGCGCGAGGTGAAGAAGCCGCGCGAGTCGTTGACCACGATCGGGGTCTTCTTGATCTGGCGGACCAGGTCGAAGGCGCGGGCCAAGGCCTCGTCGCCGGTGGCGGCACCCTTGATGATCTCGACCAGCGGCATCTTGTCGACCGGGGAGAAGAAGTGCAGTCCGACGAAGTCGGCGGGGCGGGTGACCCCTTCGGCGAGGACGGTGATGGGCAGCGTGGAGGTGTTGGAGCAGAGCAGCGCGTCGGGGGCGACGATGTCCTGGATCTCCTGGAACACCTTGTGCTTGAGGGAGGTGTCCTCGAAGACCGCCTCGATGACGGCGTCGCAGCCGGCGAGGTCGGCGGGGTCGCCGGTCGGGGTGATGCGGGCGAGCAGCTCGTCGCGGGCGGCCTCGGTCGTACGTCCCCGGGAGACCGCCTTGGCCAGCAGCTTCTCGCTGTATGCCTTGCCCTTCGCGGCGGCTTCGGCGGTGACGTCCTTGAGGACGACCTCGATGCCGGCCCGGGCGCAGGAGTACGCGATGCCGGCGCCCATCATGCCGGCGCCGAGCACGGCGACCTTGCGGACGGTACGGCGCTCGACGCCCTCGGGGCGGCTGGCACCGGAGTTGACGGCCTGGAGGTCGAAGAAGAACGCCTGGATCATGTTCTTGGCGACCTGGCCGGTGACCAGTTCGGTGAAGTAGCGGGCCTCGATGGTCTGCGCGGTCTCGAAGTCGACCTGCGAGCCCTCGACGGCCGCCGCGAGGATGTTGCGGGGCGCGGGCATCGGTGCCCCGGCGATCTGCTTCTTGAGGTTGGCGGGGAAGGCCGGGAGGTTGGCGGCGAACCGGGGGTTGGACGGGGTGCCGCCGGGGATCCGGTATCCCTTCACGTCCCAGGGCTGCTGGGACTCGGGGTGTGCGTCGATGAAGGCGCGGGCCTTGTCCAGCATCTCCTCGCGGGTGGCGGCCACTTCGTGGACGAGGCCGTTCTCCAGGGCGCGGGCGGGGGTGTACTGGGTGCCCTGGAGCAGCACCTTGAGCAGGGCGTCGGCGATGCCCATCAGGCGTACGGTACGGGTGACGCCGCCGCCCGCCGGGAGCAGGCCGAGGGTGACCTCGGGAAGGCCGATGCGGGAGCCGGGCGCGTCCAGTGCGATCCGGTGGTGGCAGGCGAGGGCGATCTCGTAACCGCCGCCGAGCGCGGCGCCGTTGATGGCCGCGACCACGGGGATGCCAAGGGTCTCGATGCGGCGCAGGGAGCGCTTGATGGCCATCCCGGTGTCGAAGACGGCCCTCGCGTCCTCGGGCCGGGCGTGGATCATCTCCTTGAGGTCTCCCCCGGCGAAGAAGGTCTTCTTCGCGGAGGTGACGACGATGCCGCGGATGTTCTCCTTCCCGGCCTCGGCGCGGTCGGCGATCGCCGCGAGGGACCGGGTGAACGCCTGGTTCATCGTGTTGGCGGACTGGTCCGGGTCGTCGAGGACGAGGGTGACGACGCCGGTCCCGTCCTCTTCCCAGCGGATGGTCGTGCTCTCGGTCATGAGTTCTTCTCCGTAGGCAGCGGGCGTGGCGGGAGGGCGGGGCCGGTCAGACGCGTTCGACGACGGTGGCGACGCCCATGCCGCCGCCCACGCAGAGGGTGACGAGTCCGTACCGCAGGTCGCGCCGTTCGAGTTCGTCGACGACGGTGCCGAGGATCATCGCGCCGGTGGCGCCGAGGGGGTGGCCGAGCGCGATGGCTCCGCCGTTGACGTTGACCTTGTCGAGGCTGATGCCCATGTCCCGGACGAACCGCAGCACCACTCCGGCGAAGGCTTCGTTGATCTCGATCAGGTCGATGTCGTCGATGGTCAGTCCGGCCTTGGCGAGCGCCTTGCGGGAGGCGGGGGCGGGGCCGGTCAGCATGATGGTGGGCTCGGAGCCGGAGACGGCGGCGGAGACGATCCGGGCGCGCGGGGTGAGGCCGTAGCGCTCGCCGACCTCCTTCGAGCCGATCGCGACGAGCGCGGCGCCGTCCACGATCCCGGAGGAGTTGCCCGCGTGGTGGACGTGGTCGATCTTCTCGACCCAGTGGTACTTCTGCAGGGCGACCGCGTCGAAGCCGCCCATCTCGCCGATGGCGGCGAAGGAGGGCTTGAGGGCGGCGAGCAAGTCGGCGGTGGTGCCGGGGCGCAGGTGCTCGTCGTGGTCGAGGACGACGAGGCCGTTGCGGTCCTTGACGGGGACCACCGAACGGGCGAAGCGGCCCTCCTTCCACGCCTCGGCGGCGCGCTCCTGGGAGAGGGCGGCGTACTCGTCGACGTCGCGGCGGGAGAAGCCCTCGACGGTGGCGATGAGGTCGGCGCCGATACCCTGGGGGGCGAAGCCGGTCTCGAAGCTGGTCATCGGGTCCATCGCCCAGGCGCCGCCGTCCGAGCCCATGGGGACGCGCGACATGGACTCGACGCCACCGGCGAGGACGAGGTCCTCCCACCCCGAACGGACCTTGGCGGCCGCGAGGTTGACGGCTTCGAGACCGGAGGCACAGAAGCGGTTCTCCTGGACGCCGGCGACGGAGTCCGGGAGTCCGGCCGCGATGGCCGCGATCCGCGCGATGTCGGAGCCCTGGTCGCCGAGCGGGCTGACGACACCGAGGACGATGTCGTCGATGGCCGCCGGGTCCAGGCCGGGGAAGCGGGCGCGGATCTCGTGGATGAGGCCGACGACCAGGTCGATCGGCTTGGTGCCGTGCAGGGCCCCATTGGCCTTGCCGCGACCGCGCGGGGTGCGGATCGCGTCGTAGACGAACGCTTCGGTACTCAAGACAACAGCCTTTCGGGGGGCGGGCTTTCAGGTTTCGGGGTGCGCGCGGGCATCCGGCACTCGGAACCGGCGCTCAGGACAGCAGGGAGCGGCCGATGATCTCCTTCATGATCTCGGTCGTCCCGCCGTAGATCGTCTGGATGCGTCCGTCGGTGAAGGCCCTGGCGACCGGGAACTCCGCCATGTAGCCGTATCCGCCGTGCAGTTGGAGGCAGCGGTCGGCCACCCGCTTCTGGAGTTCGGTCGCCCACCACTTGGCCATCGAGGCGTGCACCGCGTCGAGCGTGCCCTCCGCGTGCTCGACGATGCAGCGGTCGAGGAAGGTGCGGGTGACGGCGCATTCGGTGGCCATCTCGGCGATCTCGAAGCGGACGTGCTGGAGTCCGGCGAGCGGCCGGCCGAACGCCTCGCGCTCCTTGACGTACCGGGTGGTGATCTCCAGCAGGTGTTCGGCGGCGGTGATGCCGGCGACCGCGATGCCCATCCGTTCCTGGGCCAGGTTGGTCATCAGGTGGATGAAGCCGCCATGGAGTTCGCCGAGGAGGTTCTCCTTGGGGACCCGGACGTCGTGGAAGAAGAGTTCGGCGGTGTCCTGGGACTTCTGGCCGATCTTGTCGAGGTTGCGGCCGCGTTCGAAGCCCGCCGCGCCGCGTTCGACCACGAGCAGCGAGAGCCCCTTGGCCCCGCCCTCCGGTGACGTACGGGCGACGACGACCACCAGGTCGGCGAGGATGCCGTTGGAGATGAAGGTCTTGGACCCGTTGAGGAGCCAGTGGTCGCCCCGGTCCTCGGCGGTCGTACGGATGCCCTGGAGATCGGAGCCGGCCCCGGGTTCGGTCATGGCGATGGCGGTGATGGTCTCGCCGGAGCAGAAGCCCGGCAGCCAGCGCCGCTTCTGCTCGGGGGTGGAGAGGCCGGTGAGGTAGGGCCCGACTATGTCGTTGTGCAGGCCGAGCGCGAGGCCGCTGACGCCCGCCCGGGTGAACTCCTCGGCCAGTACGGCGCTGTAGCGGAAGTCGTCGTTGCCGCCTCCGCCGAACTCCTCGGGGACGGCGAGGCCGAGCAGCCCCTGCCGGCCCGCCGCGCGCCACGCCTCGCGCGAGACGATGCCGTCCTTCTCCCACTGTTCGTAGTGCGGGAGGACCTCCTTGGCGAGGAAGGTACGGACGGTCTCTCGGAACACGTCGTGTTCGGCGGCGAAGATCTGCCGTTTCACCGGGCCTCCTGGAGTGGGTGTCGATTGGTGTGCACCGGTCTCGCCCTCATCCGGAGGCCCCCTGCGGCGGTTCGCCGGACGGCTCCGGCGTGTCCCGGCCCCCGAGCGCTTCCGGCACGTCCCCGTCTCCGAGCCTTTCCGGCACGTCCCCGTCCTCCCGCAGCTCCGGTACGTCCCACTCCGCGGCCACCGACGCGGCGCCGCTGCCGGGCAGGGCGGGGGCGCTCCGGACGGCGGTGGGGGTGGCGGAGAAGCGCGGGGCGGGGGCGGGCTGGGTGATCCCTGCGTGTTCCACGAAGGTGGCGCGGGCGGCGAGATGCGGGTGCCCGGGCGCCTCGCGGAGGGAGAGGACCGGGGCGACGCAGGCGTCGGTGCCCTCGAACACCTCGGTCCACTCGGCGCGGGTACGGGTACGGAACCGGTCCGCGACCGCGGTGCGCAGCTCCGCCCAGCGGGAGAGGTCCGCACGGTCGGGCAGCTTCCCGGCGATGCCGAGGAGCGCTGTGAACTCGTCGTAGAACCGCTGTTCCAGCGGCCCGACCGCCATGGCCTCGCCGTCGGAGGTCGCGTACGTGCCGTAGAAGGGGCAGCCGCCGTCGAGGAGGTTGGAGCCGCGCCGGTCCTGCCAGGCGCCGGCCGCCAGCATGCCGTGGATCATGGTGGCGAGGTGGGCGGCGCCGTCGACGATCGCCGCGTCCACGACCTGGCCGCTCCCGCCGGGGGTACGGGCGTGCTGGAGGGCGGCCAGCACACCGACCACGAGGTAGAGGGAGCCGCCCGCGTAGTCGCCGAGCAGGTTGGCCGGGACGGCCGGGGGTTCGCCGGGGCGGCCGATCATGGAGAGGGTGCCGGTGGGCGCGAGGTAGGACACGTCGTGCCCGGCTCGCTGGGCGAGCGGGCCCTCCTGGCCCCAGCCGGTCATCCGCCCGTAGACGAGCCGGGGGTTGCAGCCGAGGCAGGCGTCGGGGCCCACCCCGAGCCGTTCGGCGACCCCGGGGCGGTACCCCTCGATGAGGATGTCCGCGCGTTCGGCGAGGGCGAGGACGGCCGAGACGCCCGCCTCCGTCTTGAGGTCGAGCAGGACGGAGCGCTTGTTGCGGTTGGTCAGGTCGAGGGCCGGGTCGATGCCGAGGGCGGCCCCGCCGGGCCGGTCCACCCGCACCACGTCGGCGCCCAGGTCGGCCAGGAGCATCGCGGCGAACGGGCCGGGGCCGATGCCCGCCAGTTCGACCACACGCACTCCGGACAGGGGCCCGTTCCCCGATGTGGTCATCAAGCCCCCAGCGGTGTGACACAACCGATGTAACATCGACGATGCTAAGAACGACCGCCGCTCCGCACAAGGCTTTTGGCCGAGCGACCGCTTAGTTTCCTCACCTTCCATGGTGCACCGTCACACGCCGTTCCGCCCCGAGTGCCACGCGTCATCCGCCGACCCGCGGCCGGGGTGGTTCACCGGCCGCCGGTCGCGGGACTACCCTCGGCTGCCACCCACCCGGAGCCGGTACTGCGACGACACGCCCCAGCGGAGGCACACATGAAGAGGCACCATGGATCCGAACGCCTTTACGACGTCGTCCTGTACGGCGCCACCGGCTTCGTCGGCACGCTGACCGCCGCGTATCTCGCGGCGCACGCCCCCGACGGGCTGCGCTGGGCGCTGGCCGGACGCAGCCGCGAGAAGCTGGAGCGGCTGCGCGGCGGACTCGCCGTGAAGGGCCCGGAGCCCGAACTGCTCGTCGCGGACGCCGACGATCCCGCCGCGCTGCGCGAACTCGCCCTGTCCGCACGGGTGGTGGCCACCACGGTCGGCCCCTTCCTCCGTTACGGGAACGCGCTCGTCGCGGCCTGCGCCCGGGCCGGTACGGACTACCTGGACCTGACCGGTGAGGCCGAGTTCATCGACCGGACCTGGCTCTACCACGACGGGCCCGCCCGGGAGACCGGGGCGCGTCTGGTGCACGCCTGCGGCTTCGACTCGGTGCCCCACGACCTCGGCGCGTACTTCACCGTCCGGCAGTTGCCCGAGGGTGTGCCGCTGGCGGTCGACGCCTTCGTCCGCGCCCACGCGGTGTTCTCCGGCGGTACGTTCGCCTCGGCGGTGAACGCGATGGGCCGGGGGCCGCAGATGCTGGCCGCAGCCAAGGAACGCCGGGAGCGCGAGCCCCGGCTCACCGGCCGTCGCGTCCGGACACCGCTGGGGGCCCCGCACTTCAGCGGGGAGACCGGGACCTGGGCGCTGCCGCTGCCGACCGTGGACCCGCAGATCGTGGGCCGTTCGGCGCGCGCCCTGGAGCGCTACGGCCCCGACTTCCGGTACCGCCATTTCGCCTCGGTGAAGCACCTTCCGGTCGCACTGGGCGGCACGGCGGGGCTGATGACCCTGGTCGCGGCGGCTCAACTCCCCTTTGTGCGGGATTGGATGACGGATCGTTACCAGTCGGGCAAGGGGCCAGACGAGGAGCGCCGCGGGCGGAGCAGGTTCACCGTCCGGTTCGTCGGGGAAGGTGGCGGCCGCCGGGTCTTCACCGAGGTCTCGGGCGGTGACCCGGGGTACGACGAGACGGCGCGGATGCTGGGCGAGGCCGCCCTCTGCCTCGCCCTGGACGATCTGCCCGAGACCTCGGGCCAGGTGACGACGGCGGTGGCGATGGGCGATGCCCTGCTGGAGCGGCTGCGGGCCTCGGGGCTGGGCTTCCGGGTGGCGGCCCGCCGCTGAGAACGGGCCGGGGGGTCTCGCTTCGGCCCGCCGCTGAACACGGGCCGGGGGTCTCGCTTCAGCCCGCCGCTTCCCGCAGCGCGCGGCGGCAGAGCGCGTCGGCCCGGCGGGTGGTCTCGGGCTGGCGGAACCCCCGGGTCAGCGCCAGGGTGTGGGCGCAGGCGGTGTCCAGCGTGGTGCGGTGGCCGACGGAGACGAAGACCGGCTTGGTGTCGTCCCGGGTGCGCAGGGCGCGGCCGACTTCCTCCGTACCGTCCAGCAGCGGGGAGGAGTCGCCGCGCTTCGGGCCGGGCGGTTCGTACGCGAAGGTGAAGGGGTTCTTGGCGACACCGATGACGGGGAGCCCGGTCAGCACCCCGAGATGGCTGGCGAGTCCGAAGCGCCGGGGGTGGGCCAGCCCGTATCCGTCGCAGACGACGAGGCCGGGGTCGGCCGTGAGCGACTCGAGTGCGGCGAGCACCGTGGGAATCTCCCGGAAGGCCAGCAGCCCGGGGACGTACGGGAAGGTGACCCGGCCCACGGCGGTGGTCTCGGCGACCACGTCGAGCGTGGCGGCGTCCAGCACCACGGCCGCCGCGACGACGAGGTCCCGCTCGTCGTCGTAGGCGACGTCCACCCCGGTGACGTGGCCCGATCCCGGGGCAGGTCCGGAGTCCTCGGTCACCACCCGGTCGCGCAGGCGGTCCTGGACGGCCCGCGCCTCGGCGGCGTCGGCGGGTACGGCGAACGTAGTCATGACGGCCGAGCTTAGGACACCACCTGGGGCCTTCTCTTCGGATCGGGCGCGGCATGATCCGGACGAAGGGCCCGGAGGCGCGCCGCTTCCGCGCGCACTACCGCGCGTCAACGGGGGTACGAGGAGCGCCACGAGGGCTCCCGGTTCGCGGGTTTTGCCCCGGCTCGCCGTCGAGGAGTGTCATGGTGGCTGTTTCTTCGCGGCGTCTTCAGGACGTCGCGCGGGATGTGTTCGGCTGGGATCGGCTGCGGCCGGAGCAGACGGTGGCGATGCAAGCCGTGATGGAGCGGCGCGACACGCTGGTGGTGATGCCCACGGGCGCCGGGAAGTCGGCCGTCTACCAGGTTCCGGGGGTGCTGCTTTCGGGTCCGACCGTCGTGGTGTCGCCGCTGATCGCGCTCCAGCGCGACCAGGTCCAGGGGCTGTTGCGTCGCACGGGGACGGATGCGGCGGCGGTGAACTCGACGCAGACCGGCGGTGAGAACGCCGCGGTCTGGGACAGGATCAGCGCGGGGGACGTGGACTTTCTCTTCCTCGCCCCGGAGCAGCTGGCGAAGGACGAGGTGATCGAGCAGCTCGCGGCCGCGGAGCCGGCGCTGTTCGTCGTGGACGAGGCGCAGTGCGTGTCTTCCTGGGGCCACGACTTCCGGCCCGAATACCTGAGGCTCGGCCAGGTGCTCCAGCGCATCGGGCGTCCTCCGGTGCTCGCTCTGACGGCGAGCGCCGCCGCCCCCGTGCGGGCGGACATCGTCGCGCACTTGGGGATGCGGGACGTACGGGAGGTCGTCACCGGCTTCGACCGCCCGAACATCCATCTGGAGGTGATTCCGTTCCGGGACGCGGCGGTCAAGGCGCGGGCCGTGGTCGAGCGCGCCGCGGCGGAGCCCAAACCGGGGCTGGTGTACGCGGCGACGCGGCGCGAGGCCGAGGAGTACGCGAACGAGCTGAGCCTGCTGGGGCTGGACGTGGCGGCGTACCACGCGGGACTTCCCGCGCAGGAGCGCGGCGACGTGCACGACCGCTTCCTGGCGGGTTCGCTGGACGTGGTGGTGGCGACGTCCGCGTTCGGGATGGGTATCGACAAGCCGGACGTGCGCTTCGTGCTCCACGCGTCCGTCCCCGGGTCCCTGGACGCCTACTACCAGGAGATAGGCAGGGCCGGACGGGACGGCGAGCAGTCCCGGGCGATCCTCGCGTACCGGCCGCAGGACCTCGGCCTTCAGCGCTTCTTCTCGGCGGGCCGCCCCGATCCGGACACCGTCACCCAGGTGGCGCGCACGCTGGCGGAGCACGACGGCCCCGTGCACCCCAGCGACCTGCGGGCCGAAACGCATCTGACGGCGAGCCGGCTGACGGCGGTCGTCAACCTCCTGGAGCAGGTCGACGCGGTACGCACGACCGTGCGGGGCGACGTGGAACCGGCCCCGGGCGTCGACGCGGCCCGCGCGGCGCAGCAGGCGGTCGAACTGGGTGACGCCCATCAGCAGCTCGAACGCTCCCGGGTGGACATGATGCGTGGCTACGCGGAGACCACCGGCTGCCGGCGCCGCTTCCTCCTCGGCTACTTCGGACAGGTCCGGGACGAGGCCGAGGGGTGCGGCTCCTGCGACCTGTGCGGAGCGGCAGAGCTGTCCCGGGAGGGCGCGGCACCCGGCCCGGCGGTCCTGGCCGGTACGGGCGGGCGGATACCCGCCCCGGCCGACCGGGCGACGGCCGGAGGCGGCCACCCTTACCACCCCGGCACCCGGGTCCGGCACCAGCACTGGGGAGAGGGTTCGGTGATGAGCGAGGAGGACCGGAGTCTGACCGTGCTCTTCGAGACGGTCGGCTACCGCACCCTATCGCTGGAGGTCGTGCGGGAGCACGGGCTGCTCGACGTGTGCTGATCCCGGGCCGCTCGACGTTGGGCTGATCCCGGGTTGCTCGGGTGTGCCGACCCCGGGTTGCTCGGGTGTGCCGACCCCGGCCGGGCGCACCGGCCCCTGTCCGGCGGGGTTTTCCGCCCGGAGCGTCCCGCGATGTCCCGACTCTCCGCGGATGGGACACAAACGGGCCCTGTCCGGTCGGCGGCCGGGCCGTGCGGCCGGTGGCCGTGCGTCCCGCCGTCCGCGTACGGGCTGGACGCACGGGATGGACGGACACTTCCCGGGCAGATGATCAGTCCCGGGGGCTTCGGCGGTGACAGAGCTCACGCCCCGGGTCGGTGCGCGGATCGCGGTGTTCCGTCGTCTACTCCAGTGCCGGAGTCCGTTCGTCCAGCCGTGCGAGGGAGCAGGTCTTGTCCAGCCTTATCGAGCAGCCCGTACAGGCCCGCATGGTCGCGTCCGTTCCACGGACGGCCACGCTGGCCGCCACCTTGCGGTACGACCGCGACCATCCGTTCGCGGTCCGGATCGCGTTCCCGGCGAGGGCCACGCTGGAGGGCACGGACGTCTCGTGGGAGTTCTCCCGGGAGCTGCTGGCCCGGGGCGTGGACGCGCCCGCCGGCCTCGGGGACGTACGGGTGCGCCCCTTCGGCCAGGAGCGGACCGCGCTCGAATTCCACGCCGCCGAAGGCATCGCGATGGTGCACGTCCGCACCTCGGAAGTGCGTCGATTCCTCAGGCGTGCCGAGGAGTTGGTGCCTGCGGGCGACGAGCACCGGTTCCTGGACCTCGACCGGGAGCTGGCGGAGTTCCTGGGCGACATGCGCTGAGCGGAGTGCGCCCCGGCCGGTCCCGCCGCGGCGGTTTCCCGTCTCACGGGGGCCTCCCCGGAACCCGTCCGGAAGGCCTCCGGGAACGGCTCCGGCACCGGTCAGGCTTGGCTGAGGGCTTACCTGCGCTTAACCTACGGACACGTAACCTACGAAGCCGTAGGTAAATCTCCCGTCCCCAGGAGCACCCGTGACGATCACCTCTCCCCACCTCGGCAGTTCGAAGGCGTGGACGGACGCCCAGCTGCTGTACGCGCTGGAAGAGGTGGTGGAGAAGGAACTCAACCGCCATCTCAAGGTCGCCAAGGACTGGATGCCCCACGAGTACGTCCCGTTCTCCGACGGCCGGAACTTCCCGGGCGTCTTCGACGACGGCGAGGCGTGGGCCCCCGACCAGTCCAAGGTCACCGACATCGGCAAGATCGCCCTCGTGGTGAACCTGCTGACCGAGGACAACCTCCCCAGCTACCACCACGAGATCGCCTCGCTCTTCGGCCGCGACGGCGCCTGGGGCACCTGGGTGCACCGCTGGACGGCCGAGGAGGGCCGCCACGGCATCGTGATGCGGGACTACCTGCTGACCTCGCGCGCGGTCGACCCGGACAAGCTGGAGCAGTTCCGCATGGCGCACATGGCGGAGGGGTTCGAGTCCGACAACCGGCACTCGATGCTGCACTCCGTGGCGTACGTCGCCTTCCAGGAGCTGGCCACCCGTGTCTCGCACCGCAACACCGGCCACCAGTCGGGCGACCCGGTCTGCGACCGGATGCTCGCGCGCATCGCCACCGACGAGAACCTGCACATGGTCTTCTACCGGAACCTCCTGGGCGCCGCCTTCGAGCTGGCCCCGGACCTCACCATGCAGGCCGTCCGGGACGTGGTCGTCAACTTCCGGATGCCCGGACACGGCATGCCCGGCTTCGAGCGGGCCGCCGCGCAGATGGCGATCGGCGAGATCTACAACATGCGCATCCACCACGACGACGTGATCCAGCCCGTGCTGCGCTACCTGAAGGTCATGGACATCGACGGGCTCGGCCCGGAGGGGCACCAGGCGCAGGAGGAGCTCGGCCTGTACATGGGCGGCCTGGACAGCGAGGCGTCGAAGTTCGACGAGAAGCTCGCGGCGCGCAAGGCCCGCATGGCGGCGCGCGGGCGCTGAGACCCGCGTGGCGGCCGCCACCGGCCCGGCCCGCCACTCCGCCACCGGCCCGCCACTGGGCCACCGGTCCACCGTTCCGGCGCGGTCACTCCGGCGCGGTCACTCCGGCGCGGTCCACTCCTCGTACGCGGCGTCCCGGACGTCCGCCGCCGGGTGCTGGCGCAGGATCCGCAGCTGGGTGCGCCAGGGCGCGGCCCACTCCGTGCTCCGGCCGCCGGCCACCGTGAGCGCGACGGCGAACAGCCCCTGCGCGGGGTCTCCGCCGGACGCGGTGAGCCGGCCCGCCACGGTGAGGAGGACGTCGGGATCCGTACCCCCGTGCCGCCGCGCCGCCACCAGGTGGCCGAGGAGGGTGCGGGCGGTCCTGGCGGCCAGCGCGGGCCGGCCGTCGTGCAGGGCGGCGAGCCGGACGAGGCCGGTGTGGAGGGTGTCGGCTTCGGTGGCGTACGGGTCGACGGCCCGGACCAGGAGGGCGGCGGCCTGCGGCACGGTGTCGCGGTGTACGGCGAGGCGGTCCGCCGCCCCGACGAGCACGGCGCGCTTCGTCCCGGTCGGGCTCGTGTGCCCGCCGGACAGCGCGCGCACCAGGTGGACGAGGCGCTGGCGGCCCGGCCGGTCGCGGTCGGCGCCCGCGTCGTCCGCGGTGTCGTCGGTGGCCAGCAGGGTGAGCGTCCGGTTCAGGGCGTCGGCCGCCTCCGGGGTGACCGACGCCGCGTGGACGAGCGCGTCCGCCGCGTCGGTCCAGCCGCCCCGGCGGTCGAGGTCGGTGACGGCGGCAAGCAGCACCTCGCTCGCGCCGTGGGCCCAGGGCAGCCAGTGGGCCAGCACGCGGTGGGCGGCGGCGGCCAGTTCGGGGTCCCCGGTGGTGCTCACCTCCTGGACCAGCCGGGCGAACCGGGCCCGGTGCCGCTCCGGCAACTGGTGGGGGACGGTACGGAGTACGGCCCCGCGCAGGGCCGGGGTGTCGCTCCGGGCCGCGTCGGCGAGCACCTCCCAGATCCGTTCGCTGCCGAGCAGCACGTCGGCGACGGCGACGCAGGCGGCCCGTACGTCGGGGTGCTGGCCGGGCTCGCCGTAGGCGCCGGCGACCACCTCGGCCGCGCGCTCCAGCGGCAGCCGGACGGCGGCGAGCCGCACCATCTCCTTGCGGCTGGTGACCTTTCCGGTGCCGGGTGCGGTCCGTGCGGCGAGGACTCCGGCGAGGCGGGACGGGCGGACGTGGCGCGAGGCCCGGCTCGCGGCGAAGACGGCGACCCGCGCCCTGTCCCCGCCGACGTGGTCGAGCAGTTCGTCCAGCGCCTCGGCGGGACGGTCGGTGCGGCCGAGGGCGGCGAGCGCGGTCTCGGCCAGCAGGACGTCCGGGGAGCCGGCCCGTTTCCGCAGCGCTCCGGCGCCCGCTCCCGGTACCGCCGCCAACTGGGCGACGGCCCCCGCCCGGGTCCACAGCGGCAGCTTCCTGTCGCCCGCCGCCTTCTCCAGTCCGCGCAGGGCGGCCTTCTGCTGCCGGGGCACCCAGCGGACCGCCTCGCGGCCGATCGGCAGCGTACGGTCGGCCTCGCGCGTGGCGAACCTGCCGGGCGGCACCGGCGCGCCGAGCACCCGGTCCAGCAGATCGGTGCGGCGCGCGGTGACGACGCGCCGGACTACGGGGAGGACGACGGCGGAGCGGTCCCTCTCCAGGACCTGCGCGACGCGTGCGTCGCGCTTCCGTACCGGCCGCAGCCACAGGGGGATCGCCCCGCGGGCGGTGTCCGTGTTCCCGTAGCGGACGGCCTGGCGGAGCAGCTCCTGGAGTTCGTCCATGCCCTCGGCCCGGCGGCCGACGGCCTGGGCGAGCGCCAGCACGAGCCCGTAGTCCGACTTGTCGGCTCCTGCCTCCAGCCAGGGCCGGAGCGCTTCGAACACCAGGTGTTCCTGCCCCTTGCGCAGGGTGCGGTCGAGCCGTCCCAGGTCTGCGGCGCCCGTGGTGCCGGAGAGCCGGACGAGGGTGCGCAGGGACCAGCTGACGAGCGCGCGGCGGCCGGTGACGGCGTGCTCGCGCAGGACGGCCACCGCGAGGGAGGAGAGGAAGGAACGGGTGGCGGCGGAGGAGTCGCGGGCCTCGACGGCGTCGGTGGCGACCCGGTCGAGCAGGGGCTCCGAGGCGGCCGTGAAGAGGGCGGGCGGGGTGGCGAGGAGGGCGCACAGTGCGGCGGTGCGCACGGGTTCCTGTTCGTTGCGCAGCCGCCCCATGTCGTCGAGTACGGCGTGGACGGTGGCGGGTTCACCGGAGCGTCCGGCGTTGCGGATCAGCAGGCTCCAGGCCGTCGCGCGGTCCTCGGCGGCCGGCCGCCGGGTCGCGGTGAGGAGGCGTTCGCGCACCTCTTCGGGCGGCAGGTAGGACTCGGCGAGCAGGACGGTGTCCCAGGGTTCGCCGTGGGCGCGGGCCCATGCGGCCATGCTCCGGGCGGTCGCGGCGACCCGGTTGCGCGGCAGGGCGCCGAGCACGGCGGCATCGACGGCCGTTCCGGTGGTGCTGCCGGTGTCCCGGCCGGTGACGGACCCGTGGAACGCGGCCCGCCGGCCGGGCGGCAGGGCGCGCATCAGCCGGGCGAGTGCGGCGGAGTCGTCCCTCAATGTACGGCCGAGCGCGATCAGTTCCTCTTCGGGCGCGGACCGGGCCAAGCGGCGCAGCAGGACGCCGCTGAGGACGCCGTGCCGGGGGAACTCCGTCCGGCCGGGGCCGAGGAACAGGCGTACGAAGCGTCCCGGGTCGGCGTCGACGAGCGCGCCGAGGTGACGGCGGAGGGCGAAGGGGAGCCGGGCGGGCGGGTACGTCTCCAACAGGCCGAGGACGCGGTGCGGGAGGCGGTCCGCCGCCGTCGCGACGCCCCGCACGCACTCGGACGACCACCAGCGGAGGTCGCGCCGGTCCTCCGGAAGTGCGGCGAGTTCGCGGGCCGCCTGGTCGAGGTAGGCAGCGGGGTGGTGGCGCCCCAGCGAGGACCAGCAGGCGGCGGCGTGGAAGAGTTCGGGCAGCAGCGCGGCCACGGTCTCCGGGGAGCAGCCGGGCAGTATCCGGGCCGCCTCCGCATCGCCCCAGGTGCGGCGCAGGGAGACGACCAGCCGGTCGGCGAGGGCCGTGCGGCGGCTCGCGACGACCGCCCGGATCAGCCGGAGCCGTACGGCGGCCGACGCGTCGGCCAGCGCCTCCTCGAACACCGAGTCGGGCACGCCGAGCCCGTCCGCCACCCGCAGTGCCTGGCCGCGGACGAAGGGGTCCTCGTCGGCGATACGCCGGGCCACCCACTCCCGGTCTCCGCCGGCCGCCGCCGCGAGGACGGCCACGCCGCGTTCGTAGGGCTCACCGTCCTCCAGCTCCTCCAGCACCGGACGCAGCACACCGCTGTCGGCCAACTTCATGGCGCGGTGCGCCAGTTCCCGCATGCGGGCGGGGTACGGAAGCGGGTCGAGGCTGTCGAGCAGGGTGCAGGCCAGTACGAGGGGACGCTTCTCGGTCATGGAGGGATTCTGCCGCGCCCCCGCCGATTCCTCGCCACGATTTTACGGACCGTGACGCGCCCGGTCCGTTCGTACGCATCGCCAGAGCCCAGCCGTTCGTACGCGTCACCGGAGCCGGTCCGTTCGCACGCATTGCCGGAGCCGGACCTTCTCGCGCACCACAGGAGCCGCTCCGTTCGCACACATCACCGGAGCCGGTCCGTTCGTACGCACCACCAAGGCCGGTACGGGTGCCGGAAAGGAGGGAGCACTTCCTCCCAAGTCACCTCACATCGACCGGAGTTCCGATGTGATTACTACGGCGGCGTTTCGGGCTCATGGCGGGACCACCGAAACGCTGGCGCGCCCGGGAAGGCCGGACCAGACTGACGCGCGCACCTCGGCGAACCCCACATCCCCCGAGAAGGCCCCCACGCCCATGCCCGCTCCCCCCTCCCCCGACGCACTCGCCCCCCTCCCGCCCCATGGGCCACGGAGGCGGTGCGCATGCTCCGCCATGTGACGCGGAAGATCGCAAGCTGGCTGCTGATGATCGCCGTGGCGACCAACGCGACCTACTTCTTGGCCAGTTGGTTTCTCGACCCGCGGTCGAACTTCAAGGAGCTGCGCCCCGTGCGCAGCGAGGCGCAGATCGACCGGGCCCTCGCGCCCTACAACCTGGACCCGCGGGTGCCGGTGGTGCACCGGTGGTGGGACTGGCTCACCTCGGTGGTGCTCCACTTCGACTGGGGGAAGTCCCCCACCGGCGTCCGGGTCAACGGGGAGGTCGGCTACCGGTCGCTGGTCAGCGCGGAGCTGGTGCTCATCGCGACGGTGCTGTCCGTGGTGGTCGGTGTGGGGCTCGGGGTGTACACCGCCTCCCGGCAGTACGGCTGGGCGGACCGGGTCTCGCAGGCCGTGTCCATCGCGGTGTTCAACGTGCCCACATCGGTCGCCGCGCTCGCGGTGGTCTTCGTCGCCATCTGGTTCAACCAGCACACGGGCGTGCACTTCCTCCCCGTGGCGGGTGAGAACTCCCCCGGTGTCGAAGGGCTGTTGCCGACGATCGGCGACCGCCTCCTCCATCTCGTCCTGCCGACGCTCACGCTGACCCTGATGGGTTACGTCGGCTACCACCTGACGCAGCGCTCGCTGCTGCTCGACACCATCGACGCCGACTTCGTGCGGACCGCCCGGGCCACCGGGCTCACCAGGGCCCAGGCCGTCCGACGGCACGCGCTGCGGGCCGCCCTCATCCCCACGGCGACCTCCGTGGCGTTCAGTGTCCCGGCCCTCTTCACCGGCGCCGTCATCACCGAGACGATCTTCGGCTGGAACGGCATGGGGCGCTACTTCATCCAGACCATCAGCAAGAACGACGTGCACGGCGCGGTCGCCACGGCCGCCTTCGCCGCGGCGCTGACCGCGATCGGGGCGATCCTCGCCGACCTCACCGTCGTCTTCCTCGATCCGAGAGTGCGGGTGGGCTGACGTGGCGGCAGACCTGACGACGGGGAAGGCCGCACCGCGCCCGCAGGCGGCGCCTCCCACGAAGGACGCCCGGCACCTCGGCCTGGCCCGGCTCCATCTGCGACGGTTCCTGCGCAACCGGCTGGCCGTCCTCGGCGTGGTGATCTTCGTGGCGCTGGTGCTCTTCAGCGCCTTCGGCGGCCTGTTCACCCCGTACGCGTACTCCGACGCCGACTTCGCGGCGCTCACCCAGGCCCCGAGCTCCGCCCACTGGTTCGGCACCAACCAGGGCGGCAACGACATCTACGCGTCCGCCGTGCACGGTCTCCAGCGCTCCCTGGTCATCGCGGTGAGCGTGTCGGTGCTGACCGTCGTGGTCGCGGCGGTCATCGGTTCCAGCGCCGCGTACTTCGGCGGCCGGACCGAGAAGGCGACGCTCGCCGTCATCCACTTCCTGCTGGTCGTCCCCAGCTTCCTCATCCTCGCCCTGGTCTCCCACCGGCTGGCCGGCGACTGGCGGGTCCTCATCGTCGTGCTGACGGTGTTCGGCTGGATGTCCACGGCCCGGGTGATCTGGTCGGTCTCGACCTCCCTGCGCGAGAGGGACTTCGTCACGGCGGCGGAGTTCATGGGGGTCCGGCCGCTACGCATCATCCTGCGCCACATCATCCCCAACCTCGGCTCGCTGCTGATCGTCAACCTGACGCTGGGGGTCGTCGCCACCGTGCTCAGCGAGACCGCGCTGTCCTTCCTCGGGTTCGGCGTCCAGACCCCCGACGTCTCGCTCGGCACCATGCTCGCGGACGGTGCCGGAGCCATCACCAGCGCGCCCTGGCTCTTCGCCTTCCCGGCGGGCCTGGTCGTGCTGCTGACCGTGTCGATGACGTTCGTCGGCGACGGGCTGCGGGACGCCCTCGATCCCACGTCCGCGACCGGTGCGGCGGGAGGCCGACGATGACCCTCACCACTCCGCTGCCCGGACCCGTGCCGCCCACCGCCGCCACCCCCGTGCTCTCGGTGCGGGATCTGCGGATCTCCTTCCCCTCCGAGGCCGGCCGGGTGGAGGCGGTGCGCGGGGTCGGTTTCGACCTGCTGCCGGGCCGTACGCTCGGGATCGTCGGCGAGTCCGGCTCGGGGAAGTCGGCCACCGCGATGGGCATCATGGGCCTGCTCCCGCCCACCGCCGAACTGCGGGGCCAGGTGCTGCTGGGCGGGCGGAACCTGGTCGGGCTCGGGGACAAGGAGCTCTCCGGCGTCCGGGGCAAGTCCATCGGCATGGTCTTCCAGGACCCGCTCTCCGCCCTCACCCCGATCTTCTCCGTGGGCCGGCAGCTCTCCGACGCCCTCCGGGTCCACCAGGACCTGTCGAAGCGCGCCGCCCGGGAGCGGGCCGTGGAGCTGCTCGACCTCGTCGGCATCCCGGATCCACGTGAGCGGGCCACGTCCTTCCCGCACGAGTTCTCCGGCGGGATGCGCCAGCGCGTCGTCATCGCGCTGGCGATCGCCAACGAGCCGTCCGTCCTCGTCGCCGACGAGCCCACCACCGCGCTCGACGTCACCGTGCAGGCCCAGATCCTCGACGTCCTGCGGCTCGCCCAGCGCGAGACCGGTGCCGGGCTCGTCCTGATCACCCACGACCTCGGGGTGGTGGCCGGTCACGCGGACGAGGTCGCGGTGATGTACGCGGGCCGCATCGTGGAACGGGCGGGCGTCGACGAGCTGTTCCGGCGGCCGGCCATGCCGTACACCGCGCGGCTGCTGGCCGCCGTACCGACCGTGGACAGCGGGGTGCACCGGCCGCTCCTGCCGATCGCCGGGGAGCCGCCCGCCCTGGTGGGCCTCCCCACCGGCTGCCCCTTCGCGCCCCGGTGCGCGGTCGCGCTCGACGCCTGCCGCGCCGACGAACCCGCCCTGCGGCACATCGGCGGGCACGGCGAGGTGGCCTGCCTGCGCGCCGAGGAGACGTACGGCGGCACCCTGGACCCGGCCGGGGACATCGTGCCCGTCGCGCCGCTCTCCGGAGGGCGCTCCGGCACCCCGTCCTCCGGCACACCGGGCACGGGCGAGGTCGTGCTGCGCGTGGAGGACCTCGTCAAGACCTTCCCCGTCACCAGGGGCGCGGTCCTCAAGCGCCGGGTCGGCACCCTGCGCGCCGTCAACGGCGTGGGGTTCGAGCTCCGGGCCGGCGAAACCCTGGGCCTGGTGGGCGAGTCGGGCAGCGGCAAGACCACCACGCTGCTGGAGATCCTCCGGCTGAGGCGGCCCGAGGGCGGCCGGATCGAGGTCGCCGGACGGGATCTCGCCACCCTCGGTTCCGCCGCCGCGGTACGGGAGTTGCGGCGTGACGTGCAGATCGTCATGCAGGACCCGTTCGGGGCCCTGGACCCGCGGCTCCCCGTCTCCGAGCTGCTCGCCGAGCCGCTGCGGGCGATCCGGCGGGACCGGGGGGCGATCCGCGCCCGGGTCGCCGAACTGCTGGGCCTCGTCGGCCTGGACACCGCGGTGGGCGACCGCTTCCCCGCCGCGCTCTCCGGCGGTCAGCGCCAACGGGTCGGTATCGCCCGGGCCCTGGCGACCGAGCCGAAGCTGCTGGTCCTCGACGAACCGCTGTCCGCGCTCGACGTCTCCGTACAGGCGGGGGTGATCAACCTGCTGGCACGGCTCAAGCGCGAACTCGGGATCGCCTACCTGGTGGTCGCGCACGACCTGGCCGTGATCCGGTACGTCTCCGACCGCATCGCGGTGATGTATCTCGGCCACGTCGTGGAGACCGGGGACACCGAGAGCCTCTTCGCCGATCCGCAACACCCTTATACCAAGGCCCTGTTGTCGGCGATCCCGGTGCCGGACCCCGGGCTGGAGCGCACCCGCGAGCGCGTCGTGCTCCAGGGCGAGCAGCCGAGCGCCACCCGGTTGCCCGCGGGCTGCGTCTTCGTCGACCGGTGTCCGCTGTACCGCCTCGCCGACGAGGGCGTACGGCAGCGCTGTCGTACGGAACGCCCCGCGCCGACGCGGGTGGCCGGGCGCCCCGGCCACAGCTACGCCTGTCACGCCGTCTGAGCACTCCACGGCCCCTGTCCGTCGCACCGGCCGGCCCCGACCGGACCCGCGTCGGCCCTCCGTCCCGACTCCCCCACCCCCGACTCCGAAGGAACCGTCCCGTCATGCGCGCACGACTGGCACTGCCGCTCGCCCTGATCGCCGCCATCTCCGTCACCGCCACCGCGTGCTCCTCCTCCGGGAAGGACACCCCCCGGGCGGACGAGAAGAACGTCCCGGCCGCCGCCTCGGGCGCCGCGGACTACAACCCGCAGCCGTACGACAAGATCAAGGACGGCGGTACGTACACGACGGTCGGGACCTTCGACGACCAGGGCAACCCCTTCAACGTCAACTCCACCCTGACCGCCGCCCGGGTATGGGCCTGGTACAACGCGGACGCGATCACCTACTCGCCGACCGGCGAGGTGCAGTACAACCCGGACTACTACAGCGATGTGAAGGTCGCCGTCGAGGGCGGCAACCAGAAGGTCACGCTGACGATCAACCCGAAGGCCGTCTTCAACGACGGAACACCGATCGACTGGACCGCCATCGAGGCGACCTGGAAGGCCAACAACGGCTCGGACAAGAAGTTCGCCGCCTCCACGGACGGCTACGACCGGATCACCTCGGTCGAGAAGGGGGCGGACGCCAAGCAGGCGGTCATCACCTTCAAGGGGGTCAACGCCTCCTGGTCGAGCCTGTTCACCACCTTCCTGCACCCCGAGGCCGCCACGGTCGCCCACTTCAACGACGCCTACGTGAAGAAGGCGCACCCCGAGTGGGGCGCGGGTCCGTACACCGTGGGCTCCTGGGACACCCACTCCGGCAACATCACCTTCGTCCGCAACCCGAAGTGGTGGGGCAGGAAGGGCAAGCTCGACAAGCGCGTCTACGTGAACCTGGAGTCGACCGCCGCGGTCAACGCGTTCAAGAACGGTGAGATCGACCTCGCCTCCGCCGTCGACGCGGAGAGCCTCAACCAGGTGAAGGGGCTGAAGGGGAGCGAGATCCGCAGCGGCGGCAGCCCCTTCGAGTACTCGCTGTACTTCAACACCAAGTCGGCCGTCCTCGCGGACGCGGAGGTCCGCAAGGCGGTCGAGGAGAGCATCGACCGCGCCCAGATCGCGAAGATCCAGTTCCAGGGGCTGGACTACTCCGAACCCCTGCCCGGTTCGGCCGTGCTCTACAGCTTCCAGAAGGGCTACCGGGACAATGTCTCCTCCGTGCTGACGTACGCACCCGAGGAGGCGAAGAAGTCGCTCGACGCGGCGGGGTGGAAGGCGGAGGCGGACGGCGTCCGGGCGAAGGACGGCAAGAAGCTCGAAATCGGCTACACGCTCCTCGGCGACGATCCGCTCGACAAGGCCCTCGCCGGTGCCTTCACGGCGATGCTGAAGCCGGTCGGCATCCACCTGGTCGTCAAGAAGGCCGACGAGGCGGACTTCGCCACCATCCTCAGCGACCGCAAGTTCGACCTCTTCCTGTCGGGCAACCGCTCGATGGACCCGTTCGGCGCGCGGTACCTCTGCGACTTCTACTGCTCGGACCGTGACTCCAACCTCACCGGTGCCGGCACACCGGCCCTGGACGCCGAGATCCGCGCCACCGCCGAGATCGCCGACCTCGACGAGCAGGTGGCGGCGGTCAACGACGTCGAGCAGAAGGCGCTGCGGGAGTACGCGTTCCTGCCGCTGTTCAGCGGCCCGTCGACGTACGCGGTGAAGAGCGGTCTCGCCAACGCCGGGGCGACCATCTTCCACAACCCGCTCCCGGAGACGGTCGGCTGGCAGAAGTAGGCAGCCCGCGGCCCCTGTCGCGACGGGCGCTTCCGGAGGAATCACCCCACGGAAGCGCCCCGGCGGGCCCGGGGAGGAGCCGGGTCAGGGGGGACCCGTGGGGTTCCTGTGAACCGCCCTAGACTGTGCCGCGTGAAACCTGCGATACGTCTCGCCGTCATCGGCGTCCCGGTCATCATCGTCCTCTCCCTCGTCTTCGGGGGTTCCGGCGACGAACTCCCCTCGGACACCGGGCAGCCGTCGGCGGCCAACGAGAAGCAGTCGGCGGCGGACATCCGCGCCGAGGAGGACGCCGAGATCGCGGAGCAGCCTCCGGGACTGGCGGACCCCGCGATGAAGGAGATCGCCTCGGAGCTGGTCTCCAGCGCGAACAGCTCCACGCTCGACTGGCGGAGCCGGTACGGGGCGATCGGGGACACCGGGGACGGCCTGGGCTACACCGCCGGGATCGTCGGTTTCTGCTCGGGCACCAGCGACATGCTGGACCTCGTGGAGCGCTACACCGCCGCGCACCCGGACAATCCGCTGGCGCCCTTCCTGCCGGCGCTGCGCAAGGTGAACGGCAGCGGGTCGCACGAGGGACTGGACCCCGGGTTCACCGACGCCTGGAAGCTGGCCGCACAGGACCAGGCGTTCCGCTCGGCGCAGGACGACACCCGTGACCGCCTCTACTTCGAGCCGGCCGTGCGGCAGGCGAAGCTCGACGGGCTGGGGCCCCTCGGCCAGTTCATCTACTACGACGCGATGGTGCTGCACGGGCCCGACGACAGCGCCACGGGCTTCTACGGCATCCGGGAAGCGGCTCTGGCGGACGCCGACACGGTGGCCGAGGGCGGTGACGAGGAGGAGTACCTCGACATCTTCCTGGACGCGAGCAAGAAGGCGATCCTGGCGAAGCGCAAGGGGCGCGACACCTCCCGGATCGACACCATGCAGATGAAGTTCCTGGACGACGGCAACTTCAAGCTGGCCACCCCGCTGGAGTGGCGGGTGTACGGGAAGACCTTCCGCATCCCGGCCGCCTGAGGCCCGCCGCGGCAGAGCGCTCCGGCGGCTCCCCGGTCAGGCGCTCGCGCGGCCGGAGCGGCGGAGCCGGTCGCGCTCGTTCTCCGACATGCCTCCCCAGACGCCGAAGCGTTCGTCGTTGGCGAGGGCGTACTCCAGGCATGCGATCCGGCCCTCGCAGGCGAAGCAGAGCCGCTTCGCCTCGCGCGTCGAGCTTCCCGGTGCGGGGAAGAAGAACTCGGGACCGGTCTGGGCGCACAGGGCCGATTCCTGCCAGGCGAGTGCGTCCTCGGTGGTGGTGTTGATCAGCATGCGCCCAGCATGCCGCCCGTCAATAAACATCCGTTGAACGATCACTTCTGGCCACGCCCTCGGCCGGTGCGGGAACGGGGCGTCGACGGGGGCCGCGACGGCGACCCCGGCCGTGATCCGCCGGACATCACCCAGGGCGTTTCAGTCCATCGGCGCGGGCTTGATGACGGCGAAGGAAGCCCCGTACGGGTCGGTGACGTTGGCCATCACGCCGACCTTCTCCATCTCCATCGGCCCGAGGGTGACCGCTCCGCCTAGCCGGACCGCGTCGCCCAGCACCACCTCGACGTCGTCCACCGAGAAGTACGGCAGCCAGTGCGGGCCCGACCGCGCCTCGCTCGGCACCTCGTCCAGACCGACCAGCCCGCCGAAGAACGCGGCCTCGTCGCCCTCCGTACCGGCCGGGCGGATCATCGTGTAGGTGCCGCCGGGGAACTCGGTGGCCTCCGCGTCCCAGCCGAAGACGCTTCCGTAGAACGCCTTCGCCGCCTCCACGTCCGGGGTGTAGAGCTCGGACCAGATCAGCGTGCCCGGCACCTGGGTCGCGCCGAGTCCGGGGTTCTGCTTGGGCTGCCAGGAGCCGAAGTAGGCGCCCGCGGGGTCGGTGAACCCGCCCATCCTGCCGTACTCCAGCACGTCCATCGGCGCGAAGGGAACGTTTCCGCCCCCGGCTTCGACCGCGCGGGCGGTCGCGTCCACGTCGGGCGACTGGAAGTACACCGACCACGTCGGCTTGGCCTGTTCGTCGGTGACGGTCATCGCCCCGGCGACGGTCCGGCCGTCCAGGGTGTACATCCCGTAGCCGCCGGTCTCGGGGCCGCCGGGGACCAGGTCCCATCCGAACAGGCCCCGGTAGAAAGTGGTGGCTCCGTCGAGGTCGGGTGTGCCGAGGTCGATCCAGTTCGGGGCGCCCGGGACGAAGGTCGGGTCGAGCATGGCGCTGCGCTCCTCCAGCGGGGCCCGTTGACGCCCCGCTTGACTCGTCAGTGCAGGTCGTGGTCGTGGTCTCGCGCAGGGATTCCCTGGCCATTCGAGTCTGCCACCGGTGGCCGGACGCCGCAGTCCGCGGACGGCCGGCCGGAGGAGGAACGCCCGGCCCGCACGATCCGGTCTCCGCCGCCGGGGCGGTGGCCGCCCTCCCACCGGGCGCTCGTGAAACCATGGGGGCCCGCGGGACCCCTGCGTGGTGTCCCGGGACGGGCGGGGCGGCGGGCGGGACAGAGGGACGTACGTACATGCCACAGGACGGCACCACGGGCACCGGGGCGGGCGCCAGGAGGACGGTCCGGCCGCTGCTCGCGGACGCGGACGCGCTGCTGGCGGCGGCCCGCGCGGTGCCCGCCGACCACGACCGCGCGCTGGACGCCGTACGCTCCGTGCTCGACCCCCTCGTCTCCTCCCTGGTCGGCCGGGAGCTGGAGGCGATCCCGGTCGCCCGGCTCCGCGACGTGACGGAGGGGCGGCTGCGCATCACCGCCTTCGAACAGGCCGGGTTCCGCACGGTCGGCGCGGTGCGCACGAGCAGCCGGTACGAGCTCCGGCGGCTGCCCGGGGTCGGGGCGCAGACCGCGGACCAGGCGCTGGCCGCCGCCGAGCAGCTCGCGCACGCGGTCCGCGACACGGTCGCGGTACGGCTCGACGCGGACGCCCCGGACCCCGCCACCGGCGCGCTGGTGGTGGCCCTGCACCGGCTGGTCGAAGCGGGCCCCGACGCGCGGCGGGCCCGCGAGGCGGCGGTGCGCCTGATCGGGCGACTGGCGGAGCCGGTGGCCTCGGCGGCACCGGCCCGAGGGCGGCTGCGCCCCCTCTTCCTCGGCCGGGAGGCGCGCGGACGGGTCGCGGCGGCGGTGGAGACGGTGCGGACGGTGCTGGTGGAGGCCGAGGAGCAGCGGCTTCCGCTCCTTTTCGGCCAGGTGTGCGTCGATCTGCTGCGGGCCGACGAGCCGGAGGCGTCGGCCTGGGTCGACTTCGAGCTGCGGTCGGCCGAGTACTACGGTCTGCTCGCCGAGTTGTCGGGCACCGGCCCGGACCGGGAAGCCGCCGAGGGGTTCCTGCCGTCCGCGATCGCGGACCGGGTACGCGGGCTGCGGCTGGACGACTCGCGGTTGCGGGTGTCGCTGCGCGGCTACCAGTCGTTCGGGGCCCGGTTCGCGCTCGCCCAGAAACGGGTGGTGCTCGGGGACGAGATGGGTCTGGGCAAGACGGTGCAGGCCATCGCGGCGCTGGCGCACCTGGCGGCGGGCGGCGGGAGCCACTTCCTGGTGGTGTGCCCGGCGAGCGTGCTCGTCAACTGGACGCGCGAGATCCGCGCCCGCTCCACGCTGGGCGTGCTGCCGGTCCACGGCCCCGACCGGAACGACGCGTTCGGTGAGTGGCTCCGCTCGGGCGGGGTCGCGCTCACGACCTTCGACGCGCTCCACGCCCTGCCCGAGGCGGAGGCGGCGGGCGTGCGGCCGGCGATGCTCGTCGTGGACGAGGCGCACTACGTGAAGAATCCCGGCACCCGCAGGTCGCGGGCGGTCTCGGGGTGGGCGGACCGGGCCGTGCACGTCCTCTTCCTCACCGGCACGCCGATGGAGAACCGGGTGGCGGAGTTCCGTAACCTGATCCGCCTGCTCCGCCCCGAGCTGGCGCCCTCGGTCGACGGCGTGCAGGGCGCCGCCGGTTCCCTGGCCTTCCGTCGCGCGGTGGCGCCCGCCTATCTCCGGCGCAACCAGGAGGACGTGCTCCCCGAACTGCCCGCCCTGGTACGGGCCGACGAGTGGGTGGAGTTCAGCGAGGCCGATCTGCGCGCCTACCGGGCGGCGGTGGACGACGGCCACTTCATGCGGATGCGCCGGGCCGCGTACGCGGTGCCCGAGGCGTCGGCGAAGCTGGCGCGGCTGCGGGAGCTCGTCGCCGAGGCGGCCGGCAACGGGCACAAGGTGGTGGTGTTCTCGTACTTCCGCGAGGTGCTGGCGACCGTCCGCGAGGCCCTGGGCGATGGGGTGTTCGGGCCGGTCGCGGGGAACGTCGCGGCGGGCCGCCGGCAGGAGCTGGTGGACGCGTTCGGCGCGGCGCGCGGGCACGCGGTACTGCTGAGCCAGATCCAGGCGGGCGGCACCGGGCTGAACATGCAGGCCGCCTCCGTGGTCATCCTCTGCGAGCCGCAGATCAAACCGACCCTGGAGCACCAGGCCGTGGCCCGGGCGCACCGGATGGGTCAGATACGCGGCGTCCAGGTGCACCGGCTGCTCACGGCGGACAGCGTCGACCAGCGGATGATGGCGCTGCTGGCCCGCAAGGACCGGGCGTTCGACGCGTACGCCCGGCGCAGCGATGTCGCCGAGGCGGTGCCGGAGGCCGTGGACGTGTCGGACGGGGCGCTGGCCCGGCTCATCGTGGAGGAGGAGCAGCTGCGCCTCGCGGCGGTGTCCCCCACCGACTGAGCGCGACGGCGTTCAGCCGGACGCGGCCGCGTGCTCGGCGGGCTTGGGGCGGCCGCCGGGGTGGCGGTGGCGCCAGGTCCAGAACACGGCGCAGGAGACCAGGGCCCAGACGCCGAGCACCAGGTAGGGAAAGAGGAACTGGTGCCCGTGGTAGTAGACGGCGGTGTGCTGGGCGTTGACCGAGGCGCCGGGGGGCAGCCAGCGGCCGATGTGCCCGAGCAGCGACGGCAGCAGCGGCCAGGAGACGGCGCCGCCGGACGACGGGTTGCCGAGCAGCACCATGACGCCCCAGGTCGGGAGCATCGCCCAGCGTCCGATGAGGGTGTTGAACATGGTGAAGACCATGGCGCTGGTGAACATCGTGAACGCCAGGATCAGCCAGGACTGGAGGAACGGCAGGTCCAGTGCGCCGAGTCCCCAGTCCACGACGGCGGCGATGGCGAACGCGCCGAACAGCGCGTGGGCGACGGTGAAGAGGATGCGTTCGGGCGGGGTCAGGCTGCGGGCGTGGACGCTGAGCTGGATGGCTCCGACGAAGCCGAGGATGACCGCGGCGAGCGAGATGTAGAAGAGCGCGAGTCCGCGCGGGTCGCCCGGCTGGAGCGGTTTGACGTCCCGGACGATGACCGGCACTCCGATCTCCTTGCCCACCTTCTCCCCCGCCTCGGCGAGGAGTTGGGCCACGGAGGCGCCGGAGGCGGCGGCGACGTCCAGGTGCACCCGGTCGTTGTCCGCGCGCAGGATGGTGAAGACGCGTTGTTCCTGGAGTGCCTCGTCGGCCTCGGCCATCGTGTCGTACTCGTGCAGGACCAGGGAGGTGTTGAGGGCCTTCTCCATCCCCGCCACGAACGCGGTGCCGCGCGGCGAGGCGGGCTCGCCGATCACGGCCGCCGGAATCCGGTGCGGGGTGGGGTTGGCCATGGCATAGGTGTACGAGCCGGCGAAGAGGCCCGCGGCGGCGGCGAGGATGAACAGCAGCACGGTCGCGGGGAAGTACGGCGACTCCTTGAAGGCGCGCCACTTGTCCCGCGCGGTGGAGGGCCGGCCGTGCGCGCCGTGCGGGGCGCGGCCGGGCGCCGCGGTGGCTCCCCCTGCGCCGTCGGGGGTGGCTCCCCCACCGTCGTCGGCTCCCTCCGGCGGCGTGCGCTCTCCGCTCACCCGTCGGTCTCCGGTTCCTCGTCGTGCCGGGCGCGGCTGGGCTGCACGCGCTTGGGCTCGCCGGGCATCTTGGGGTACTCCGGCGGATAGGGCAGGTCGCCGTGGCCGTGTTCCCGCTCGTCGCGCGCGGCGAGTTCCAGCAGCAGGTCGAGGCGGAAGGCGTGCTGGTCCATGTCGGCGTGGACGTCGCCCACCTTCGCGTACCGCTGGGGCATGGTCCTGATGTCGAAGTCGCGGGGCTCGGCGTCGTCGATCTCCTCCCAGCGCAGCGGGGCGGAGACCGGGGCGTGCGGGAAGGGGCGTACGGAGTAGGCGGAGGCGATGGTCCGGTCGCGGGCGGTCTGGTTGTAGTCGACGAAGATCCGCTCGCCGCGCTCCTCCTTCCACCAGGCGGTGGTGACCCGATCGGGCATCCGCCGCTCCAGTTCGCGCCCCACCGCGATGGCGGACCGGCGGACCTCGGTGAAGGTCCACTCGGGGACCAGCGGCACGAAGACGTGGATGCCGCGACCGCCGGAGGTCTTGGGCCAGCCGCGCAGTCCGTGCTCCTCCAGGACGATGCGGAGTTCGTGCGCGGCTTCGACGGCGTCGGCGTAGTCGGTGCCGGGCTGCGGGTCGAGGTCGATGCGCAGCTCGTCGGGGTGGTCGGTGTCGGTGTTCCGTACCGGCCAGGGATGGAAGGTGAGGGTGCCGAGGTTGGCGGCCCAGAGGACCGCCGCGAGACCAGCGGGGCAGATCTCGTCGGCGTGCCGGCCGCTGGGGAAGGAGATCCGGGTGGTGGGGATCCAGTCGGGCACCTTCTTCGGCGCCCGCTTCTGGTAGAAGAACTCGCCCTCCACGCCGTCGACGAAGCGCTGGAGGGTGGTGGGACGGTCGCGCAGTGCGCGGGTGATGCCGTCGCCCACGGCGAGGAAGTACTCCGCCACGTCCCTCTTGGTGTAGCCCTTCTCGGGGAAGTACACCTTGTCGGGGTTGGACAGCCGCACCGGCCGCCCGTCCACGTCGAGTTCCACCGCAGCTCCCATGTCGGCCACCGTAGGCGGGGTACGCAAATGCCGCATATCGAAGGACGGGCGGTGGGGTTTCGCGCAGAATCGGGACCATGGACCTGCCGGTGATGCCCCCTGTGAAGCCGATGCTCGCCAAGTCCGTCGCCACGATCCCGCCGGGCATGCAGTACGAGGCGAAGTGGGACGGTTTCCGGGCGATCGTGCACCGGGACGGGGACGAGGTGGTGATCGGCAGCCGTACCGGCAAGCCGCTGACCCGCTACTTCCCCGAGCTGGTCCCGGCGGTCCTGGAGTCGCTGCCGCCGCGCTGCGTGATCGACGGGGAGATCGTGCTCGCGCACGGCGGGCGCCTCGACTTCGACCGGCTCAGCGAGCGCATCCACCCGGCGGAGTCCCGCGTACGCCTCCTCGCCGAGCAGACCCCCGCGTCCCTGGTCGCCTTCGACGTGCTGGCCCTGGACGACCTGTCGCTGCTCGGCACCCCGCAGGCGGACCGGCGTACGGTGCTGGAGGCGGCGCTCGCGGGTGCGGTGCCCCCGGTCCACCTCGCCCCGGCCACCACGGACCGGGAGGTCGCGCAGCGGTGGTTCGACCAGTACGAGGGCGCGGGGCTGGACGGGATCGTCGCCAAACCGCTCGACCTGCCCTACCGGCCCGACGCCCGCACCATGTTCAAGATCAAGCACGAGCGGACCGCCGACTGCGTGGTGGCGGGCTACCGCGAGCACAAGAGCGGCCCGGTCGTCGGTTCGCTGCTGCTGGGGCTGTACGACGACGGGGGCACACTCCAGCACGTCGGTGTCTGCGCGTCCTTCCCGATGAAACGCCGGGCCGAACTCGCGGACGAGCTGTCGGTGTTGAGGACCCCGGCCGCAGAACACCCCTGGGGCGCCTGGGCGGACGCCGAGGCGCACGAGGGTGCCCGGCTGCCGGGGGCGCCGAGCCGGTGGTCGGGGAAGAAGGACATGTCGTGGGTGCCGCTGCGTCCGGAGCGGGTCTGCGAGGTGAGGTACGACCACATGGAGGGCGACCGGTTCCGTCACACCACGCAGTTCAGCAGGTGGCGCCCCGACCGCACCCCTTCCGGCTGCACGTACGGGCAGTTGGAGGAAGCCGTGCGGTACGACCTCTCGGAGGTGCTGTCGGGGGCGGGGTGAGGCGGGTCTCCGCTAGTAGTGCTTCGTTACCTTGAGTGATCTTTCCTGGTGGTGGGCATCCTTCGAGTGTGAAACTGGGGGATGTCGAGCGGCTCCGGGGTGAGTTGGCGGACTTCGTGGGTGATGTGTTCGGGTCGTTGCCGCGGCGGGATCAGCGGCGGTGGGGTGCGTGTTATCTGCGGGGCCTGATGTTGGACGGTCGGCGTAAGTCGATCCAGCCGATGGCGGAGCGGTTGCCGGACGGGAACATGCAGGCTCTGCAGCAGTTCGTGAATCAGTCGCCGTGGGATCCGTTGCCGGTGCGGCAGCGGATCGCCCGGAGACTGTCCGAAGCGATCACACCACAGGTCTGGGTGATCGACGACGTGTCGTTTCCCAAGTGCGGCCGGGCCTCGGCCGGGGTGGCCCGTCAGTACTGCGGAGCCCTGGGGAAGCGGGCGAACTGCCAGGTCGCGGTCAGTGTCCACGCCGCCACCGATACGGCGTCGTGTCCGCTGGACTGGCAGTTGTATCTGCCCCGTGAGTGGACGGACGAGCCGGGCCGCTGCCACCGGGCGGGCATCCCCGACGGCACCGTCCATCAGGAGAAATGGCGGCTCGCGCTCGGGCTGCTGGACAACGTGACCGAGTGGGGGCTAAAAGCCCCGGTGGTGGTCGCCGACGCGGGCTACGGCGTGAGCACTCCCTTCCGCCACGGCCTTCAGGAACGCGGCCTGTCCTATGTGCTGGCACTGACCGGGAAGGAAGTCGCCCACGAGCTGAACATCGAGCCGCACCAGCCGGATTACGGAGGACTTGGCCCCCCGACGCTGGCCCGATACCGCACGGCGCCGCGAGCACTTACCGTCCACGCTGCCGAGGCCGCTGCCGCCGACCACTTCACCGAGGTGGCCTGGCGACAGGGCAGTAAAGGCGCGATGACCTCACGGTTCGCGGTCCTGACGGTTCGGACGGCGGGCAGGCAGTCCCTGGCCGCCGCCCAAGCCGCAGGCGGCGGACGCAACCGCTGGGACGGAGTCCTACCCACTTCCACCGTCCTGGTCGAGTGGCCTGCCGATCAGGAGACCCCGACGGGTTTCTGGATATCGAACCTGCCGCCCGAGACACCTGTCGCCGAGCTGGTGCGGTGGGCGAAGATGCGCTGGCGCATCGAACACGACTACCGCGAACTCAAACACGGTCTCGGTCTGGACCACTTCGAAGGCCGCACCTGGCGCGGCTGGCACCACCACGTCACCCTCGTCACCGCCGCCCAAGCCTTCCTCACCCTCAGGCGGCTCGACCCAAAAGTACCCACGCCGGCCTGACCCTCTACCAGATCCTGGACCTCCTCCAGAACCTGCTGAAGGGCTGGACCGGCACCTGCACCACCTGCAACCGACCCCTACCCCGCAACCGAACCAGACACAGATCCAGAACCTAACGAAGCACTACTAGTGGAAAGCGTCCCGGGGCGGGAAGAGCCGCCGGATCTTGTCGGCGGCGTGATAGTCCTCCCCCACACCCTCGACCAGCGCGACCATGGAGGTCGCGTGCTCGGTGCGGAGCGGCAGGATCGCCTGGTAGGCGGGCGACTCGTACCACTCCTGCGCGGCGGTGAGGCCGGGGAACTCCAGCACGACGAGGTCGCCGTCCCACTCCCCCTCGTACGCGGCGAGCCGTCCGCCATGCACCAGAAAGCGACCGCCGTACGGAGCCATCGTGGCCTCGATCCGCTCGATGTACTCCGCGATGTCCGGGCCGAGTTCGACGTTCCTCAGGTAGCCGATCGCGTAACCGCGCGGCGGCGTGGTCATGCCGGCACCTTGTCCAGGAAACCGCGCACGTCCTGGATCCGTCCGGACTCGTCCAGCACGAGGACGTCGAAGCCGATCACCAACGGTTCGGCTCCCGGGAGGCCGAGGCCCCAGCGGAACCGCAGCTGCCGGTGGTGGGCGTCCACCTCTCCGACCTGGGTGAACACCAGCCCCGGGAACTGCTCCCGGACGCCGTCGATGACCGCCGCGATCCCCTCGTGGCCGGAGACCTCGGCCAACGGATCGGTGTACGTCACCTCGGGCGACCAGTGCTCGGAGAGCAGCTTCGCCGTCTCCTCGCCGCTCGCGTTCCAGGTGGCCAGGTAGTGCTGGACCGTGTCTGCGGCGCCTGCGGTGCCTCCGGTTTCTGTCGTGACTGTGGTGCCTGCGGCGCCTGTCGTGACTGTGCTGTCTGCCATGTCCGTCTCTCCGTTCGTCCGGTTCGGCCGATGCCGGAATCCTGGCCCGGGCGGGTCGGCCGATCCATGACCCCGGAGGTCATGGCCCCTCGGACGCACGCTTCTAGACTCGCGAACATGAGGATCGCCATCGAAGGACCGCCGCCCGGCGCGCTGTTGCGGATGTGGCGTGAGCGACGCCGTTTCAGTCAGCAGGAGTTGTCCAACCACTCCCGGGTGTCCACGCGACACCTCAGCCGGGTGGAGACCGGCAGGGCCCACCCGACCCCGGAGATGATCGTGCATCTCTCCGAGAGCCTGGATGTGCCACTGCGGGACCGCAACCGCATTCTGCTGGCGGCCGGTTACGCACCGCACTATCGGGATCTGCCGTGGGACGACGTGTCGGTCGAGGTGGTGATGGACGGCCTGCGCCGACTTCTCGACGCCCATCTGCCCTACCCCGCGCTACTGTTGGACGATCACTGGGACATCGTCGACGCCAATGCCGCCGCGGAGGGCCTGCTGACGGGATGCGCGCCGGAACTCCTGGAGCCGCCGGTCAACGTGGCCCGGGTCTGCCTGCATCCGGACGGGCTGGCGGGCCGGATCGGCAACCTTGAGGAGTGGGGCAGCCATCTGCTGCGGCAGGTGGAACACCGCGCCGAGCGCACCCACGACCAACGCCACCACGCGCTCGCCACGGAGATCGCCCGATACCTCGACGGGACCGACGCCACCGGCACCACCGCCCCGGCCACGGGACCGGTAGTCACCCTCTCCATCGACGTGGGGGGAACCCCACTCCGGTTCTTCAGCACCTCCGCCACTCTCAGCACGGCCACCGATGCGGCCCTGGAAGGGCTGCATCTGGAGACCTTCCTCCCGGCCGACGAGGAGACCCGACGCCATTTCGGTGCTGGGGACCTGCGGACCGGATGACGGGCGGACCGGTGGCCTGCTCGGTCGCCGACTCGTGGGCGTGGCGGCCGCTTTGAGGGAGAACGGGGGCGGCCGTGGGACTGAGGAACCCAACCTGGATGCGGACGAGTCACATGGTTGATATGCCGGAGTCGGAGAAGTTGGTCATTTTCGGCCTGCCGACGCGATAGCCCAGCAGGTCAGGAAGGGTGCTCCCCGCGCGTGCGGGGATGGTCCCCGACGCCGACGAGCTGGAGTCAGCGATCGTGTGTGCTCCCCGCGCGTGCGGGGATGGTCCCGTCCAGGTGAAGCTGACCCTGTACGCCTCGGCGTGCTCCCCGCGCGTGCGGGGATGGTCCCACGCGCCCGACCACCCGCGACGTTGGCTGGGGGTGCTCCCCGCGCGTGCGGGGATGGTCCCAGGGTGCTGGGCCGGTACCAGGAGCTGAATCAGTGCTCCCCGCGCGTGCGGGGATGGTCCCTGGAGTCCCCCCGGGCCGGGGCCGGTGAAGCCGTGCTCCCCGCGCGTGCGGGGATGGTCCCACGGCGACGGACGGCACCTGGTACGCCGTGTGGTGCTCCCCGCGCGTGCGGGGCCGACATCGTCCGTCCCGGGGTGCGGAGTCCGTCCGCAGATGCCCTATTCCGCAGCCCCCTCAGTCGGATTCACGCACGGGTCCTCCGTCGCCTCGGGGTCCTCGGAAGGGTCGGCGGCCGGGTCCGTGCAGGTGGGCTCGGGGTCGGTGGTGGCCGGGGCCGTGGGTTCCGTGGTGGCCGGGTCCGTGGGGTCGGGGGTGCCGGTGTCGGTCGGGTCCGGGTCGGGCGTGGTGCCGGGGTCGGGCGTGGTGCTCGGGTCCGGGGTCGTACTGGGATCCGGCGTGGTGCTCGGATCGGGCGTGGTGCTGGGGTCCGGCGTGGTGCCCGGGTCCGGGGTCGTGCTCGGGTCCGGGGTGGTGCCGGGGTCGGGCGAGCCGGACGGGGTGGGGGTGGGTGAGGTGGACGGGCGGGGGCTGCCGGAGGGCTGGGGGCCGATGATGATGGTGCCGGGGCCGCCGACCGGGGCGGACGGTTCGGTGGGGCCGCCCGCGCCGGGAGTGGTGGGCAGGGGGCCCTGGCCGTCCGGGACCGGGTGGGCTCCGTCGCCGTAGTAGGCCATCCAGGACAGCACCGTGCGCAGATAGGTGTCCGAGTGGTTGTAGCTGAGGATCGCGCGGTCGAGGTCGGCGCCGACGGAGAGGTTGCGGGTCCCGGCGCAGAGGTAGCGGCCTGCGGCGAGCGTCGCGTCGTAGACGTTGCTGGGGTTCCGGAGGCCGTCGCCGTTGCCGTCCTGGCCCCAGTGGGCCCAGGTGGACGGGATGAACTGCATCGGCCCTACGGCCCGGTCGTAGGTGCGGTCGCCGTCGTAGGCGCCGTTGTCGGTGTCCGGGATGTTGGCGAACCCGGCACCGTTCAGGACCGGGCCCAGGATCGGGGAGAGGGTCGTACCGGCCTTGTCCACCCTGCCGCCGGCGGCGTGCCCGGACTCCACCTTGCCGATGGCGGCGAGGAGTTGCCACGGCAGCCGGCAGGAGCCGTCGGTCCGGGCGACGGTGGCCTCGGCCCTGCGGTACGCCGCGAGCACGGTCGACGGGATGCCGGCTTCGGCCCAGGCGCGGACGAGGGCGGGGGTCTGCTTCACGCCCGGTTTCGGTGGCGTCAGCGGGGCCGGTGACTTCAGGGGCGGCAGTTCGGTGTGGTACGAGTCGTCGTTGGGCACGTGCGTCCAGACCACCTCGTCGGTGGCCACGTTCTTCGCCTCGTCCTGGTGCGCGACGCCCACGTAGCCCGGTGCCTGCGAGGCCGTGAGTGCGGCCATCGCGGCGACGGCCGTGGCCGTGCCGGTGATGCCGCGCCGCATGGAGCCGTTGAACCTCATCTGTCCGTCTCTCCCCGGGTCACTGGGTGAAGGTGTCGATGGCCGCGATCTGCCAGCGGCCGTCCTTGCGGACGGCGTCCACGGCGAACATGGCCGCGGCGTAGGTCGTCTCCTCCTTGGCGCCGGTGCGGGTGTTGCTCTGGTCGGCGAAGACGAGGAGCCTCGCCCGGTCGCCGTCGAGCCGCTCGACCGCGCTCTCGGTGACGGTCGTGGTGAGGACGAGCTTCTGTTTGGGGGCCTGCTCCCTTACCTGGGCGAGCATGTCCTGGTGCTGCTGCACCGCCTTGCCGGTCAGGTAGGTCTTGGCGGCGCGGTCGGACTTCTCGGTGGAGGCGTAGTCGTAACTGAAGACGGCGCCGACCGCCTCGGTGATCTGCCCCTTGACCTCGCTGGTGCGGGCGATGTCGGTGAGCGCGGTGTTCCGGCGGCTCGGGTCGTCGCGCAGGGTGGCGGCGGAGGTGAACGCCCAGGCGGCGAAGACACCGAGCAGCACGGTGAGTACGCAGAGGAGGGCGGGGAGGCTGATACGGAGGCGGCGGGTCCGGCTCTCCGGGGACTCGGTCTCCGCTTCGGCCTCCGACTCGGTCTCCGCCTCGGCCGGGGAGCGCTCGTCCTCGTCCTCGTCGGCTGCGCCGGACGGCTCCGGATCGTCGGCGACAGCCGTCGCGTTCGCTTCCTCGGCGTCCGGGGAGGTCGCGTGGGGCGCCGTGGCGCGGTCGGCGGCGACGGTGGCCAGTCTGCGCTGCCGGTTGACGAGGTGACGGGTCGTCGACATGTCCGGGGTTCCTCTCGGGGTGGGGCGGGGTGGCGGGAGTGGAGGCGTCAGCCGGCGGTGTTGCCGACGGGGGCCTGGCCGAGGGCGCTGAGCTTCCACCCCTGGGAGGTCCGGGTGAGCTGGCCGAGCATCCGGCTCTCCTTCACCGCCGGGTCGCCCTCCGGCGCGGTGACGGTGACGCGCAGGGCCACCATCAGGCTCGCCTTGCCGGCCCGTTCGTCCAGTTCGGTCACGGCGCCGGAGAGCACCTGGGCGGTGCTCTTCGTCTTCGCCGTCTCGATCTGCTTCACGAACGCGTCGCGTCCGTCGACGAGTTGCTGGTGGAGGTCTCCGGTCGTGGAGTCCTCCCAGCTGTCCAGGCCCTCCTGGAGCCGGGAGTGGTCGAGCGTGTTCATGTTCTGCACGGCCTGCTCGCCCGCCGCGAGGGCGTCGTCGCGGGCCTGTGCGTACGAGGCGGAGTCGTCGTGCGCCGCCGTGTACCAGGACCAGCCGCCCCAGCCCGCCGCGACCGCCGCCACGAGTGCCAGCGCACTCGCCGCCCGCACCAGCGGGTTCGTCGCCTTGATTGCCCGTGCCATCGCTGCCTCTCCCCTGCCGGGCTCCGTGCGGGCCGGCACCGTGTCGCTGTGCCTCGTCACCTGGAGGTGATGTCGACGATCTGCCAGACGCCGTCCTGCTGGTGGGCGGTGATGGAGAGCTGGGCGGCGGCCGTGGTGGCGGCCTTGCCCTCGCGCTCGTACACCTGGTCCAGGAAGACCAGCAGGTGGGCGCTGTCGCCGGTGAGCCGGGTGACCCCGGCGCGCACGACGTTGGTGGTGAGCGTCAGCTTCTGGTCGGCCGCCTGCTTCTCGACCTGCCCGAAGAGCGCCGCGTACTGCTTGAGCGCCGCTCCCGCCAGCAGGTGCTGGGCGGAGGCCTTCGTCGCGGTGGTGGTGGCCGGCGCGTACGAGAAGACCGTGGCGAGGGCGCTGCTGACGTCACCGGTGACGCGGTCGGTGGCGGCCGTGTCGGTCAGGGCCTGGTTGGCGGTGGCGGGGGTGTCCCGGATCTGCCGGCCGCGTACGAAGAGTCCGGTTCCGGCGGCGATCAGCAGGACGACCAGGGCGCCCGCGAGGACGCGCCGCCAGGGGGCCCTCACGCCGGGGGACGGCGCCCCGGACGCGGCCCCGTCCGTGGAGGCGTCCTGCACCGTGGCCGTGTCCTGCTCCGTGGCGGTGGGCGCCTCCTCGGAACGTTCCTCCACGTCCTGGCCGGTAACGCTCACCGCCGCCGCCTCTCCGCCACCGTGCTCGATGCTGTCGTGCTCGCCCCGGTCGTGCGGGGCCGCCGTGCCCGTCCGCACGCCGCTCATGTGGCCGCTCCGACCGGGATCGCGGTGAGCGCCTTGACCTTCCAGCCGTCGCCCGTACGCTCCAGGGCGGCCTCGAACCGTTTGCGTTCGGTGCCGGCCGCTCCGGTGCGCGGGGTGACCTTCACCTCGACGGTGGCGATCAGTTCCGCCGTACCGGCGCGTTCGTCGAGGGCTGTGAGCGCCGCGTCCCTGACCGTGCCCTTGGCGCTGGTGCCGGCCGACCGGAACGCGGCGGCGTCCTTGCTCCGGGTGCTCTTCAGCTGGTCGTGGAGCGGCCCGGCGGTGACGCTCAGCCAGCCGTCGAGCCCGGCGTCGATCTTCGCGGCATCGGTGCCGTCCATGCTGTTCAGCCGCGCCACCTGGCTCCGGCCTGCGGCCAGGGCGGCGTCCCGGCTCTTGGCGTACGGGACGGAGTCGTCGCTCCGGGCCGCCGCGTACGACCAGCCGCCCAGCGCGCAGACGAGCACGGCGGCGAGGAGGACCGCCCAGCCGCTGAGGTTCTTCGCCCGTACGCTCACGCGCCTCCCCCCAGTCCGAGCAGCCCGGCCATGGTGGTGGACGGGGCCGTGGAAGAGGTGGAGGAGACGGAGCCGGAGGAGAGCGCTCCGGGGAGGAGCGTGTCCGCCGCGGAGCCGGTCAGGGTCGTCACGGGCTTCACCGGGTCGGGGACCGCGCCGCCCTTCGGGGCGTTGGCCGGGCCCCGGACCTCGACGCCGGTGCCGGGGGACGCGGTGCAACGCGCCTTGGTGTTGACCGCCGGGCCCTGGGTGGTGTCGAGGCCGTTGCGGTAGACGGTGTCGCCGTATCCGGCGGTGCAGGGCAGGGGTTCGAAGAAGGTGACGGCCATACCGAACCGTGCGCCGTCCTCGTCCACCACGCTGGCTCCGGCGGCGGCCACGGCGGGCAGTTTCACCAGGAGTTCCTCGATGCCGCGCTGGCGGGTGACGGCGACCTCGGAGGTGGTGAGGAGGTTGGCGACCACCACGCCGAAGCCCGGGTCGAGGTCGCGCATGAGCGCGCTGAGCTGGGTCGCGGCACCGGGGGTGGCGGCGATCAGGCGGCGCAGGTCGCTGTCGGATCCCTTGAGTTCGGCGGCCAGGTCCTTCGCGCCGTCGGCGAATCCCTTGAGCGCGTCGCCCTGTTCGGCCTGGGTGCGCAGGACCGTCTCGCCGTCCTGCATCAGCTTGATGTTGGCGGGGAGTGCCTTGTCGGCGGCGTCGACGAACTCGCTGCCGGTGTCCAGCAGGACCTGGAGGTCGTCGCCCCGGCCGGCCAGTGCGGTGCCGAACTCGTCGACCACGGTGCGCAGCGATTCCAGGTCCACCGAGGACGCCAGGTCGTTGACGCTGACGAGGACGTCGGTGGGGGGTGCGGGGATGGCGGTGTCGGCCTGGTCGATCACCGATCCGTTGCCGAGGAACGGGCCGGTGGAGCGGGTGGGGCGCAGGTCGACGTACTCCTCGCCCACCGCCGAGAGGTTGGCGACGACGGCGGTGAGGCTGTCGGGGATGGGCGGGGAGTCGTTGTCGATGCGCAGTTCGGCCTCGACGCCCTCGTCGGTGAGTTCGATGGGGCCGACCCGGCCCACCGAGACGCCCCGGTAGGTGACGTTGGAGTGGGTGAAGAGGCCTCCGGTCTGCGGCAGTTGGACGGTGACGGTGTAGTAGTCGCGCAGTCCGACGTAGTGGCCGAGGTCGGCGTAGCGGAACCCGAGGAAGGCGAGGACGAGCACCGAGATCACGAGGAAGGCAATGTTCTTGAGGCGGATGGCCGTGGTGATCATCGGTCGCTCCCTGCGCTCGAAGCGGTCACCGAGGGAAGCGGCAGGGGCAGGGAGGCGAGGGACGCCGTCTCCGCCGTCGGGGTTTCCGGGGTGGTCGTCGCGTTCGGGTCGTACGGCGGGATGATCTGGGAGCCGGGGGCGGCGGTCATGTCCAGGTAGACGTTGAGGTAGTCGCCCTTGACGCCGCGCAGGACCTCGTCGGTGAACGGGTAGGTGGCGAGCACCTGGAGGGAGTCGGGCAGCGCGTCGCCGGAGTCGGCGAGCGCCTTGAGGGTGGGCGCGAGGGCCTTGAGGTCGGCGATCATGTCGGCCTTGCTCTTGTTGATCGTGTCGACGGCGACGGTGGACAGGGTGTCGAGCGAGCTCAGCATGGTCAGCAGCTGGCCGCGCTGGTCCTCCAGGACCTTGAGGCCGGGGCTGAGGCCGGTGAGGACGGTGCCGACGTCCTGCTTGCGGGTGGCGAGGGTGGCGGCGAGCCGGTTGACGCCGTCGAGGGCCTGGGTGATGTCCTCCTTGTGGTCGTCCAGGTCGGTGACGAGGGTGTCGACCCGCTGGAGCATCGACCGGATCTCCGGCTGCTGTCCGGTGAGCGCCTTGTTCAGCTCGGTGGTGATGGTCTTGAGCTGGCTGACCCCGCCCCCGTTGAGGAGCAGGGAGAGCGCGCCGAGGACCTCCTCGACCTCCGGGTTGCGGTTGGTGCGGTCGAGCGGGATGCGGTCGCCGTCCGCGAGGGCGCCCTCGGCCTTGCCTTCGGCGGGCGGGGAGAGCTGGACGAACTTCTCACCGAGGAGGCTGGACTGTTCGAGGTGGGCGAGGGCGTTGGCGGGGAGGTCGACGTTCCCGTTGATCCGCATGGTGACCTTCGCGGTCCAGCCGTCCCGGCCGAGCGCGATGCCGGTCACCCGGCCCACCGCCACGTCGTTGACCTTGACGGAGGACTGGGGGGCGAGGCTGAGTACGTCGGCGAACTCGGCGGTGATCTCGTACGGGTGGTCGCCGAGGTCGGCGCCGCCGGGCAGCGGGAGCTGCTCGATCCCGCTGAACGACGGTGCGTCGACCTGGGTGACGACGAGGACCAGGGCGACGCCCACCGCGGCCACTCCGGCCGCCCCGGCGATCACCCGGCCCCTGGGTCGGTACGCGGCCCTGCTCATCGGCCGGCCTCCTTCTGTTCGGTCCCGGAGCCCTCGGTCCCGGAGCCCTCGGTCCCGGAGCCCTCGGTACCAGTGGCCGTCTTCTCGGGCGTGCCGTAGACGGTGCCGACGGCGGGGAGCGGCAGGACGGGCAGTTCCGCCTGGCGGGAGGCGTCCACCGCGGCAAGTCCGCTCAGGGTCGCCGCGCCGTCGCTGCCGGATGCCGCGGTGCCGGTCATGGTGGCGCCGGCCGAGGGCTGGTCGGGGAAGTAGCCGCCCATGCTCAGCTCGTTGAGGTTGGTCCGTCCGTCCAGGGTGCGGTTGACGGGGTCGTACGCGTTGACGAGGTTGCCGGCCGTGAGCGGGAGGGTGTCCAAGGACTCGGCGAGCGACGCCCGTTGGTCGACGAGGATCTGGGTGAGCGGGACGAGCGCGTCGACGTTGGTCTTGAGCGACTCGCGGTTGTCCTCGATGAAGGTCTTCACCTGGCCGAGGGCGGTGGCGAGTTCGGACAGGGCGGCGCTCAGGTTCTCCTTGTCCTCGGCGAGGAAGCCGGTGACGGAGTTCAACTGCTGCTCGGCCGATCGGACTTCGCCGTCGTTGTCCTTGAGCATGGTGGTGAAGGACTGGAGGTAGGACAGGGTGTCGAAGAGGTCCGTGCTGCTCTTGTCGAGGGTCTTCGTCGCCTTGCCGAACTCCTCGATGGAGTCGCCGATGGCCTTGCCGTTGCCGTCGAGGTTCTTGGCCCCGGTGTCGAGGAGCCGGGCCAGCGCCCCGTTCGCGTTGGCGCCGTCCGGGCCGAGTGCGGTGGAGAGTTCGGTGATGGAGGCGTAGAGCTGGTCTACCTCGACGGGGGCGGCGTTGCCGTCGGCGGGGAGCACCGCGCCGTCGGCGAGGGTGGCGCCGCCGGTGTAGGCGGGCGCGAGCTGGATGTACCGGTCGGCGACGAGGCTGGGGGCGACGAGGACGGCGTGCGCCCCTTCGGGGACCTTGACGTCCTTGTCGACGCGGAGGGTGACCCGTACCTCCTGGCCCTGCGGTTCGACGGCGGTGACGCTGCCCACCTTGACGCCGAGGATGCGCAGGTCGGAGCCTGCGTAGACGCCGGTGGCGCGGTCGAAGTACGCGGTGACGGTGGTGGTGCCCTCCTGGTCGAGGGCCATCACTCCGGAGGTCGCCGCGACGGCCACGACCGCGAGTCCCGCGCCGATGCCGATGACGCGCGTGAGTCTCATCTTCAGCTGCCCCCTTCCTGTTTGGGCGGCATGCATCCGGTGGCCGGGGTCGCGTCGGCCGGCAGGTAGTTCTTGGGGACGACCCCGCAGACGTAGTTGTCGAACCAACGGCCGTTGCCGAGGGTGTTGCCGACGAGCCGGTTGTAGTCGCCGGCCATCGAGAGGACCTTGTCGAGGCTGTCCTCGTTCTTCACCAGGACGGCGGTGACCCTGCCGAGTGCGTCCAGGGTGGGCTTCAGCTGCTTGTTGTTGTCCTGGACGACGCCGGTGAGCTGGATGCCGAGGTTCTTGGTGCCGGTGAGCAGCTGGTGGATGGAGTCCCGGCGGGCCTGGATCTCACTCAGCAGGAGGTTGCCATCCTTCAGCAGCGTCTCGAAGGAGCTCTCCTTGGTGGAAAGGGTCTTGGTGAGCTGCTTGCTCGCCTTGAGCAGGGTGGCGAGTTCGGCGTCGCGCGCGGAGACCGTACGGGAGAGCGCGGAGAGGCCGTCGGCGGCGCTGCGGACGTGGGCCGGGGAGTCCTTGAAGGTGTCGGAGATCGCGTCGAAGCTCGCGGCGAGCTGGTCGGTCTCGATCTCGTCGATGGTCTCGCCGAGTCCGTTGAACGCCTGGGTGACGTCGTACGGGGAGGTGGTGCGGTCGGCCCCGATGCGGTGGGACGGGTCCTGGGAGGTGGTGCCCAGCGGGTCGACGGCGAGGTACTTGTCGCCGAGCAGGGTCTTGATGGCGATGCCGACGGTGCTGGAGTCTCCGATCCAGGCGTCCTTCACCCGGAAGGTGACCTTGACCTTGGCGCCGTCGAGCGAGACGCCGGTGACCTCGCCGACCTTCACGCCGGCGATGCGGACCTCGTCGCCGTCGGAGAGCCCGGCGGATTCGGAGAAGTCGGCGGTGTAGGTCGTGCCGCCGCCCACGAGGGGCAGCGCGTCGGCGTGGAAGGCGGCGAACCCGACGAGGCCGAGGACGACGAGCCCGGCGACCGAGACGGCGACGGGGTTGCGTTCCCGTATGGGGGTGATGTTCACGCCGTGCACCTCGGTTCGGTGATCGCGATACCGGTGGGCGGCTTGCTGCCGTCGCTGGTGGTGACCCCGGAGACCTTGGCCTCGCAGAGGTAGAGGTTCATCCACGACCCGTACGAGGTGAGGCGGGTGATCGCCTCCATCTTGGCCGGGGTCTTCGCCAGGAAGTTCTCGATCTCCGGTGTGGCGTCGGCGAGTTGGTCGGAGAGCCGGCCGACCTGCTTGATGCTGTCCTTGAGGGGCTTCCTGCCGTCCTCGAAGAGGTCGGCGGTGACGGTGGTGAGGGCGCCCATGGCGGTGACGGCCTCGCCGAGCGGCTTGCGGTCCCCGGCGAATCCGGTGACCAACTGCTGGAGCGTGTCGACCAGTTCGGTGAACCCGGCCTCGCGGTCGTTGACCGTCTTCAGCACCTCGTTGAGGTTCTTGATCACCTCGCCGATGACCTTGTCCTTGGCGGCCACGGTCGTGGTGAGCGAGCCGACGTGGCTGAGGATGCTGTCGACCGTGCCGCCCTCGCCCTGGAGCACCTGCACGATGGAGCCGGCGAGCTCGTTGACGTCGGGCGGCGAGAGGCCCTCGAAGAGCGGCTGGAAGCCGTTGAAGAGCTGGGTCAGGTCGAGCGCGGGGGTGGTGCGGGCGAGCGGGATGGTGGCCCCGGCCGCGAAGCTCCGGCCGACGGGCCCGGCGCCCTGGTCGAGGTCGATGTAGCGCTGGCCCACCATGTTGAGGTACTTGATGGACGCGGTGACCGAGGCGGGGAGCGTACGCCCCTTGCGTACGGCGAACCGGACTTCGGCGACCCGGCGGTCGGCGAGGCCGATGGACTCGACCTGGCCGACCTTGACCCCGGCGATGCGGACGCTGTCGCCGACGACGAGCCCGGTGGCGTCGGTGAACCGGGCCTTGTACGAAGTGGTGTCGCCCACACCGGTGTTGGCGATGGAGAGGGCGAGCACGGTGGTCGCCAGGGTCGTCACCAGGACGAAGACGATCGATTTCGTGAGGGGTCCCGCGAGGGAGCGGCGCTTCACTTGAGCTTCACCTCCGCACCGCGGAAGGCCGGACCGATGAGCACGCTGCTCCAGTCGGGCAGGTCCTGCGGCTGGACTTTCAGTGTGGGAGCGACGAGTTCGTTGACGAGCGCGCTCTCCTCGGGGGAGTTGGCGACGCCGAGGGAGCGTTCGCCGGCGGCTGCTCCGGTGCCGCTGTCCACGGCCGCGGAATCGGCGCCGGTGTCCGTTCCGCTGTCCGCCGCCACCAGGGTCTCGGCGGAGGGGGCGGCGGCGCCCAGGTACGGCACGGAGTAGCAGTGCGGGCCGCCGGTGGCCGTGTAGCTCGGGGTGTCGCGCCCGGCGACGTACTTCCCCTTGGACGGGACGGTCTTGAGGGTGACGTGCAGGCCGGGCTGGTCGGTGCCCTTGCCGAGCGCCTTGTCCATGGCGGGCACCATGCCGGCCATGGTGCGCAGGGTGCAGGGGTACTCGTCGGCGTACTTCGCGAGGAGTTCGAGGGTGGGACGCCCTGAGGCGGAGAGCCGGATGAGGTTGTCCTTGTTCTTCCGCAGGAAGGCGGTGACGTCCCTCGCGGAGGCGGTCGTCGTCCCGTACAGGCCCGCGAGTTCGGCCTCCTGGTCGGCGATGGTGCCGCTGGTGGTGGTGAAGTCGGTGAGCGCGTCGACCACGTCCGGCGCCGCGTCCGCGTAGACCGAGCTGACCTTCACCAGCTCCTGGATGTCCCGGTTGAGCGTGGGGAGTTGCGGGTTGAGCTTCTTCAGGTGGGCGTCCAGGGTGACGAGCGTGTCACCGAGCTTCTCGCCGCGTCCTTCGAGCGCCTGGGAGACGGCCGTGAGGGTGGCGGAGAGCTTCTCCGGCTTCACGGCGGTGAGCAGCGGCAGGACGTTGTCGAGCACCTGCTCCAGTTCGATGGCGTTGCTGGAACGGTCCTGCGGGATGACCGCCCCGGCGCGCAGCGGCTCCCCGGAGGACACCTGCGGCGGTACGAGGGCCACGAACCGCTCCCCGAAGAGGGTGGTGGGCAGCATCTGCGCGGTGACGTCGGCGGGGACCTGGTGCAGCTTGTCCGGGTCGATGGCGAGGGTGAGGCGGGCCCCGTCGCCGTCCGCGCTGATGGAGCGGACCTGGCCGACGACGACGCCGCGGAGCTTCACGTCGGCGTTGTCGTGCATCTCGTTGCCGACCGAGCCGGTGCGTACGGTCACGGTGGCGTCGTCCTGGAAGTCCTTCTCGTACACCGAGACCGAGACCCATACGAGCACGGCGGGCACCAGCAGGAAGGTGACCCCGGCGGCTCTGCGGCGTACCGTCTGCGCGTTCATCAGCCGGCCACCTTCACGGTCGTCGTGGCGCCCCAGATGGCGAGCGAGAGGAAGAAGTCGGTGACGCTGATCAGCACGATCGCGTTGCGCACCGAGCGGCCCACCGCGATGCCGACCCCGGCGGGGCCGCCTTCGGCGCGGAAGCCGTAGTAGCAGTGGGCGAGGATCACCAGCACGCTGAAGATCAGCACCTTGAGGACGGAGAGCAGCACGTCGTCCGGGGAGAGGAAGAGGTTGAAGTAGTGGTCGTAGGTGCCCTCGGACTGACCGTTGAAGAGGACGGTGACGTACCGGGAGGCGACGTACGAGGAGAGCAGCCCGATCGCGTAGAGCGGGATGATGGCGACGACGCCCGCGATGATCCGGGTGGTGACGAGGTAGGGCATCGAGCGGACGCCCATCGCCTCCAGCGCGTCGACCTCCTCGTTGATCCGCATCGCGCCGAGCTGGGCGGTGAAGCCGGCGCCGACGGTCGCGGAGAGCGCGAGTCCGGCCACCAGGGGTGCGATCTCACGGGTGTTGAAGTAGGCGGAGATGAAGCCGGTGAAGGCGGAGGTGCCGATCTGGTTGAGGGCGGCGTACCCCTGGAGGCCGACGACGGTCCCGGTGAAGAGCGTCATGGCGATCATCACGCCGATGGTGCCGCCGATGACCCCGAGGCCGCCGCTGCCGAAGGCGACCTCGGCGAGGAGGCGCTGCACCTCTTTGGTGTAGCGGCGCAGTGTGCGCGGGATCCAGATCAACGCACGGACGTAGAAGTTGAGTTGGTCGCCGGAGCGGTCGAGCCAGCTGAGCATGGACATCGGTCAGCCCCCCTTCGCGGGGACGATCTGGAGGTAGACCGCCGTGAGGACCATGTTCACGAAGAACAGCAGCATGAAGGTGATGACGACGGACTGGTTCACCGCGTCGCCGACGCCCTTGGGACCGCCGCGCGGGTTGAGGCCGCGGTAGGCGGCGACGATGCCGGCGAGGAAGCCGAAGATGAGGGCCTTGAACTCGCTGATCCAGAGGTCGGGCAGCTGGGCGAGCGCGGAGAAGCTGGCGAGGTAGGCGCCGGGGGTGCCGTCCTGCATGATCACGTTGAAGAAGTAGCCGCCGAGGGTGCCGACGACCGAGACCAGGCCGTTGAGCAGCAGGGCGACGAACATGGTGGCGAGGACGCGCGGGACGACGAGGCGCTGCACGGGCGAGACGCCCATGACCTCCATCGCGTCGAGCTCCTCGCGGATCTTGCGGGAGCCCAGGTCGGCGCAGATCGCGGAGCCGCCGGCGCCCGCGATGAGCAGCGCGACGATGAGCGGGCTGGCCTGCTGGATGACCGCGAGGACGCTGGCGCCGCCGGTGAAGGACTGGGCGCCGAGCTGCTGGGTGAGCGAGCCGACCTGGAGGGCGATGACCGCGCCGAACGGGATGGAGACGAGCGCGGCGGGCAGGATGGTGACGCTGGCGATGAACCAGAACTGCTCGATGAACTCCCGCGCCTGGAACGGGCGTCGGAAGACGGCCCGGGTCACCGCGATCCCGAGGGCGAAGAGCTTCCCGGTCTCCCGCAGCGGTGCGAGCAGCCGCGAGGGCTGCTTCTGCACGGGCTGCGGGGACGGTACGGGCGCGGGTGGCGGCTTCTGTGGCGGCTCGGCCGGCCGCACCGGTATCTCGGCGGTCACGGGCGCGCACCGCCGGTGGCCGTGGTCTGGCTGCGCAGGATGGCGTGCTGGGCGGCGACCGGCAGCTGGTGCATCATCGCGGCGACCCGCTCGCGGCGGCGCAGGGCGCCCTGCCGTACGGGCATCCCGGGCGAGGGTTCCAGCTGCGGGACGACGCCGCGCGGCCCCTGGCCGGCGTAGCCGCCGGGGCCGTGGCCGTCGGAGGCTTCGGCGGCGAGCAGGGCGGCGTCCTTCTCCTCGGACATGCCGATGGGTCCCTCGCGGCGGCCCGAGAGGAACTGTGAGACCACCGGCAGGTCGCTGGTGAGCAGCACCTCGCGCGGGCCGAAGGTGACGAGGTTGCGGGAGAAGAGCATCCCCATGTTGTCGGGGACGGTGGCCGCGATGTCGAGGTTGTGGGTGACGATCAGCATCGTCGCGTCGATCTGCGCGTTGAGGTCGATCAGGAGCTGCGAGAGGTAGGCGGTGCGCACCGGGTCGAGGCCGGAGTCCGGCTCGTCGCAGAGGATGATCTGCGGGTCCAGGACCAGGGCGCGGGCCAGGCCGGCCCGCTTGCGCATGCCGCCCGAGATCTCCCCGGGCAGTTTACCCTCGGCACCGAGGAGGCCGACGATGTCGATGCGTTCCATGACGATGCGACGGATCTCGGATTCCGTCTTGCGCGTGTGCTCGCGCAGCGGGAAGGCGATGTTGTCGAAGAGGGACATCGAGCCGAAAAGGGCGCCGTCCTGGAACATGAGCCCGAAGAGTTTCCGGGTCTCGTAGATGTCCCGCTCGGGGCTGTTCACCATGTCGACACCGTTGATGAGGACGCGTCCCCGTTCGGGCTTGAGGAGCCCGATGATGGATTTCAGGAACACGGTCTTCCCGGTGCCGGACGGCCCGAGCATGACACTGACCTCACCGGCGGGAAGCGTGAGTGACACATCCTGCCAGATGTTCTGTCTGCCGAAAGACTTGGTAAGGCCTTCGACGACGACTTCGATTCCCATCCCACCTCCTGCATGCACTCACGAAGTGACAGAAATGCGCCGACGGGCGCACGTTAAGTTCACGGACGCCACCAGGACAAGCCCTCGAACAGTCAAGAGGCCAAAGATCGGCACACTTGTCATCGAGTGACAAAACCCGGTGGCAATCTTGTTCTTTTCTGCGTACTCACCACGGACGGCACAGGCGGGGGATCCCCGCCCCGTGAAGCCGGGGTCGAGGTGCCCCCGAGGGGCGAGAGTCCGGGCCGCAGGGGGGTGGCGGGACGGTGGGCTCCCGGGAGGGAAGACCGGTGCGGCGGGCCGCTCCGGGTTCCGATCCCGCACGTGACGGCGGAGACCCGCACACTTCGCCGGGTGCTCACGGGGCGAGGCTACGGGCGGGTAACCTGGCAGGCAATACACGTCGTCCAAGTTTTCCCGGCCAAACCTACGGCCCCGTATTTCTGCGCGAGAAGTGAGCAGTTCGGCCGTCAGAACTATTCCCGGGTGACAATTTTCCCGTCGCCCGACCCTCCGTCCAGTCGCATCACCGCACGTCACGCCCGCCCCGTGCGGTATGCGCCGGCCGGACGACCCTCACAAACGGAAACCCGGGCTCCGCATTTCACGGGATGAGCTCTCCGCTCACCATCTGACAAGAATGGCCGGATAAGCACTCACCCAGGCACGAGAACAAGGCCGCCTTCGAGGATTGTCAAACGCCGCCATTGTGCACCGGTGTGACCCGCCAGTAACGTCACGGCTCGGTGATAAGAGCGGAGCCACTCGGGAGCAGATCCCATCGAAACAGCGCTCATTTCACCGTAGCGATTCTCGTCGCCGCCGGAGCCGCTTCCCTCGGCGGACGCACCGCCCGTTCTCAGCGCCCCATTCACCGGGCGCTTTCCGAGCAACTCCGCGCATGCCGCCGCCCGTACGGCGGCTGCCGTCAAAGGGGATGACATGAGAGCCACTTCGAACCGGACGCGCATGGGACTGCTGGCCGGCCTCACCGCCCTCGGCGCCTTCGCGTCCATGGGGTCCGCCACCGCCGCCACGACCCTCAACGGCAACTGGGCCTCCTTCACCCGGTGCCCGGTGGACTCGGCCGCCATGCTGGCCGCCGACGGCGCCACGGACACCGCGGTCTGCGTCTCCTCGCACTCCGCGAGCGGCACCATCAAGCTCGGCAACACCGTGGTCCCGTTCGGCGCGAGCGACCTCCAGCTCGGCGTGGTGACCCACCCCAACAACACCTCGACGGCGGTCTCTCCGGCAGGCGGCGCGCTGGTCGCGGCGCCCGCCGACATCCCCGGAGGTCTCCTCGGGCTGATGTGCCCGAGCGACATATTCGTCATCACCGGCATCTGCAACAGCCTCGCCGACGTCAACCTCAACCGGGTGACCGCCACCATCGAGTCCGTCAACAACCCCTCGGACTTCCAGCTCCTGGCCGGCCTCGGCACCACCACGCCGATCATCACCCTGCCGGTCCGCATCCACCTGACCAACCCGCTGCTGGGCGACAACTGCTACATCGGCAGCTCGTCCGCCCCGATCCTGCTGCACCCGAAGAACTCGACGCTGCCCTCGATCGGCTCCTTCCAGTTCAACGGGGACGGCTCCGACAACCCCGAGGGCGTGCTGGGCCGCATCAGCCTCGCGGGCGCCACGCAGTCGGACACCACCTTCGCCGCTCCCGGTGCCAACGGCTGCGGTCTCGGGCTGCTCAACTGGGCGGTCAACCTCAAGACGGGCCTGCCCGCCGCCGCCGGCACCAACAGCCTGACGCTGAACAACGCGCAGACGAACGTCGTCACCATCAACGACCCGGGCGCCGCCGCCCCGAACGCCGGCAAGGACCTGTCCCGGTACTGGCACTCGGCCGTGAAGTAGGGCCTTTCGTCCGGATCGGGCTGGGCTCAGCCCGATCCGGACAGCCCTGGCTCTCCCCGCATGGCTGAACGACAGTGGGGCCAACCTCGGTTCGAGGGTGGCCCCACTGTCGTACGTGTCCTCCCGTCACGAGACCTGGATGGTCTGGTGCGGGTTGACGGCGTAGTCGGCGTCGAAGTCTGTCGGATCGCCCGCCTGGAGCAGGCCCAGGCAGTTGGCCGCGCTCACCGTCATGGTGGAGCCGTCGATGACCAGATGTCCGGTGTCATTCTCGTAGTGGCCGGTCAGGCTGCCCCCGAAATTCGCCGTGCAGCCGGTTCCCGTCATACGGAAGGCCAGCCCGCTCACGGAGACGCCGACCCAGGTGGGCCGGCCCGCCACTGCCCCGGTCGCGGTGAGCGGCCGGGCGCCCGACGTCAGGGTGATGCTGTAGGCGATGCCGGCGAGCGTGCACCCGCTGAACGCCACGGAGCTCACCGTTCCGACCACGCTTCCCACGGGCGCCGGTACGAAGGATCCGGCCACGTCGGTCGCGGAGCAGTAGAACGACATCGCGGGCCAGGCCCAGGTCGCGGGTACGCCGTGTCCCGAGAAGGCACCCCCCGGAGTCACCGCACAGGAGGCGGAAGCCGTCGCCGACGCGGAGGTCGCCGTCAGCGCCATCGCCGCGGACAGCGCGGCCACGAGCATGCTTGTGTTTCTCCTGCGTCTTCTCATGGTGCGGTTCTCCTCAGGGGATCAGCCGACGACGGGCGTGGGGCTTCCGGGCAGCTGGGGGATCAGCGGAGGACAGTTCCAGTACTCCGGGTCCGCGTCCGGGACGCACATGTTGGCCTGGTTCATCGCGATGGTGTTTCCCGGCCCGGAAATCGACGCGGTGAACAACGCGTCCAGATCCTCACCGCCGGTACCGCAACCGGAGAACGCGGGAATGTCCAGTGTTCCGTTGAGCGCACCGCCCATGAGCACGTTCAGGTAGCGCGGCTCCTTCGTGAAATCACCGCGGAGTACCACCTTGTACGGCTTCGAGGTCCGGCAGTCGGGTCCCACGTCGAGGGGGACACCGTTCACCTTCACGTCGTGCAACCTCATCGACTGGGTGAAGGAGGCTACCGCGAAGTTGCTCATCATCCCCCCGATCGGCATCACCGAGCCGGTGGAGATGGTCATGGGTCCGGTATCGAACGACACCTTGGCGGAGACGGGCTGGAAGCCGAACGCGAGGAACGTCGATTCGGCATCGGGAAGGTCGATGCGGGCGGTCGAGTCGAGCTGTACGTAGTAGCCGCCCTCCGCCGTCGGCATCCGGACGGTGGTCCGTCTGTTGGCGGTCGCGGTGATCAATACCGGCTTCTTCTCAGGATCATTGATGATCATGGACCCGTTGAGCTTCTTGACGGTCGCCACCCCCGCCGCGTACCCACAGACCTTCTGAGGGAACGGCGAGTTCATCACGATCGGTGGCGCGCCCGCCGGCATCGGGTCGACGTCGCTCGTGTCCAGGTCCCCCAGGGGCATCTCCGCAGGGCAGAAGGCCGACCCGTCCACGGGAGGCTCCACCGGGGGCTCCTCGCCGGGGTCACCCGGGTCCTCCCCACCGCCCTCCCCGGGGTCGGTCTCTCCGCCCGGGTCCGGCGTGCCCGCGTCCGGCACCTGGACCGTCGCCAGCAGGCCCGCCTCCCCCTCGGAACGGTCACAGGTCAGGGTCACCGGTTCGGCCGGCGTCTCCTCGCCTTCAGCGGCCGGGACGCTCAGTCCGAGGGTCAACTGCCCTGCTGTCAGAGTCACGTCACCGGCCGCGCTGACGGTGACCGAGGGGACCTCACCCGTGTGCGCGAGCCGCACCTTCCCGTTCTCGTCGCCGGCCAGCGGCGTGGCGGGCGCGGCGAACTGGGCCCACTGCGCCTGGGCCGTCTGGTCGTTCTGCACCACGTCCACGTCGAGTGTCGCGGTGCTGACGACCTCGGTGGCCCCCTCCGGCAACAGTTGTGCGAGATCTGCGGCCTCGAAGTCGGCCGTCATGCTCACGTCCGCGGGTGACATCGGCACATCCACCTCGCCGGTGGCCGGAAACGTCCCCCGCACCTCCAACGGCACCTGGACCGTTCCCGAGGGCAGATCGCAGTCGTACGTCACCACGGCGCTGGCGTCCACGTCGTCGGCCGCCGACCCCGGACCGCTCAGCAGTCCGGCGATGGTGGCGACGGCCGCGACGGATGCCAGACGTACGGATCGCCGCGAGGCGGTCGCCGATGTCTTCTCGCTCATCCTGGCCCTGTCTTTCGCTGGGATTGTGGAATGCTGCCCGCTCCGGAGCGGGCAGCGCCCGCCGGACACCGCCCGGCCGATCGCAGAACGCACGATCCGGACCGACGGTGGCAGGGTCGCTGCTCACCGTCGGCCCGGAGGCTCATGTGCCGTGGGAGTACCAGGTCGTGTGTCGAAAGTGGCGCCGTCCGCCCGGAGGGCGGGTCCGGCGGCGTCCGGTGCGTGCGATCGCAAGGCGGAGGGTCACTCCGATACTGGATGTATCGGGGTGATCCCGACAACGCTGCGAGCGTGCGTGCCGGGCGTCGCAGGACAGGCGGGACTTCCGACACACGGCCTAGGAGATCACCGGGTGGGTGTTCACCAGGTAGTTCCCGGTGAAGGCGGCCGCGTCGTTGACGTTGATGAGGCCGAGGCAGTTCGCGGCCGTGGCCTTGAGCGTGCCGGTGCCGTTCAGGCCCAGCACCCAGGTGCTGTTGTTGTAGGTGCCGTTGACCGTGCCCGCGAAGGTCGCGGTGCAGCCGACGCCGGCGATCTTCGCCGAGACGTTGCTGACGTTGCCGGTCACGATGCTGCCGCTCTTGGACGTGGCGTTGATGTTCCACGGCGTGACGTTCATCGTCACGGTGAAGCTCAGACCCGCCAGGTTGCAGCCGGTGAAGGTGATCGCGCCGATGGTGCCGACCGTGTTGGTGGTGCTCGACGCCAGGTTGCCGGTCGCGGTGCTGGACGTGCAGATGAGCGTGGCGAGCGGGACGCTCAGCGTCGGGCTGGACGCGGTGGCGGAGTAGGCGCCGGACGGGGTGACCGTCCACGGTGCCTGGACACCGGCCGAAGCGGACGAGACGGTCATGCCGAGGGCGGCGCCACCGGCGGCGAGGACGACGGCGGCTCTACGGGCAAGGGTGTTCACGATGGATTCCCTTCGGGGGAGAGTATCCCGATCCGGACATACTCGTCTCCGGAAAGAGGCGGTAATCCGGGGGGACAAGGGTGGTGTGAAGTGACGGCCCGCCCTGACGGACCGCTCGACCGCTTGCGTTCGACGATGACGCTACGGGCGGGTAACGTGCCTCCGCAACAGCCTTGCTGAAGAAATTCCGGAAGAGTGTTTTTCGGCCGGTCTTTTATTGGACGGCGAGCAAGTGCCGACCACGTGCCGCCCCGTTCTTGTCGAAAAGTGAGCAACCGCGCGCTCCGCGAGATCGTGTCACCAACCCTCATCGGGCCGGCCCACGCCCCCATTGCTCACAACTTCCCATGTCAGAGCGGGATGCCGGACAGCGGGAGGCCCGTCCGGATCAAGCCTCAGCACCGGCGCACCCGTGAGCGATGATTGATGATTGATCGGTCCGACATCGCTCCTCAGGCGGAATTAGTACGGACCGCCGAGGAATGCGCACCGCACCTTCGGATCTCTCCCGTTCCGGTAAAGCACCGCGGAATTGTGGCTCGCGTGCGCTATCACGCGGGCAGCAGCGGCATTCCCGGGCGGATTCGAGCCCAAGCCCTTCCGGGAAGAGGACTGACGGATTCCGGGTCGTCAGTGGCTCAAAGTCGCCACCGGCATAGTCACTCCGCGTACTTCCCGTCGTCTCACCGGTGTCCACGCGCTCGGACGTGCTCTATGTTCAAGATTCCAATGGGTACGCACCTGGCGGCATGTGGGAGCGCCCTCCCCCCTGCCCGCCGCCGTCGGGGCACGGGAGAGCTAGGGGTAAAGCAACATGCCGGCAGTCTCGCAGCCCTCGGACCTCGGGGAACCTCTGGGACCACTGCCCCAGGAGTTCGCCGCGATCGTCCGCCCCGAACTCCCGAGCCTCATCCGGGAGATAGGCCTGGAGGTCACCCGCGCCTACCCGGAGTACGCGCGGCTCTTCGACAGCCCGCACGGCGAGGGCATCCGGGTCGGCCTGGAACAGAGCATCTCCGTCTTCGTCGAACAGGTGGCGCGGCCGTCCGCGCCCACCCCGTTGCGGGACGAGATGTGCAGGCGGTTCGGCCGGTTCGAGGCGTACGAGGGCAGGGGCCTCGACCAGCTCCAGGGGGCCTACCGCCTCGGTGCCCGTATCGCCTTGCGCCGGGCGAAGAAGGTGGGACGGCGTTACAACCTCTCCCCCACCATGATGCTGACCTTCGCGGACGCCCTGTTCACCTACGTCGACGAGCTCGAATCCCTCTCCCGCGAGGGATACTTGGAGGTACGGGCCGCCACCGACGACCACACCGAGACGCTCCGCCGCCGCCTGCTGCACCTGATCCTCACGGGCCGCCCGGCCCCCCGCAGCGCGATCGCCGAACTCTGCGAGCAGACGGGCTGGACCATGCCGGAGGAGGTGACCCTGGTCGCCCTGCGCCCCTCCCCCGACCTGGGGCGGCTCGCGCTGGACCGCGACGTGCTGGCCGACCTGACGGATCCTCAGCCGAACATGCTCATTCCGGGCCCGATCGACGACGCGCGAAGACGCATGCTCGACCACGCGTTACTGGGCGCGCACGCGGCGGTCGGCCTGACCGTCCCGCCGTCCCACGCCCCGGACTCGATCCGCTGGGCCCGCCGGCTCCTCGAGCTGGTGGACACGGGTGTGATCGACGACGCCCCGCTGGTGCTGGCGGAGGACCACCTCATCACCCTGTGGCTGCTCTCCGACACAGCTCTGCTGGACCAGCTGTCGAAGCGGGAGCTGGCCCCGGTCTCCGCCCTCAGCGCCACCCGCCGGGAGCGGCTGATCGAGACCCTGCGGATCTGGCTCGACACCCGGGGGACCGCGGCCCACATGGGCGAACTGCTCGACGTCCACCCGCAGACGGTCCGTTACCGCATGCGGAGCCTGGAGTCCCTGTTCGGCGAGCAACTGGTCGACCCCGAGAGCCGTTTCTCCACCGAGGCCGTCCTGCGGGCGCTCCGTCTCCGCTCCCGCGGCGGCGACGGCACCCCACGACGGTGACAACCACCACAAACCGCGCGACGAGTCAACTTACCCCCGAGTAAGGGGAAATAGCCGGTCAGTCCCAAACGGTTGCGGCAACAAGACGGTTCCGACGAGAAACCCGGACCCGTGTGCCGTACACAAGGAGACGCGGGATGCCCTTCGGGGCGACCACGACCGTAGCGCCTCCTGCCGACCGACCGAGAGGGAACCCCCATGCCCGCCTCACACCTCCTCGTACCCGTTCCGATTCCGGACAGCGTCGCGGCGCTGATCGGCGCCTGCGTCCCGGCGCACGTACTGCAGGCCGAGTTCGACGCCGACTGCGCGGCGCGCGAGGTCCGCAGGTTCCGCGGCCCGCTGCTGGGCGTCGAGGACCAGGCCGACCGCGAACAGGCACTCTCCGACCTCGCGCGCGCCAACAAGGTGCTCGCCGCCCACCATCCGGGGCTGACGGTCCGTCCGGGTCCCTGGTACTGACGCCCCGCCTCCCACGTCTCCGCAGGAGCCTCCCGCCGGGCGCTTGCGAACGGCATGACGACGGCCGTACCTTACTCAAAAGTAAGTTTACTCCGGAGTAAGGAAACGGCGTGGCCGACCACAGCAGCGGCGAGCTGACCGAGGAGCTGTCCCGGCTCGACTTCTCGGCCGTCTCGCCCGAGGAGTTCGCCCGGATCGTCAAGGGCCTGTCCGTCAAGCAGCTCGGCGAGGTGATGCACGGCGAGCTCCGCGACCGGATACTCGGCGCGGTCTTCGACCGGATGCGGCAGCAGTTCCGGCCGGACGCGGCCGGAGGGGTCACGGCACTGATCCGCTGGAAGATCACCGGTGAGACCGAGGAGGTCTACGAGACCGCCATCACCGACGGCAACTGCTCGGTCACCCGGGGCCGTTCGGCCGCCGAGCCACGCACCACGCTGGTACTGGCCGACGCCGACTTCCTCAAACTGGTCTCCGGCAACGGCAATCCGATCACCATGTTCATGATGCGCAAGCTGAAGATCGCCGGGGACGTCGGTCTGGCCGCGGGCCTCACCCGCTACTTCGACATCCCGAAGGCGTGATCCGATGAGCTTCTTCTCCCTCGCCCTGACCGAGGAACAGCGGGATCTGCGCGACTGGGTGCACGGCTTCGCCGCCGAAGTGGTGCGCCCCGCGGCGGCCGAGTGGGACGCCCGGGAGGAGACTCCCTGGCCCGTCATCCGGGAGGCCGCGCGGATCGGGCTGTACGGATTCGAGTCGCTCGCCGACATGTACGGGGACCCGACCGGCCTCTCCCTCCAGATCGCCAACGAGGAGCTCTTCTGGGGCGACGCGGGCATCGGCATGGCCCTCTTCGGTACCTCGCTCGCGGTCGCCGGGATCTTCGCCTCCGGCACTCCCGACCAGCTCGCCGAGTGGGTCCCGCAGTGCTACGGCGACGAGGACGACCCGAAGGTGGCCGCCTTCGCCGTCTCCGAGCCGCAGGCCGGCTCCGACGTCTCGGCGATGCGTACCCGGGCACGGTACGACGGGGCCAAGGACGAGTGGGTGCTCTCCGGCCAGAAGGCGTGGATCACCAACGGCGGGATCGCCGAGATCCACGTCGTCGTCGCCTCCGTCGAGCCGGAGCTCGGCGCCCGGGGCCAGGCCGCCTTCATCGTGCCGCCCGGCACCCCCGGCCTGGAGGCGGGCCGCACGGTCAAGAAGCTGGGCCTGCGCGCCTCGCACACCGCCGACCTGTTCCTGGACGACGTACGCGTACCCGGCCACTGCCTCCTCGGCGGCAAGGAGAAGCTGGACGCCCGCCTCGCCCGCGCCCGCGAGGGCGGTACGGCCCGGAAACCGTCCAAGGGCCAGGCGGCGATGGCGACCTTCGAGGTCAGCCGCCCGACCGTCGGCGCCCAGGCGCTCGGCATCGCGCGCGCCGCGTACGAGTACGCCCTGGAGTACGCGGGTCAGCGGGAGGCGTTCGGCCGCCCCATCGTGGAGAACCAGTCGATCGCGTTCGCGCTGGCCGACATCCGTACCGAGATCGAGGCGGTACGGCTGCTGATCTGGCAGGCCGCGTGGATGGGCCGCAACGACCGGGCCTTCGACGCCGGACAGGGCTCCATGTCGAAGCTGCGCGCGGGCGAACTCGCGGTCGCGGCCACGGAGAAGGCCGTACAGATCCTGGGCGGCGCGGGCTACAGCCGGGAGCACCCGGTGGAGCGGATGTACCGGGACGCGAAGATCTACACGATCTTCGAGGGCACCAGTGAGATCCAGCGGCTGGTCATCGCCCGCGCGATCACCGGGCGGCACATCCGCTGACCTGGCCGGGCTCCGGTGGCACGGCCCCGCCACCGGAGCCCACTTGTTCATCCCGCCGGCGTGAACCGCACCGGCAGGGACTCCGGTCCCCGGGTGAAGACGCCCCGCTCCACCGGGGTGAAGCCGTCCGCGAGGCGCAGGCCGGGCATCGCGTCCAGGAGCTGGCCGACGCCGGTCTCGACCTCGGCCTTGGCGAGCAGCGCGCCGACGCAGAAGTGCCGGCCGAGCGCGAAGGCCAGGTGGTCGGCGGCGGCCGAGAAGGCGGTGGTGCTGGTGAGGTCCGTGCGGAAGAGGTCGAAGCGGTCCGGGTCGCGGTAGCGGGCGTCGTCGCGGCCCGCCGAACCGATGAGGCAGGTGACCGTCGCCCCGGCCGGGACCGTGCCGCCGCTCAGCTCCACCTCCGTCGCCGTCTGGCGCATGATCATGTGGACGGGCGGGGTGAAGCGCAGTGTCTCGGCGAACGCCCGCTCGATCAGTGAGCGGTCCTCGCGGACGGCGGCGAGCTGGTCGGGGTGGGCGAGGAGGTTGGCGAAGACCGAGGCGATGGCCTTGTCGGTGGTCTCGCCCCCGGCCGCGAGCAGCAGGCTGCAGAAGGCCTTGATGTCCTCGTCGCTCATGCGTACCCCGTCGACCTCGGCGGCGCAGAGCGTGGAGAGCAGGTCGTCGCCGGGCTCCTCCCGGCGCCGCCGGATGACCGGGATCATGTACTCGGCGAACTCCCGCCGGGTCCGCTCGCCCTCGGCGGCGACCTGCGGGTCGCCCGCGAGGTTGCCGAGGAAGGCGATGACGGAGGTGTACCAGCCGTGGAAGCGGTCGTGGTCCGCCCGGTCGAGCCCGAGCATGTCGGCGATGACCAGGACGGGGAAGCGGGTGGCGAAGTCGGTGACGAGGTCGGCCTCGCCGGTGTGCCGGAAGGCGTCGATCAGTTCGCGGGCGTTGCGCTCGACGACCGGCAGGAACTTCTCCTGGAGGTCGGAGCCGCGGAAGGCGGGGGCGACCAGCGCCCGGCGGACGGCGTGGTCCCGGCCGCTGAGCTGGAGGATGGTGCGGCCGTGGACGGGTTCGAGCTGCCAGTCGTAGTTCTCGGTGGTGAACTCCTGGGCCTTGTCGCGGAAGACCCGTTCGACGTCCTCGTACCGGGAGACGAGGTAGCTGTTGGTCGCCTCGTGCCGGATCAGCGGGGCCTGCTCCCGCATGATCCGGTAGGCCCCGAAGGGGTCGGCGGCGAAGGCGGGCGAGAGAATGTCCGGCAGTGGCGACGCGGGCGATGCGTGCGACTCGTGCGGGGCGGAAGACATGTGCGCTCCTCGGTCGTGAACGGTCATCGGCGTCCAGGCTATTGACGACCACCCGCTCCCGGCACCCTTGGGAAAGACCGATGACCCTCACCTCCGGCGCCCGCCGCCCGTCCGTCCTCTTCGTCACCGATCTGGCCTACGAGGCGCGCGGCAGGCGCTACTGCGACGAGGACATCTTCCTCACCTCCCGCCTCCGCGCCCGCTTCGACCTCGCGCTCTGCCACCCCCGGGACGCGGCGGCGCTGCTGGACCGCTTCGACGGCGTGGTCGTGCGCAACAGCGGTCCGGTGCTGCACTACCCGGAGGCGTACGAGGCGTTCCGGCGGCGGGCGCTGGAGCTGGGGATACCGGTGTACAACGCGCTGGACGGCAGCGGTGACATGGCGGGCAAGCAGTACCTGGTGGACATGGACCGGGCCGGGCTGCCGGTGATCCCGACCGTGGACCGGGCCGCCGACCTGGGGCGGCTTCCGGCGGCGGAGTCGTACGCGGTGAAGCCGAAGCTGGGCGCGGACTCCGAGGGGCTGCGTTTCGTCTCCCGGCCCGAGCTGGACCCGGCGGACGACGGGACGCTGCTGGTGCAGCCCCGGATCGACTTCCGCCACGAGGTCTCCTTCTACTTCGTGGACCACGACTTCCAGTACGCGCTGTACGCCCCCGACCCGGACCGGCGGTGGGTGCTGGAGCCGTGGGAGGCGAGCGGGGCGGACCTGGAGTTCGCCCGTACGTTCGTGGAGTGGAACACCCTCAGCCACGGCATCCAGCGCGTGGACGCCTGCCGGACGGTGGAGGGCGGGCTCCTTCTGGTCGAGCTGGAGGACCTCAACCCCTTCCTCTCGCTCGACCGGGTGTCCGAGGAGGTGCGGGAGGCGTTCGTCAGCCGGATGGCCGAGTCGGTGGCGGCGATCCTCGCCTGACTCGTCCGGCTCCGTCCGGCATGCGGGCGAACGGGGCCGGTGTGAGGGTGCGAGGGTGACCACAGCCAGCAGCGAGACCGCTCCGGTGGCGCCGAGCGCCGCCGCGCCGCCCGTCCTCGACCCTCGCCGCCGCAACATCGTCTTCGCGACGATCGTGCTCGGGATCCTCCTCGCGGCGCTGGACCAGACGATCGTGGGCACGGCGCTGCCCACGATCGTCTCGGACCTCGGCGGGGCGGCCCACATGTCCTGGGTGGTCACCGCCTATCTGCTCGCCGAGACCGTCGCCACGGTGCTGGTCGGCAAGTTCGGTGACCTGTTCGGGCGCAAGCTCGTCTTCCAGGTCTCGGCGATCGTCTTCATCACCGGCTCGTTCCTCTGCGGCCTGGCCTCCAACATGCTGCTGCTGATCATCTGGCGCGGGCTGCAGGGCATCGGCGCGGGCGGCCTCATGGTGACCTCGATGGCGCTGATCGCCGACGTGATCCCGCTGCGCGAACGCGGCAAGTACCAGGGCGCGATCGGGGCCGTGTTCGGGGTGTCGACGGTCGTCGGCCCGCTGCTCGGCGGGGTGTTCACCGACCATCTGACCTGGCGCTGGGCGTTCTACGTCAATGTGCCGATCGCGATCCTGGTGGTCATCGCGGCGGCCCGGAACATCCCGTCCGTACGGGCCGCCGGCCGCCCGGTCATCGACTACCTGGGCATCGCCCTGGTGGCGGTCGGCGCGAGCGCGCTGATCCTCGGCACGAGCTGGGGCGGCAACGAGTACGCCTGGGGCTCCCCCGTCATCATCGGCCTCTTCGTCGGCGGCCTCGTCGCGCTCGCCCTGTTCGTGCGGGTGGAGAGCCGGGCCAAGGAACCGATGCTGCCGATGCGGCTCTTCCACAACCCGGTCTTCACGGTCTGCGCGATCCTGAGCTTCATCGTCGGCTTCGCGATGCTCGGGGCGATGACCTTCCTGCCCACGTACCTCCAGTACGTGGACGCGAACTCGGCGACGATCTCCGGCGTCCGCACGCTCCCGATGGTCATCGGTCTGCTGATCGCCTCGATCTTCAGCGGCAACACCGTCAGCAGGACCGGCCGGTACCGGATCTTCCCCATCGTGGGATCGCTGGTGATGGCCGCCGGGCTCTACCTGATGTCCCTGATGGGCCCGGACACCGGGGTGTTCCTGGAGTCGGTCTACATGTTCGTGCTCGGTCTCGGCATCGGGCTGTCGATGCAGGTCCTGACGATCGCCGTGCAGAACACCGTGGACTACGCGGACCTGGGTACGGCCACCTCGGGCGTGACCTTCTTCCGTACCCTGGGCAGCTCCTTCGGTACGGCGGTCTTCGGCACGATCTACGCCAACTCGCTGGAGCCGAACCTCCGGCAGGGGGTGGCCGAGGCGGCGCGGGCGGGCGGTGATCCCGCGACACTGACCGCGGCCTCACAGAACCCGGTGAGCCTGCACGCCCTGCCCGACGCCCAGTCCGCGCCGCTCGCGCAGGCGTACGCGGACACCATCCACACCGTCTTCCTCTGGACGGTGCCGGTGGCGCTGATCGGGTTCGTGGTGGCGCTGTTCCTGAAGGAGGTCAAGCTGCGGGACTCGGCGCGGGCCGGTTCGACCGACATGGGCGAGGGCTTCGCGCAGCCCATGAGCGGGAACCCGGACCGGGTCCTGGAGTTCTCGGTGGCCAAGATCCTCCACGGCGCCCGCCCGGACACGGCACGGCGGATCGTCGACGCGTCCGACACCCGGCTGGACATGGCGGGCGCCTGGGCCGTCATGCAGGTCGACCTGTTCACGCGGATGGTCGGGCACGCCGGTCTCGGGCTGATCGCGACCCGCCACCGGCTGCCCCCGGAAGTCCTCGTCCCGGTCTTCGACCGGATGATCGACGAGGGCTATCTGACCGGCGACGGACGGCTCTTCCAGCACACCGCCGCGGGCCGCCGGGAGGCCGCCACGATCACCTCCGCCTGGGCCCGGTGGCTCAACGAACGGCTGGAGGAGGACGGCGCCCGGCCCGACGACCGGCAGCTGAGGGCGGCGGTCGACGTCATCGCCAAGCAGCTCCTCGCCGAGGACCTGGCGGCCGAACTCGCCCCCGCTCCCCGAAACCACGCGCCCACCCCGGTGGGTACGGCGGTCTGACGGCCGTCCGGCGCCGGACGGCCCCCGCCGGGCGCACTCGTGGGGCTCACTCGTCGTCCGGGAACTCGCCGTCCTCGTAGACCCAGCCGCCCTCGTGGCGGACGAAGGTGCTCCGCTCGTGCATGCTGCCGGGCCGTCCGCCCTCGGTCCAGTGGGCGCGGAAGGTGACGGTGCCCGTCGTGTGGAAGGCGCTGCCCTCGGTGGTGTCCAGGATCTCCAGCCGCTCCCAGCGCGTGCCGGGGTCGAACTCGACGGCCGGCGGCCGGGTCGCCGGATGCCAGGTGCGCAGCAGATAGCCGGCGTCCCGGACGACGAAGGCCGCGTACCTGGACCGCATCAGCGCCTCGCAGGTGGGCGCGGCGGCCGTACCCGCGTGGTACCGGCCGCAGCAGGCACCGTACGGAGCCGGCAGGCCGCAGGGGCAGGGGGCGTCCGGGGTGATGCGCGGGGCGGACGGGGCGGGCGGTTTCCGGCGGGCGGTGCGTCGTGACATACGCCCATTGTCGCCGGAGACATGCGCCCCTTGTCGCCGGAGCCGGCTCCCGGGCCGCTCCCTCGGCAGCAGGGCGCCGGGATGCCCACGGCCGCCCGGCGGGCCTCACCACCGCCGCGGGGGCTCCGCCCTTCCGTCCGTCAGCCGGCGCCGTCCGCCCGCCCGGGTGGACGGCGCCCGCGCGCAGTCGGGCGATCCCGCCGGATGCGCGTACCCGTGCGCGCGGGCGCCGGTCGCGTTGTCGCCGTACACCACGACCACCGCCTCGTCGAGGACCGGGCCGCCGCAGTCGACGCAGTACGGGGGAATCGTCATCGGGCCCGCCCGGCTGCCCGTCCGGCTGTCCGCCCGGCTGCTCGTGCGGCTGTCCGTGCGTCCTCGGCCATGCCCGCACCCCTCTCGCCCTGTGCTGGATCACGCACGGTGCGTGATGCCCTAGCCCAGCATGCACCGCACGAGGGGGAGAACGCAAAGATTGCGTTCTCCGTGACTGTGCTCTGTCCACTCACGTCCCCCGCGCCCGCGTGCTGCCGGTTTGAGGTGAGGCCCCGTCACCGGCCAGACTCTCGTTACCCCCGGGAGAGGAAGGCGCACACCGTGTCGGACAGGCAGCAGACCCCGCCCCCGACCGTCAGGCTGCGGCGGCTCGCCGCCCTCCTGCGGCGGCTGCGCGCCGAGGCGGAGTTGACGCGCGAGCAGGTCGCCGGGCGCACCGGTATCAACGTCGTGACGCTGTACCGGATCGAGAAGGCACGCGCCCGCCCGCAGAAGCGGACCCTGGCGGCGTTGATGGAGGCGTACGGGGCCGGGGAGGTACAGCGCGCGGACCTGCTGGCGGCTCAGCGGCTCGCGGACGACCGGAGCCGGCTGCGGCCGTACGGCGCGGAGCCGTCCGGGACCGGCGGGTCCGCGGGGGTCGCCGGGTCCGCGGGGTTCGCCGGGTTTTCGGAGGGATACCTCGCGTACCTCGGTTTCGAGGCCGAGGCACGCACGGTGCGCGCCTACGAATCGATGTGCGTACCGGAACTGCTCCAGACCGAGCGCTACGCCCGGGCGGTGATCCGGGGCGTACGGCCCGACGCCGGGCGGGCGGAGGTCGACGAGCACGTCCGGGTGCGGATGGAACGGCGGAGCCTGCTCGCGAAGGCGGACGGCCCGACGCTCCGCGCGGTCGTGGACGAGGCCGCCGTGCGGCGGGCGGTCGGCGGGCCCGAGGTGATGCGCGAGCAGGCCGAGCACCTCGTGCGGATCGGGCGGGAGCCCGGGGTGGAGGTGCGGGTGATCCCCTTCGGCGCGGGGGCCCACGGCGGAATGGCCGGGAGCTTCGTTCACCTGGACTTCCCCGACGCGCGGGACGCGGAGCTGGTCTGGGCGGACACCCCCGCCGGTGATGTGTTCCTGGATTCGGAGGAGGAGACCCTGCGCCACCGGTCGCTGTTCGAGCGGCTGCGGGCGGTGGCCCTGGATCCCGGTGACAGCGCCGTGCTGCTGGAGGAAGCGTCCGGGTCACGGCATTCGGCGGGTTCAGGTCGCTGAGGACCCGTTGGCTCGGCAAGCGTCTGCCCCTGCTCGGCCCGTAGGTACCGGCCCCAGATCTGCGCCTTGCGGTAGGGCCCGGCCCCGGCGCAGTCGTACTGCGGTACGTCGAAGGTGACCCAGTACAGCAGCTCTCCATCGAGCGACTGGGCGTGTCCATTGGGTTCGGGTGCCCCCATGGGATCGATCGTCCCGGCGAACTCGGTCTGCCAGGGACCGTCCCAGTCCTCGGCGCGAACGACCGTGACGCGGCTGCCCGGTTCCAGCGCACCCGCCGGCCAGGTCTGGTTCAAGGGGCGGCCGAGGAGGTGTTCCACCGCCCGGCGGTCGTCCGCGTCCGCGGGAGCATGGCCGGAGTTGTCTGTCATGCCGGCCACTCTGCCCCGCATCGCTTCAGGAGCGCCACAGGATGAGGAACGGGCCGAGGCGGGAGCTCCGGAGAGAGGCGACGACGACCGGAACCGAACAGCCGCGCCGGGCGGTTCGCCTCCGGTCACGGTCGGCCGGGTCGGAGCGAGTGAGGTCAGGTCAGGTCAGGTCAGGTCAGGTCAGCAGGAAGTCTGCCTGGCCGGTCTTGGCGCCCTGGATGAAGGCGGCCATCTCGCCGGTGGAGTAGATGAGCGCCGGGCCGTCGGGGTCCGCGGACTGGCGGACGGCGACTCTGCCGTCCGCCAGCTTCATGGTCTCGACGCAATTGCCGCCGTTGCCGCCGCTCCAGGGCTTGGACCAGCCCTCGGCGCCGAGGGCGCGGGCCGGCATGCCGTTGTAGATGTCGCTCATCACAGCTCCTTGCGGAAATCCCGGAGGATGTCCTTCGTGCGTCGTGCAGTCGCGGCCTGGGCCGCCATGCGGTCCATGACCTCGAGGTAGGAAGCCACCTCGGGGCGCGTGTCGAAGTAGACGGCGCCGGTCAGGTACTCGCTGAAGACCATGTCGGGCAGCTCGGGCACGCCGAAGCGGAAGAGCACGAACGGACCGTAGGTCCCGGGGTGGTGGCCGGTCGCGAACTCCGCGATCTGCAGCGTGATGTGCGTCTGTTCGGAGGCTTCGAGAAGCTTGTCGATCTGCGCGCGCATGGCCTCGGGGGTACCGACCGGGCGCCGCAGCACCGTCTCGTCCATGACCACCCAGAGCCTCGGCGCGTCCGCCTTGGCGAGCAGGCTCTGCCGCTCCATGCGCAGGGCGACGTGCCGCTCGATGTCGTCGGGCCGGGACTGGCCGACCGCGCCGCTCAGCATCACGGAGCGGGCGTAGTCCTCGGTCTGGAGGAGTCCGGGCACGAAGTGCGGTTCGTACATGCGCAGCAGGCTCGCGGCGCCCTCCAGGCTGACGTACATGCTGAACCAGTCGGGCAGCACGTCGTGGTAACGCTGCCACCAGCCGGGCTTGTTGGCCTCCTCGGCGAGTTCGACGAAGGCGTCGGCCTCCTCCTCGCCGATCCCGTACGCGCGCAACAGGGCCTGCACGTAGGGGATCTTGAGAGCGACCTCGGCCGTCTCCATCCTGCGGACGGTGGCGGACGCGACGCGGAGCACCTTGGCCGCCTGGTCGCGGGTGAGCCCGGCACGCTCCCGCAGGTCCTGCAGGCGCCTGCCGAGGACGACCTGCCCCACGGTCGGGGCTGACCGAGGCTCGCTCACTTCGGACCTCCGATGGTCTCTTCTGTCAGCAGTGTGCCATGCGGGTGGCGACAAAGACACGGGCACTCTGCAATTTTCAGAGTGCCCCTTGCCAAGTGTCCGCGACAGGGGGAGAGTTGGTGATTGAACCAATTCACTTGGTCACGTCCGCCCCTCTCCGATGCGTCGAGGTCCGGACATGACGCGGCAACCACTGTGAGGATTCGGTCGTGGCACCTGGCAGTGCGCTCATCCCCCGTCCCGCGGGCTCCCCTTCCGGGGCTGAGGCGCTCCGTTTCCGCTTCGCCCTGCCGGCCAGACCGGCTTCGGCCGCCGGAGCGCGCAGGCTGACCAGGGACAGGCTCGCGGTCTGGAAGCTGCGGGGCGAGCTGCGCGACACTGCCGCACTCGTCGTCTCCGAGCTGGTCACCAACGCCGTCGTGCACACCGCGAGCGCGCTGGTCGTCTGCGAACTCCGGCGCCTGGACCACCTGTTGCGGATAGCGGTCCAGGACCAGGGGCGGCTCACCGGCGGCCCGAGACTGCGCGCCTCCTCCGACGACGAGCACGGGCGGGGCCTTTTCCTGGTGGACGCCCTGAGCCAGGCGTGGGGCTCCCACGACGCGGAGGACGCGTCCGGGCGGGTCGTCTGGTCGGAGCTGGCGCACGGTGCGGGGCAGCCGTGCTGAGGGACGCGCTGGTCCGGCTGCGCGGGGGCCGCCACGCCCCTCGGACCGCCGAGGACAGGACCGCCGTGGACGGGGACGGCGCGGGTCCCGCACGGGCGCGGCTGCCACTGCCGCCGGAGCTGTGCGCGAGCCTGGGGTACGACGCGGTGGGCGTCCCGGCCCGGCACGGCTTCCACCTGATGTCGCATCTCCCCCGCACCGGCTGCGTGTTCGAGGCGGCCGACGTGTGGTGGTGGATCGTGCCGGCGGGCTCCGACCAGGACCTGGACTGGCCCGAACCGGTCGCCTACGCCGCGGGGGGCTTTGTACCGGTGTCACGGCCCCGGCTCATCCACGGGCCGGACAGCAGCACCCCGTACACGCCGCCGATCCCGCTGTTCCTGATGGTGTGCCAGGTGGCCGGGGTCACGCCGAGCTGGGGAGCGCCGGGCCGCCGGCGGGCGGTCACCGCGCCCTGAGGACTCCCCGGTCCGGTACGCCGGCCCTCGGGTCCCCGGGCAGCGGCCCGCCGCCGCACGGCACTGTCAGTGGTCGGTTCCAGAATGAAGACAGCGATCGGGAGACCCGCCGCTCGGCGGGCCGTACTGGGGTTGAGGGGGCGGGGCGGATGCGGCGCTGGGAGTTGGTCGAGGGCACTGCGTCGAAGTTCTGGGAGACCGGGGCGGTCGGCGTCGCGGTCACCGTGCGGTACGGCCGCTGCGGGTCGGAGGGACGCACCCGGACGACGGAGTACGTCTCCGAGGAGGCCGCGCACGCCCAGGTGCGCAGGACCATAGCGGCGAAGGAGCGCAAGGGGTACGAAGAGGTGGCGGCGAGCGCGTCCGCGCCGATGGTGCCCGGGCCCCCGGAAGCGTCCGGGACGGTGAGCGGGGCCGCGGGGGCGACGGCGGGTGCGGACGGTGCGGCCGCGCTGCCGGACGAGGACACCTTCGAACTCCCGCTGAGCTGGCGCCGGGTGCTCTACCCCCGGAGGGGCGGCTGCGCCCGGCCGCTGAACCGGCCGGGCGAGGATGCCTTGGCACAGGTCGGGGAGCGGATCGCGGGGGAAGCCGCGTGGATCGAGCTGATCCTCACCGAGCCGGGATCGGACCCGGACCTGGTGGACGCCACCCGGGCCCATCTCGCCGGCAGCCCCTCCCCGGTCGGGGCCGCCGCACTGGCGGCCGTCGTCTCCCTCGGGGAGACCGCCCCTTCGTGCTGGGTGGACACCTGGGTGGCGGACCACGGGCTGCCGTTCGCCGCCCGGGCGGCCCAGGAGCTCCAGACGATCAAGGCGCACAGCTACCACGCCCTGGGGCGGCGGGTGAAGGGCGCGCTCAAGCGCGTCTCGCTCTCCTCGTCCCTGCACTGGCACCACGGCTCGCTGAACGTGGCGGCGCGGGCCCGCGCCCACATCGCCGCGGCCGACGAGGAGACCTACCGCGCGGTCGTGACAGCGCTCGGCGCGGCCCGCCGGGACAGCCACCAGCGGATCGCGGCCGCCTTCCTGGCCCCGAGCGAGCGGGAGTGGGTCGACGCCCTCCTGTCGGAGCCCGCCGTGCTCGCCGAGGACCACTACGTCCTGCAGCGCATGGTGCTCTGCTCGCTGACGTCGGCCGACCAGCTGGCGCGGCTGTCGTACCGCCCGGACCACACCCTCGCCGTGATCGCGACGCTCGCCGACGGCATCGGGACGGCCGTCGCACCGATGCTCCGGAAGTACCTCGACCACGGCAACCACTACGCCGAGGGCGTCAAGGCGGTCTCCGCCGCGCTCGCCGAACTCCCCACGGACGAGGCGTTCAACGTCCTGCTCCACCACAAGGAGCTGAAGCAGGTCCGCGCGGCGCTGCTCGACGCGATGCGCCGCTACCCGGTGCGGGCCCTGCGGCTGCTCTCCGCCGACGTCCGGTACAACGCCGCCACCCGGTCGCGTGCCTCGCGGCAGTTGCTGCACGCCCACATCAACACCCACCGTCCGCTGGTCTCCGCCCTGCTGCCGCGGCTGCCCGCGGACCTCGCCGAGGTCGTCGCCCCGCTGCTGAACCCGGTGTCCCGCTTCCCGGAGGCCTCCCTCGCGTCCCTGCCGCCGGTGCTCACCCGGCCACCGTGGACCCGGCCGCGCACCGGCGCGGCCACCCCGGTGAGCACCGGCGGAGCCACGCTCCCGGCCCCGGAGCTGCGCTGGCTGCCGGGCGAGGAGGAGGCGTGGGCGCGCTGTTCCACCTGGTACACCCGCCCGCAGCACGGCGGCGACTACGAGAAGGTGATCTCCTCCCAGCTCGAAGGGCTGGGCAGTACCGGCCTGCGGCCCGCGTGGATCTTCCTGCACGCGCCGGTGGAGCGCATCGCGCCGGCCCTGGCCACCTGGGCGCCGACGGACCTGTGGGACGGGGCGGACACGCTCAGACCGATCGTCGCCCGCTTCGGGATCGACGCGCTGCCGCTCCTGCTGCGTACCGTCCCCCGGCAGCCGAGCACCATGGCGGAGCTGTTCCTGCCGTTCGCGGACGCCGCCGTCGCCCGGCACATGGCGGACTGGGCGGCCCGGCTGAAGTCCACCGCCGCGACGACCCGGGCGTGGTTCGCACGGCACGGCGGTGCCGCGGCGGTGTTCCTCGTGCCGGACGCGGTCGGCAGGCCCGGCGCTCCGCGGCGGGCGGCCGAGCGGGCGCTGCTCCAGATAGCGGCGGTGCACGGCGGGGCGACGGTGCGTGAGGCCGCCGCCCGGTACGGCGCGGACGCGCTGCGCTCCGTCGAGGCGCTGCTGGTCGCCGACCCGCTGGAGCACGCGCTGCCCGCGAAGCTGCCGGTCCTGCCGAACTGGGCCGAGCCGGGGCTGCTTCCGCAGCTTCTGACGCGCAAGGGTGAAGCCCTGCCCGCCGAGGTGGTGCGCAACGCCCTGACGATGTTCGCGCTTCTTCGGCCGGGCGAGGTCTACCCGGGTGTCGCGGCGCTGCGCGAGGCCGCCGCGCCCGCTTCGCTCGCCGAGTTCGCCTGGGCGGTCTTCGAGCAGTGGCTCGACGCGCGGCTGCCGGCCAGGGAGTCCTGGGCGCTCTACGCGCTGGGCGAGGTCGGGGACGACGAGACCGTCCGGCGGCTCACGCCGGTCATCCGCGCCTGGCCGGGCGAGGGTGCGCACCACCGGGCGGTCGAGGGGCTGGACGTGCTGGCGGCCATCGGCAGCGAGGTGGCCCTGCTCCATCTGCACGGCATCGGGCAGCGGGTGAAGTTCAAGGCGCTGAAGACGCGTGCCCAGGAGAAGATCGCCGAGGTGGCCGCGGTTCTGGGCCTCACCGCCGAGCAGTTGTCCGACCGCCTGGTGCCGGACTTCGGGCTGGACGCGGACGGCTCGACGGTCGTGGACTTCGGCCCGCGCCGCTTCACCGTCGGCTTCGACGAACGCCTCGGCGCGTACGTCCTGGACGGGGCGGGGAACCGCCGGAGGGATCTGCCGGCCCCGGCGGCCCGGGACGACGGGGAGCTGGCCTCGGCGGGGCGCAAGCGGTTCCTGGCGCTGAAGAAGGACGTACGCACGGTCGCCTCCGGGCAGGTGCAGCGGCTGGAGGCCGCGATGGTCTCGGGCCGGTCCTGGACGGCGCGGGAGTTCCAGGAGCTGTTCGTCGCCCATCCGCTGGTGGGGCATCTGGTGCGGCGGCTGGTGTGGCTGAGCGAGTCGCGGGGCACGACGACCGCCTTCCGGGTCACCGAGGACCGGACGTTCACCGATGTGCGCGACAACGTTTCCGTGCTGCCCGCCGACGCGTCCGTGCGGCTGGCCCATCCGCTCCGCCTCGGCGACGAGCGGGCCGCCTGGTCGGAGCTCTTCGCCCGCCGGGAGCTGTCCCAGCCGTTCCCCCAACTGGAGCGCGCGGTCTTCGCGTTGACGGACGAGGAGCGGACGGGCAACCGGCTGGCCCGGTTCGAGGGCATCACCGTGCCCACGGTGGAGGTGCTGGGCCTGGAGCGGCGCGGCTGGGAGCGGGGCGCGCCGCAGGACGCCGGGGTGGTGGGGTGGATCTCCAAACGCCTCGGCGAGGAGCTGTACCTGGTCGTCGGGTTCTACGAGGGCATCGTGGCCGGCTCCCCGCAGGCCTTCCCCGATCAGCTGCTGGAGGCGGTCTGGCTCGGCGACCGGCCCGGGGACCACTGGCCCCACGGGGCGTACACCCACCTCTTCGGCGGCCTGGACCCGGTGACCGCGTCGGAGGTGCTCGCCGACCTGACGGCGCTCGGCGGTGTCCGGCGCGCACCGGCCGACGGCGCACCGGCCGACGGCGGTCCGGCCGGAGTGCCGGGCCGGACCGTCACGGTGGCCGGTCAGGGCTTGTCGAGGTAGGAAAGGGCAGGTCAGGGCTTGTCGAGGTAGGCCAGCTGGGGGTGGACCCTGGTGTAGGAGTCGACCAGTTCGCGGGCGACGTTGACGGAGTCCACGAGCGGGTGCAGCGCGAACGCCCGTACGGCGGCGGAGCGGGAGCCGCTGTCGGCCGCGTCGAGCACGGCGCGTTCGACGGCCTTCACGGAGGCGACGAGCCCGGCCGCGTGGAGCGGGAGCGGGCTCACCGCCACCGGGTGGGCGCCGTTCGCGTCGACCAGGCAGGGGACTTCGACCACCGCGTCGGCGTCGAGCGCCGAAAGGGTGCTGCCGTTGCGGACGTTGAGGATGAGCGAGGTGCGCTCGTTGCGGGCGACCGCTCGCATGAGGGCGAGGGCCACCTGTTCGTAGCCGCCGGCCTCCAGGTCGCTCGCGGCCCGCTCCCCCGCTCCCGCGACCTCGCGGTTCTCCGACATGTAGGTCGCCTCGCGCTCCGCGCGGGTGCGGTCCCAGGTGGCGAGGGGCGGAGTGCCCGGTTCGCGCATCCGCGCGTAGAAGCCCTGCTGCTGCTCGCGGAGGAAGGCGCCCCGGGTCAGCTCGGCCTGCTGGTAGGCGCGGACCGCTTCCCGGTTGAAGTAGTAGTAGTGCAGGTACTCGTTGGGCACGGCACCGAGCGAGCGGATCAGGTCGGTGCCGAAGAGCTTGCCCTCCTCGAAGGAGCCGAGCAGGGTGTCGTCGGCGAGCAGCCGGGGCAGTTCGTCCTGCCCGTTCACGTACAGGCCCTGGACCCAGCCGAGGTGGTTGAGGCCCGCGTAGTCGATCCAGGCGCGGTCCGGGTCGGCGCCGAGGACCCGGGCGATGCGGCGGCCGAGGCCCACGGGCGTGTCGCAGATGCCGACGACCCGGTTCCCCAGGTGCCGGGACATCGCCTCGGTCACCAGGCCCGCGGGATTGGTGAAGTTGATGACCCAGGCGTCCGGGGCGAGCCGGGCGATGCGGCGGGCGAGGTCGACGGCGACCGGAACGGTACGCAGTCCGTACGCGATGCCGCCCGCCCCGACCGTCTCCTGCCCCAGCACCCCCGCGTCCAGGGCCACCCGCTCATCGGCGGCGCGGCCGGCGAGGCCGCCGACCCGGATCGCCGAGAAGACGAAGTCGGCGCCCCGCAGGGCCTCGTCGAGGTCGGTGGTGGCCAGGACGGCGGGAGCGTCCGGCACTCCCCGGGCCTGTTCGTCCAGGACCCGGGCGACGGCCGTGAGGCGGTCGTGGTCCGTGTCGTAGAGAGTGACCCGGGAGACGCGGCCCTCGGCTTGATCGCCGAGCAGTGCCCCGTACACCAGGGGGACCCGGAATCCGCCACCGCCAAGAATTGTCAGCTTCACGCTGCTCGATGGTACGGGCCCGGCCCCGGCCCGGCGGGACGCGGGGGACGGCGGGCCGGGACTCCGGCGGAGGACGGCGGGACGGCGGGCCGGGACTCCCCGCGCGCCGTCCGCACCGGGACCGTTCGGCACGGGGCGTCCACCGGGGCGCCGGACGCCCCGGTGACCTTCGGTCAGTACCCCTTCCACCAGCTGGAGACGGCCTGCCACAGGCGGCCCGTGGCGCTCACCGTGCGCTGCTCCGGGATCACGGGGGCCGGGGCGCCGTCGGCCGGGGCCGCGGCGGCCTCCTGCCCGCCCGTCGGCCGGCCGGGGGCGCCCGCCGGCGACTGCGACGAGATCTCCCAGTCGTTGCGGGGGACGGAGCGGGCGGCCATCGACGTCATGGGTTCGTCGTCGATCTCCTGCTGCGGGCTGGGTGCGAACTGGACCGGGAGCTCGGTCAGATGGCGCGACATGATGTTGCCCATCCAGCGCAGTTCGTCCTCGCCCACCGCGAGTTCGAGGTCGGGCAGCCGCATGAGCAGCGCGTCGACGCCGACGTCCGCGATGGCGCGGCCGATGTCCTGGCCCGGGCACTCGTGGGGGCCGCCGCTGAAGGCGAGGTGGGCGCGGTTGCCCTCCATGGAGGCGCTGAGGTCCGGCCGTACGGCGGGGTCGCTGTTGGCGCCCGCGATGCTGATGAGCATGGCGTCGCCGGCCTTGATCTGCTTCCCGCCGAGCTCGGTGTCGCCGACGGCCCAGCGGCCGAAGACCGCGGAGAAGGGTGGCTCGTCCCAGAGGGTCTGCTCGACCGCCTCGGGGACGGTCATGTGGCCGCCGCTGAGCCTCGCCCGGAAGCGGGGGTCGGTCAGCACCATCCGGATCACGTTGGCGATCAGGTTGGCGGTGGACTCGTACGCCGCGATGAGCGTGAGCCGGAGGTGCTCGATGACCTCGATGTCGCTCATCCTGGCGGGGTGTTCGACGAGCCAGCTGGCGAAGTCCGACTCCGGGGCGCCCCGCCTGCGCTCGACGAGCCGGGTGAGCACGCCGACGACGTACGCGTTGCTGGTGACGGCGGTCTCGGTGCCCCGCGTCATGTCGCGGGCGGCCTGCACCAGCCGGTCGTCGTACTCCTCGGGCATGCCGAAGATCGCGCACATGACCATCATCGGCAGGTGCTCGGCGAACTGGCTGACGATGTCGGCGGTGCCCTTGAGGCAGAAGTCGTTGACGAGCCGGTTGCTGAAGCGGTTGATGTGGCGCCGCACGCCGCGGGTGTCGATCCGGGCCATGCTGTCCGTGATCGCGCCGCGCTGGCGTTCGTGGGTCGCGCCGTCCGCGAAGGCGCAGATGGGCTGGTACGTGAAGATCGGCGCGAGCGGGTGCTCCGGGCCCACGCTGCCGTCCTGCAGGGCGCGCCAGCGCCGTGAGTCGCGGGAGAACTGCGAGGGGGTGCGGGTGACGTAGAGGTTCTCGCTGTGGCCGAGGACGAGCCAGGCGGGTACGTCACCGTGGAGCAGCACCGGGGCGACGCTGCCGTGTTCGGCGCGCAGCTTCTCGTTCAGCCCGACGATGTCGTTCTCCACCTCGGCGCCGTAGTAGCGGCGCAGGCCGCCGGGGCCGAGGCCGTGGGCGGGGCATCCGGGCGGCGGGGCGTCTCCCGCAGGCGCTCCGGGTTCGTGGGAGAAGGGGGTTGTCACAGTGGCTCCAGTGATGAGGCTTTCAGGGGTCGCGCGGGAGGGCTGCGCGGGCGGGGAGGGGACACGGACCGAAGGGGGTGTCCGGCGGATCACGGCCGGGCTCACGCGCCCGGTCCCGTCCGCCGGGCACCCCCGGCGCCGCGCGGTCAGGTCGTTTCGTGAAAGTGGCGCCGTCCGCCCGGAGGGCGGGTCGGGCGGCGTCCGGTGCGTGCGGTCTCAAGGCGGAGGGTCGCCCCGCTACTGGATGTACCGGGGCGGCCCCGACGACGCGGCGAGCGTGCGGGACAGCCCTTGGGTCCGGGGCGGCCGGACGGTCCGGCCGGCCGCCCCGGACGTCATGCGAGAGGTACGGCCAGGCTGTGCAGGTAGCGCATGAGCGTCATCAGCACGTCCCGGCTGGACGCCCGAAGCCGCGCGTCGCAGTCGATCATGGGGACTTCGTCGGGCAGGTCGAGCGCCTGCCGCAACGTCTCGACCGGATGGTGCGGGGCGTCGGGAAAGGTGTTGACGGCGACGACGAACGGCACTCCGCGCTCCTCCAGGCGTCCGATGACGTCGAAGCTGGTTTCGAGGCGCCGGGTGTCGATCAGGACGACGGCGCCGAGGGCGCCCTCGAAGAGGCCGTTCCACAGGAACCAGAAACGTTCCTGGCCGGGCGTGCCGAACAGGTAGAGGATCAGTTCCTCGCTGAGGCTGATCCGGCCGAAGTCCATGGCGACGGTGGTGGCGGTCTTGCTCTCCACCCCGGCGTTGTCGTCGACGCCGACGCCGGCCTGCGTCATGGTCTCTTCGGTCGTCAGAGGCCGGATCTCGCTGACCGAACCGACCATGGTGGTCTTGCCGACCCCGAATCCACCGACGATGACGACCTTCACCGCGGCGGTGGCCGTGGTGGGCAGGACGTCCTCGGTACGGGGGCCGGTGATCGTGTCAGAGCTTCTGAAGTCCATGCATCACCGCTTCGAGAAGGGACCTGTCGGGGAGAGTGGCGCGGACGATGGGTGCGCGCGATTCGATCAGTTCGGTCGCGAGTAATTCGGTCAGGAGTGAGGTGACGACGCTGAACGGGAGGCCGAGATAGGCGGAGATCTCGGCGACTGACAGAGGTGCCTGGCAGAGCCGCAGGATCGCGGCCTGCTCGGGCTGGAACGTCGGTGAAGGTTCCGCCTGGGCGACGACCATGGTGACCAGGTCGAGCGCTGCCCGCTCGCTGCCGTCAAGATCGCCGGTGATGACGTACAGGCGCTCGGGATCGTTGAGCGCCGGGTCGGCATTGCGGCGTTCCCGTCGGGGAGCGTTCATCCGGCCTGCCCGTCGTGGCGCGGCGGGCTGGTCAGATGGGCCCCGATCCGGACGACCATGTCGCGCATCCGCGCGCCGACGAGCCCGGCGTCGACCGTCTCACCGGCCAGTACCGCGAGGTAGGCGCCGGTGCCGGCCGCCATCAGGTAGAAGAACCCACCGGTCACCTCGATGACGACGAGCTTCATCAGGCCGTCGCTGTAGGGGATTTCGGAGGCGACGGCGGCGGCCAGGCTCTGCAGTCCGGCGCAGGCCGCGGCCAGCCGGTCCCCGACGTCCGGGTCTCCGCCGTGCATGGCGATGCGCAGTCCGTCCGAGGAGAGCACCACGATCTGGTGGATGCTCGGAACGTCGTCGGCCAGCTCCTTGAGCATCCAGTCCATGTTTCCCCGCTGCTGGATCACTTGAGGTCTCCCTTGTCCCACGCGTCGTCAGAGTCTTCGCCGTTCTTCGGGTCGTGCGGCACGCCGTTGACGGCCTTGGTGAATGCCTCCAGCCAGAGGCCGGGGGGCTTCTCCTCGCCGCCCGTCCGGGCGGCGGCGTGCGGGGCGGCGCCGTTGAGCGCCCCCGGGACGCCTTCCGTGGCCGGTGCCGGGGCCTGCTGCGGGAGGTTGTGCGAGCCGAGCGGGGCGCGGCCCCTGCTGCGGCGCTGGGGCAGGCCGTTCTCGGTCCACTCGGTCACCACGGGGGCCTCGTCCTCCATGGCCGCCGCGGGCGCGGCCGGGCGCGGGGACGCAGCCGGGGAGGCGGTTGCCGAGGGCACGGGACCGGTGGCCGCGACCCTGGCCTTCCGCTTTCCCGCGGGCGGTACGACGTGCTGGAGCTGCGACATGTCCAGCGAGCTGGTGGGCCGCGAGGTGGCGCCGATGCCGTGGGCGATGCCGGGCGCGGGTCCGGTGGTGATCATGTCCCGGGGCACGATGAGTACGGCCCGCACGCCGCCGTACGCGGACTGGCGCAGCGATACCTGGAGTTGGTACATGCGCGACAGCCGGCCGACGACCGCCATGCCGAGGCGGGGGGACTCCCCGAGGTCGTTCATGTTGATGCCGGCCTGGGCCTGGGCGAGCATGTTCTCGGCCCGGGCCCGGGCCTCCTCGCTGAGGCTGACGCCGCCGTCCTCGATCTCGATCGCGATACCCGTCTGCACCTCGACCGCGGTGACGTGCACCCGGGTCTGGGGCGGGGAGTAGCGCGTGGCGTTGTCGAGGAGTTCGGCGCAGGCGTGGATGAGCGGCTCGACCGAGGTGCCGACGATGGCGACCTTGGCAATCGAGTGCAGATCGACGCGCTGGTACTCCAGGATGCGGGACATCGCACCCCGCAGCACGCTGAACAGCGGTACGGGCTTGGGCCACTGGCGGCTGGGGCGGGCACCGCCGAGCACGGCGATGGAGTCGGCGAGGCGGCCGATCAGCGCGGTGCCGTGGTCGATGCGGAGCAGGTCGTCGAAGACCTCGGGGTTGCGCCCGTAGTGGTCCTCCATCTCCCGCAGTTCGCTCGCCTGACGGTGGACGATGGCCTGCACGCGCCGGGCGACACTGACGAAGGCGCGCTGCGCGGAGTCACGCCGGGCCTCCTCGTCGTCGATGATCTGCAGGACGGTGTAGACGAGGCGCCGCAGCGCCTTGGGGAGGTTGCGGTAGGACTCGTCCCCGTCCACCACCTCCCGCATGACTTCTTCGGGCGAGTTGCTCGCGCGCAGCATCCTGATGGCGGAGGGCATCAGTTCCTTGGTGAGCCGCACGGTCTCTTCGTCGTGTGCGGCGATGCGCAATTCGAGCTGGGCGATGCGCTGTTCGTACTTCGCGCGCAGGACGCGTGTCTCGCACCGTCGCCGGTTCAGTGCGACGGCGAGCGCACCGACCACGACGGCGGCGAGCGCGCCGCTCACGGCGAGTGGTATCCGCGCGGCGTCCGTGACCAGGGTGACGCCCAGCGCGGAGGCGCCGACGACCAGCGCGACGGGCAGGAGGAGTACACGGACGACGGGGATCCGTCGGTCGGTCGGTGGTGATTCAACACGGACCATCTAAAAACCCTCTGGCGGTTGATTCCGGGATGTATGCCCACAGGTGCTGACACTCATGAACATGTGCGCGAATTGGTGCCAACTCGGCTTCACTGCGCGTGAGCTTAGCCAGATCAGATCAGGGGGTCGGCACATTCACCCAACGCCCTGCGCGCGGACTCCAGGGGGAATACACTCACCAGTTTTCCCACTCAACGCTTCCGGACGTGCGCGGACAGTGACGAATTGCGTCAGGGAGGCAGGATTCCGGGCCTCCGTCCCGCACAGTGGTACGAAGATGTACGGAGCACCACGGGAACGGACCGTAATCATCTCGGGTGACCCGGCCCCTTCGTGAGCCAACGAGGGCGGGGCTGCCGCAGGATCCGCGGTCGAGGCTCTAAGCTCGCCGCCGGGAGGGCCTCACCCGGTCGTCCCGCAGAGCAGTACGTACGCACACACACTCGAAGTGGATCGAAAGGGGCGGATTCCCGCCCCGCGGAAGAGTGGCGGGCAAAGTCGCCCGGTTTGACGGCCGGTGAGGATCGCCCGCGCCTCCGTACGGCCGCGGCGAGAACCGGATGAGAGCGGGCACCCCATGGCATCGGCGCCGGGTTACACCATCGAGTCGCTGGACACCGGTCTGCGGCTGATGCGGCTGTTCCTGACCCATGACACGCTCACCGTCAGCGAGGCCGCCGAACTGCTGGAGGTGGGGCGTTCCACCGCCCACCGGGTGCTCGCCACGCTGGAGGGACGGGGGTTCGCCGGACGCGACGCCACGGGACGGGGCTACTCGGCGGGGCCGGAACTGATGCGGCTGGGCCGTCCCGCGGGGTTCGGTACGGCGGTCCGGGAGCGGGTGGCCCGTGTTCTGGAGGACGCGGTCCGGCGCACCGGGGAGACCGTGCAGGCGGTGGCGCTGATCGGGGACCGGATCATCGTCACGGACGGGCGGGAGTCCCCGCATCCGGTGCGGGTGCGGCCGGGGACGGGCCTGACCCACCCGGCCCACGCGACGGCGGGGGGCAAGATGCTGCTCGCGCTGATGACGCCCGATCAGGTCGGCGCCCTCTGTCCGGACGAGGAACTGGAGCCGGTCACCGCGCGCACGACCGTCTCGCGGACGGCGCTGCTGGCGGAGCTGGACCGGGTCCGCGCCCGGGGGTACGCGCTGAGCAGCGGCGAGTCGGCGCCGGGCATGAACGCCGTCGCGGTGCCGCTCGCCGGTTGGGGCCCGCGCGACCGGCTCGCCCTGGTGGCCTCGGTCCCCGCCGACCGTGGCGGCGAGGCCGAGTTGGCCGAACACGCGGTGCGGCTGCGGCAGTCGGCGGCGGCGCTGGAACAGCCGGCCGCCGGCTGACCGCACCGGCACCGGCACCGGCACCGGCACCGGCACCGAGGAGTGGAGCAGTCGGGGCTCAGCGCCCGGCGCCGCCGAGGCGCCCCTCCAACTGCACCAGCAGCTCGCTGAGCTGGGCGCTGAGGCGGTCGCGCGTCGGCTCGTCCAGGCCGGCCAGCACCGAGCGCTCGTAGGCGAGTTGCTGGGGCAGCAGCCGGTCGACCAGGCCGCGTCCCTCCTCGGTGAGGCGGACGTGGGCGACCCTGCGGTCCCGGTCGTCGCTCCGGCGCTCGACGAGACCGCGTTCCTGGAGGGCGCGCAGCCGTTTGGTGACGGCGGCCCCGGAGGAGAAGGTCTCCCTGGCCAGTTCGCCGGGGGTGAGCTCACGGCCCGTCCGGCGCACCGCGCCGAGCAGGTCGAACTCCGCGCGGTTGAGTCCGGCGGCGCGCAGCGGGGCGTCCTCGGCCTGCTGGAGGAGGGCCGCACAGCGGTTGATCCGGCCGATCAGCTCCATCGGCCCGGTGTCGAGACCGGGGCTCACCGCCTGCCACTGGCGTACCACCGAGGCCACGATGTCGTCGCTCACACCGCTCCGTTCTCCGGGGCGAGGGAGATGAGCCCCTGCCGTTGTGCCGTCGCGGCGAGCGTACGGTGTCCGGCCCGCTCAGCCGCGACGAGGTCCTCCTCCGGCAGGGCGCGCTGCCACCACTCCCCGGCGGCGGTGTCGCCCGCCTCGCGCAGCTCGACCAGCGAGGCGGTGAGCCCGCGGCGGGAGGCGTCGAGGGCGGCAGGGTCCGCGGTGGCGTCGGCGAGGACGCGTACGGCGTGGGCGCGGGCCCGCTCGGTGGCCTCCAGCGCGCGTTCGACCCGGCCGGTGGCCCGGCGGTTGGTGACCAGTACGGCGGCGAGGAACCCGACGGCCGCTCCGACCACGGTGTCGATGACCCGGTCGCCGATGAGTTCTCCTGCGGGGTGGGTCCCGCCGAACTCGATGACCAGGAGCGCCATCGGGGTGACCGCGACCGAGCCGAGCCAGTAGTTGCGGGTGATGAGGGCCTCGGCGGCGAAGTTGAAGCAGAGGACGCAGAGGATCAGCAGCAGCGGGCTCACCCGGGTGAGCGGGAGGACCGCGGCGAAGACGAGTACGCCGAGCAGATTGCCCAGCGTCCGCTGGAGGGCCCGGTTCCAGGAGAGGGTGACGTTGGCCTGGTAGAGCGAGGCGGCGGTGACGATGGCCCAGTAGGGGCGGCCGACGCCGAGCGCCTCGCAGACGTATCCGGCGAGGGCGCAGCCGATGAGGGTACGGACGGCGATGGGCAGCACGTGGGAGCCGGGGCCGAGGCGGCGCAGCAGCTCGCCCCGGTTCGTCCGGGCCCGGCGGCCGGCGCGCTCGGCGTCGATGCCGTAGAGCTCCGCGGTGGTGCCGGGGGCGGCGGGCGGCGTCGGGACGGGCCCGCGGGCCCGGGTCAGCGCGGCCCACTCGCGCAGCTGCGCGGGGTCGGCGGCGGCGCGGTGACCGGCCGGGGAGCTTTCGGCGAGCGCGGCCTCGGCGTGCACGACGAGGCGTTCCAGCGCCCGGCGGGCGGGTGTGGCGCGGCCGGAGGCGAGCAGGGTCTGCCAGGCTCCGTGGACGGCCGCGGCGGCGGCGCCGCGGGTCCGCGGACCGGGGTCGGCGACGCAGGCGGCGGCCGCGTCCAGGGCCCGCGCGGTGGCGCGGCGTTCGGGTCCTTCGCGGCGCAGCAGGGCGGGGCCCACGGTGACGCACCAGGAGAAGGCACCGGCGGCGAGCGTGAGCGCGAGGTGTCCGGGCACCTGGCCGAGATGCTGGGGCGCGAAGAGGGCTGCGGAGGTGACGAAGGTGAAGATCACGTGTCCGGGCGGCCCGATGCGCGAGGCGTCGCAGAGCGCCTTCTGCACGGCGGCGAGCAGGGCGCCGACGGCGATGAGGATCGCGGTGGAGTCGGTGAGCGAGCCCGCGATCAGCGATACGGCCAGCCCGGCGAGCATCCCGAGGACGACGCGCACGACGGTCCCGGCGCGGCGGGCGTACGGGAGGGCGTGCCCGTACAGCGCGCAGAGCGAGCCGGCCATCGTGTACATCACGAGGTCCAGCCGGTCCACGGCGAAGAGCAGCAGGTTCGGTACGAGGGAGGCGACGACCACGCTCAGCGCCGGCTTGAACCAGGTGTCCGAGGGGTGGTTGAGGCGGAGTGCCGCCTTCAGGGGGAGTCTGCGGACGGATGGGCGCCGGGGAACGATGGTTGTCTCACTCACCCATTTACTTTAACAGGTATTACACCTGTAAAAGATTCCGCGTGGAAGGGCGGCCGCTCCGGTGTGCCTAAAGCGTGTTGCAGAAGCCTGCGCTGCGGGTATTTCTCCTGTATGGGTGGGGTGTTGCGGGCTGAGGCGTTGTGGGTTGAAACGTTCACCGGGC
>NZ_JBSFHV010000018.1:0-193191 GCF_053597235.1 Streptomyces sp. NPDC001493
CCCCGGTGCCCGCCTGCGGGCCGCGGCGGGGGTCCGCGGCGGGGGCGCCGGGGGTACGTACCCCCGGCGCCCCGGCCGTCGCGGTGGGTCAGCGGATCGGCATTCCGGAGAGGGTGCGGGCGATCACCAGGCGCTGGATCTCGCTGGTGCCCTCGAAGATGGTGTAGATCGCCGCGTCCCGGTGCATCCGCTCCACCGGGTACTCGCGGGTGAAGCCGTTGCCGCCGAGGATCTGGACGGCCTGGGCGGTGACCTGCTTCGCGGTCTCGCTGGCGTAGAGCTTCGACATCGAGCCCTCGGCCGAGGTGAAGGGCTTGTTGGTGGTGGCCATCCAGGAGGCGCGCCAGACCAGCAGCCGGGCCGCGTCGATCCGGGTGCGCATGTCGGCGAGCTGGAAGGCGATGCCCTGGTTGTCGATGATCGGGCGGCCGAACTGGGTGCGCGTCTTGGCGTAGTCGAGGGCGACCTCGTACGCGGCGCGGGCGGTGCCGACCGCCATGGCGCCGACGGCCGGGCGGGAGGCCTCGAAGGTGGCCATCGCGGCGTTCTTCACCCGCTCGCCGCCCGACTTCGCCCGCTCGCGGGCGCGGGCGAGGCGCTCGTCGAGCTTCTCCTTGCCGCCGAGGAGGCAGTGGCCGGGGACGCGGACGTCCTCCAGGACCACCTCGGCGGTGTGGGAGGCCCGGATGCCGTGCTTCTTGAACTTCTGCCCCTGGGAGAGGCCCGGGGTGTTCGGCGGCACGATGAAGGAGGCGTGGCCCTTCGAGCCGAGTTCGGCGTCGACGACGGCCACCACGACGTGGACGTTGGCGATGCCGCCGTTGGTCGCCCAGGTCTTGGTGCCGTTGAGCACCCACTCGTCCTTGGCCGCGTCGTAGACGGCCCGGGTGCGCATCGAGGCGACGTCGGAGCCTGCGTCGGGTTCGGACGAGCAGAAGGCGGCGAGTTTGACGTCGTCGGCGTCGCCGTACATCTGCGGGATCCAGGTGCCGATCTGCTCCTCGGTGCCGTTGGCCAGCACGCCGACGGCCGCCAGGCCCGTACCGACGATCGACAGGGCGATGCCCGCGTCGCCCCAGAAGAGCTCCTCCATCGCCACCGGGATGCCGAGGCCGGTGGGGTCGAAGAACTGCTGGGCGTAGAAGTCGAGCGAGTAGATGCCGACCTTGGCCGCCTCCTGGATGACGGGCCAGGGGGTCTCCTCACGCTCGTCCCACTCCGACGCCGCCGGCCGGATCACATCGGCGGCGAAACCGTGGAGCCAGTCGCGTACCTGCTTCTGGTCGTCGTTGAGCTCAAGCGTGAACTCTGCCATGTTCCCCTCCATGTACTGCCCGACATCGCGTTACTTACGGTAACAGCAGTCTGTTACCGGCAAGTAGCCGCTGTCAACCGCCCCTGGACCGGTCGGCGCCCCGTCGGAGCGGGGTGTTACGTTGCCCGGGCGCGCGCAAAGCGCCAGGCCAGAGGTGTCAGGGGTGGGGAAAGGGCGACAGATGGAGACCGCACGACAGGTCGATCGGCAGCGGACGGCGGCCGAGCAGCGACGCCGGGAACTGCTGGAGGCAGCCGACCGGGTGGTGCTCAGGGACGGCCCCAGGGCTTCCATGAACGCCATCGCCGCCGAGGCGGGCATCACCAAGCCGATCCTCTACCGCCACTTCGGCGACAAGGGCGGCCTCTACCGCGCCCTCGCGCAGCGCCACACCGACGCCCTGCTCAGCAACCTGCGCGCGGCTCTCGACGCCCCGGCCGAACGCCGCCGGCGGGTGGAGAACACGCTCGACACCTACCTCGCGGCCATCGAGGCCCGTCCGCAGGTCTACCGCTTCCTCATGCACCCGTCGGACGACACCCCGGCGCCCGAGCAGGGGTTCGACACGGGCCGGCACTCCGTGCCCCTGCTGCGTCGCCTGGGCGAGGAGCTCGGCCAGGTCATCGCGGAACGGGTGGACCTAGGCGCCGACGGCGAGGAGACGGCCCGGATCTGGGGACACGGCATCGTCGGGATGATGCACGCGGCGGGCGACTGGTGGCTCGGCGACCGGCCCGTACCCCGCGAACGACTGGTACGCAGCCTCGCCGACCTGCTCTGGGGCCGGCTGGCCGAGGTCGGCGACCGGCCGGGCGCACCCGGCTTCTGAGGGCCCCCGCGGCCGCTGCGGCGGTTCAGGACGTGGTTCGGTCCTGGGTGGCCCAGGGGGCCCGGCGGGCCTTGCGCAGCGCCCGCGCCCGGCGCAGTCCGGTCAGCCGGTCGGTGTAGACCGTGCCGTCCAGGTGGTCGCATTCGTGCTGGAGACAGCGCGCGAACCAACCCGTACCGGTGATCTCCACCTCGTCGCCGGTGACGGTGCGCCCGCGCACCACCGCCCGGTCGAAGCGCGGGGTGCCCGCCTCGATGCCCGGCAGCGACAGGCACCCCTCCGGGCCGCGTACGGTGATGCCGTCCGCCTCCACCAGCCGGGGGTTGACCACGTGGCCGAGGTGGCGGACGTCATCGTCGTCCGGGCAGTCGTATACGAACACCCGGAGCGGCACACCGATCTGGTTGGCCGCGAGGCCGACCCCCCGGGCCGCGTACATGGTGGCGAACATGTCCTCCACCAGCCGGGCGAGGGAGGGACCGAAATCGGTGACGTCCTCGCAGGCACGGTGGAGGACGGGGTCGCCGAGGGTGCTCACGGTACGAATGATTCCGGAACTGCCGGGGATCGGGCGGTTTCGCATGGCCGTAAGGGTACGGTCCGGCTTGACCGCCCCGTTCCGTGGTGCCGCGGTGCGGCCGTCGCTCCGGACATCGATAGGCTGGGCGTGGACCGATGCAAGGAGGATCTAGGACGATGGCAGGCAACACGGAGCCGTTGTCGCCGCGGGCCAAGCTGGCCGTGACGGCGGGCAAGGCCGCGGCGGCGGTGTCGCGCGCGGCGGGGCGTGGCAGCGGATCGGTGATCGGCGGCCGGGTGGCGCTCAAGCTCGACCCCGACCTGCTGGGGCGGCTGGCGCAGCACCTGGACGTGATCCTCGTGTCGGCGACGAACGGCAAGACGACCACCACCCGGCTGATCGCCGAGGCGCTGCGGGCCGCCGGGCCCGTCGTCTCGAACGCGCTGGGCGCGAACATGCCCGCGGGCATCACCTCGGCGCTGGCCGGCGGATCGGACGCCCGGTTCGGCGTGATCGAGGTCGACGAGAAGTACCTCGCCGGAGTGGCGCGCGACACGACGCCCAAGGCGATCGCGCTGCTCAACCTCTCCCGCGACCAGCTCGACCGCGCCGCGGAGACCCGCATGCTGGCGGAGCACTGGCGCGAGGGACTGGCGGGCTCGAAGGCCGTCATCATCGCCAACGCGGACGACCCGCTGATCGTCTGGGCGGCCTCGTCCTCCCAGAACGTCGTGTGGGTGGCGGCCGGCCAGGCCTGGAAGGACGACGCCTGGTCCTGCCCCTCCTGCGGCGGTGTGATGCAGCGCCCCGGGGACGACTGGTTCTGCGGTCAGTGCGGTTTCCGCCGTCCGGCGCCGAGCTGGGCGCTCAACGGCGACTACGTACTCGACCCGCACGGCTCCGCGTGGCCGATCCACCTCCAGCTGCCCGGTCGCGCGAACAAGGCGAACGCGACCTCGTCGGCCGCCGTGGCCGCCGTCTTCGGCGTGCCCCCGCAGGTGGCCCTGGAGCGGATGTACCAGGTGCAGGCCGTGGCGGGCCGCTACGACGTGGTCTCGTTCCACGACCGCGACCTGCGGCTGCTGCTGGCGAAGAACCCGGCCGGCTGGCTGGAGACGTTCTCGCTGATCGACCCGCCGCCGACGCCGGTGATCCTCTCCGTGAACGCGCGCGGCGCGGACGGCACGGACACCTCGTGGCTGTGGGACGTCGACTACACGCAGCTGTCCGGTCACCCGATCTTCGTGCTCGGGGACCGCAAGATGGACCTCGCCGTCCGGCTCGAAGTGGCCGGTCTGGACTTCCGTGTCTGCGAGACCCTGGACGAGGCCGTCCAGCTGGCCCCGCCCGGCCGTATCGAGGTCATCGCCAACTACACCGCCTTCCAGGATCTGCGCCGTCGTGTCGGCAACTGATCCCCGCCAGGGCCTCCGGAGAGGACGAAGCATGAGCAACAACGGTCTGCGTCTGGTCTGGGTCTATCCCGACCTCCTCAGCACCTACGGCGACCAGGGCAACGCCCTCGTCGTCGAGCGGCGGGCACGGCAGCGCGGTCTCGACGTCCAGCGGGTCGACGTACGCAGCGACCAGCCGATCCCCACGTCCGGTGACATCTACCTCATCGGCGGCGGTGAGGACCGGCCGCAGCGGCTGGCGGCGGAGCGGCTGCGCCGCGACGGCGGGCTGAGCCGGGCCGCGTCGAACGGCGCGATCATCTTCTCGGTCTGCGCGGGTTACCAGATCCTGGGCCACGAGTTCATCAACGACCTCGGGGAGCGGGAGCCCGGGCTCGGTCTGCTCGACGTGGTGACGACCCGCGGCGAGGGCGCGCGGTGCGTCGGTGACGTCCTGGGCGACATCGACCCGAACCTCGGTCTGCCGCCGCTCACCGGTTTCGAGAACCACCAGGGCGTCACCCATCTCGGACCGACGGCACGTCCGTTCGCCCGGGTCCGGGTGGGGCGCGGCAACGGCACCGGGGACGGCACCGAAGGCGCGTACAGCGACACCGTGTTCGGGACGTACATGCACGGTCCGGTGCTGGCGCGCAATCCGCAGATCGCCGATCTGCTGCTGAAGCTGGCCCTCGACGTCAACGCGCTGCCGCCGGTGAACGACCACTGGTACGAGGCGCTGAGGTCCGAGCGGATCGCCGCGACGACCCAGCCCGCCTGATGTATCGGCCCTGTTTCAGCTGAGGTACGCACCTTGTTTCGCCTGAGGCGATTCCGGCTCAACTGAGCGGAGTCCAGCAGGCGGACAGTGGGTTCGGTCCCGCCACCCTGCGCCGGTAGGGTGGCGGGTATTCAGCCGGACGACGCGGTCCGGTCGTCGGCCCACGTTGCAAAGGTTCCTCGGGCAATGCGCATTGGTGTCCTCACGTCCGGCGGCGACTGCCCCGGCCTCAACGCAGTCATCCGCTCCGTCGTGCACCGGGCGGTTGTCGACCACGGCGACGAGGTCATCGGCTTCCACGACGGCTGGCGCGGCCTGCTGGAGTGCGACTACCGCAAGCTCGACCTCGACGCGGTCGGCGGCATCCTGGCCCTCGGCGGCACCATCCTCGGCTCGTCCCGGGTCCAGCCCGCGCACCTGCGCGGTGGCGTGGAGCGCGCCAAGGGGCACGTCGCCGACCTGGGCCTGGACGCGATCATCCCGATCGGCGGCGAGGGCACGCTGAAGGCGGCCAACCTCCTCTCCGAGGCGGGGCTGCCGATCGTCGGCGTACCGAAGACCATCGACAACGACATCGCCTCCACCGACGTCACCTTCGGCTTCGACACCGCGGTGGGTGTGGCCACCGACGCGCTGGACCGGCTGAAGACGACCGCCGAATCGCACCAGCGGGTGCTGATCGTCGAGGTCATGGGCCGTCACACCGGCTGGATCGCCCTGCACTCGGGCATGGCGGCCGGTGCGCACGCCATCGTGGTGCCGGAGCGCCCGTTCCACATCGACGAGCTGACCAGGGTCGTCGGGGAGCGCTTCTCGGCCGGCAAGAAGTTCGCCATCGTGGTCGTCGCCGAGGGCGCCAAGCCGCAGGACGGCACGATGGACTTCGCCACCGGTTCCCAGGACATCTACGGCCACGAGCGTTTCGCGGGGATAGCGTCCCAGCTCTCGGTCGAGCTGGAGCAGCGCCTCGGCAAGGAGGCCCGCCCGGTCATTCTCGGCCACGTGCAGCGCGGTGGTACCCCGACGGCGTACGACCGTGTGCTGGCCACCCGGTTCGGCTGGCACGCGGTGGAGGCCGCGCACCGCGGCGAGTTCGGCATGATGACGGCGCTGCAGGGCACGGACATCAGGATGGTTCCGCTGACCTCCGCGGTGGAGACCCTCAAGACCGTTCCCGCGGAGCGGTACGCCGAGGTGGAGTGCGTCCTCTGACGCTCTCCCCGCCCCGCCCCGCTCCGGCTTTCGGCGAGGAGCTGCCACGACACCCCGGGACTGCCCCCGGCCGCGAGTGCGGTCGGGGGCAGTCCTAGTCTGGACCGGACAACCGGCACGAATCGTCCCCCAGCAGGAGTGAACAGATGGATCACGGCGGGCACGGCATGAACATGGATCTGCCGCCGTTCACACTGGGCCGCGGGCTCGCGTTCTCGGCGGACCCGTTCTTCCTGGTCGGCTGCCTCGCGGCCTTGGCCCTGTACGGCTGGGCCGTGGTGCGGCTGCGGCGGCGCGGGGACGAGTGGCCGGTCAACCGGATCGCCTTCTTCGTCGTCGGGGTGCTCAGCATCGCCCTGGTGATGTGCACCCGGCTGAACGACTACGGCATGGTCATGTTCAGCGTGCACATGATCCAGCACATGGTGATCAGCATGCTCTCGCCGATCCTGCTGCTGCTCGGCGCGCCGGTGACCCTCGCGCTGCGGGCGCTGCCGGTGGCGCGGCGGCGCGGCGGCAAGGGCCCGCGCGAGCTGCTGCTGATGCTGCTGCACAGCCGCTACATGAAGATCATCACGCATCCGGTCTTCACGATCCCGCTGTTCATCGCGAGCCTCTATGCCCTGTACTTCACCCCGCTCTTCGACTTCCTCATGGGATCGAAGCCGGGGCATCTGGCGATGATGGTGCACTTCCTCGCGGTCGGGCTGGTCTTCTTCTGGCCGATCATGGGGATCGACCCCGGGCCGCACCGGCCCGGGTACGTGATGCGGATGCTGGAGCTGTTCGCGGGGATGCCGTTCCACGCGTTCTTCGGCATCGCCCTGATGATGGCGTCCCAGCCGATGGTGGAGTCGTACAAGCACCCTCCGGCCTCGCTGGGCGTCGACGCGCTGAGCGACCAGAGCTGGGCGGGCGGTATCGCCTGGGCCTTCAGCGAGGTGCCGTCCGTGCTGGTGCTGATCGCGCTGGTCTTCCAGTGGTACCGCTCCGACCAGCGGCTCGCGAAGCGCGAGGACCGGGCGGCGGACCGGGACGGCGATCAGGAGCTGGCGGCGTACAACGCGTATCTCGCCTCTTTGCAGACGCGCGGACGGTAGCGCGGCACCCGCCTGCGGGGCGACCATGGACCCAACGGCCGCGCGGCCGACGAGGAGCGTGCGCGCATGTCCGGATCGACGAAGTCCATGGGAGTCATCACCGTCACGGCCCTGGTGGCGGTGACGGCGTACACGGTGGCGCTGGGGAGCAACGGCTGGCTCTGGTTCGGCTGGGTGGTGCTGGGGCTGTGCACGCTCGGCATGCTCGCCGTCCGGGACGCCTGACGGGGGCGGGCGGACCGGGTTCCCGGGTCCGCCCGCCCCGGGTGTCCCGCCCGCGCACCAGGGGCCCACGGCGTCGCACGGCTTAGACTGACGGGCCCGCACCCCCTGGACGGGTGTCCGGTACGAAGCAGCCCGAGGCCGATCCGGCAGAACGAGGTTCACCCTCCGTGTTCTACTACGTACTGAAGTACGCCGTGCTCGGCCCGCTGCTGCGGCTGCTCTTCCGGCCCCGCATCGAGGGGCTCGACCACATCCCCGCGGAAGGAGCCGCGATCGTCGCGGGCAATCACCTTTCCTTCTCGGACCACTTCCTGATGCCGGCCATGCTGAAGCGCCGCATCACCTTCCTGGCGAAGGCCGAGTACTTCACCGGCCCCGGGATCAAGGGGAAGCTGACGGCGGCGTTCTTCCACAGCATCGGCCAGATCCCGGTGGACCGGTCGGGCAAGGAGGCGGGTGCGGCGGCCATCCGTGAGGGGCTCGGGGTCCTCGCCAAGGGCGAGCTTCTCGGCATCTACCCGGAGGGCACCCGCTCGCACGACGGGCGCCTCTACAAGGGCAAGGTGGGGGTCGCGGTGATGGCCATCAGGGCGGGGGTTCCGGTGATCCCCTGCGCGATGGTCGGCACCTTCGAGATCCAGCCGCCCGGGCAGAAGGTCCCCAGCATCCGGCGGGTCACGATCCGTTTCGGGGAGCCGCTGGACTTCTCCCGGTACGCGGGGCTGGACGGCCAGAAGGCGGCGATCCGGGCCGTCACGGACGAGATCATGTACGCGATTCTGAATCTGTCCGGGCAGGAGTACGTCGACGAGTACGCGGCGAAGGTGAAGGCCGCCGGCGCGGCCGCCGCGAAAAGGTCCGGCCCGGAACGCTGAGGCCCCCGGGCTCCGTCCGGACCGGGGGGGGCGGGTGGCCGAGGACGTGTCCGGCCACCCGCACCCCTTTCGAGGCGGGACCTGTGGTTACGGCACGGGCGTGGCGTGCGGGGTGCACGTCACGTCGTGCCGGTCGGTGCGGCCGGTGAGCAGGTAGGTGTCCACCCGCTGGTTGATGCAGGTGTTCACGAGGCCGGTGACCCCGTGCGATCCGGCGTCCTTCTCGGTGATCAGCCGGGAGCCCTTGAACCGCTGGTGCAGCTCGACCGCTCCCTCGTACGGGGTGGCGGCGTCACGCGTGGACTGCACGATCAGGACGGGCGGGAGGCCCTTGCCCGTCTTCACCTCCAGCGGGGTCTGCCGTTTGGTCGGCCAGGTGGCGCAGGGGAGGTTCATCCACGCGTTGGCCCAGGTCAGGAACGGGTAGTCGCGGTGCAGCCGGGTGTTGTCCCGGTTCCAGGTGCGCCAGCTGGTCGGCCACTGCGCGTCCGCGCACTCGACCGCCGTGTAGACGGCGTTGCTGTTCTCGGTGGCGATGTTGCCCGCGGTGTCGCTCAGGTCGGGGGCGATGGCGTCGACGAGCGCCTGGGTGTCGCCGGCCAGGTAGTCGCTCCAGGTCTGGGCCACGGGTGCCCAGGTGGAGTCGTAGTACGGGGCGCTCTGGAAGAAGCCGATGAGCTCCGCGGGGCCGACGACGCCGCCGATCGGCTTCTTCTTCGCGGCGGCGCGCAGGGTGAGCCATGCCTGCTCGACCTTCTGCGGGGTGTCGCCGATGTGGTAGACGTCGTCGTGGAGGGCGACCCAGGCCTGCCAGTCCTGCCAGCGGTTCTCGAAGGCGACGTCCTGGCCGAGGTTGGCCTCGTACCAGATGTTGCTCTGCTCCGGGTTGACGACGCTGTCCACGACCATGCGGCGCAGGTGTCCCGGGAAGAGCGTGCCGTAGACCGCCCCCAGGTAGGTGCCGTAGGAGACGCCCAGGTAGTTCAGCTTCTTCTCGCCGAGTGCCGCCCGGATCACGTCCAGGTCGCGCGCGGTGTTGAGGGTGGTCATCTGCGGCAGCAGATCGCCGCTGCGCTCGGCGCAGCCGGCCGCGTACTCGGCGGCGAGCTTGCGCTGGGCCAGCTTGTCGGCCTCGGTGTCCGGGACCGGGTCGGCCTTGGGGACCTTGACGTACTCCTGCGGGTCGGCGCAGGAGATGGGGGCGGAGTGGCCCACGCCGCGCGGGTCGAAGCCGACGAAGTCGTACGCGGCGGCGACCTTGGTCCAGATCGGGTTCTTGTTGGTGATCCGGGTCGGGAAGCGCAGGCCGGAGCCGCCGGGGCCGCCGGGGTTGTAGACGAGGGCGCCCTGGCGCTCGGCGGCCGTCCCGGTGCTCACGTGGCGGTCGACGGAGAGCTTGATCTGCTTTCCGTACGGCTTCGCGTAGTCGAGCGGGACGGTCACCCAGCCGCACTGGATGGGCTTGGGAAGCGCGTAGTCGGCGGGACAGTCCGCCCAGTCGATGCCCGTGCGCCCGGCGCGGTCCGCGGCGATCGCGGCACCACGCGCCTCGGCCGCGCCGGTGTGCCGGTTGTCCGCTCCGGCGGCCGGTGCGGCCGTCATGCCCGCTATGAGCGTCCCCGCGATCAGAGTGCCGGCCGCGCCGAGCACTGCAGTGCGTCTCAAGTGGAACCTCCCCCATGGGTGTCGCGCCGCGTGGAGCGGCGCGGATCTACGGTTTCCCGTGGATCATTTCCCCTGTGAGGTTCCTGAGAACAGGGCGGAGCGCCCTTTCTTTGCCGAACCGATAACCGGTAACTGCTGTACTGCTCAGCGAACTTGGCTCGTTCTGCCGTTGAATCAGCTCATTGCGGGGGCTGTTGAGTCGTCGGTTACGAGCGCCAGGGCCCTGTCCAGGACCGCACGCAGCAGGCGCGCGTCGGCGGCGACGGCCGTGACCAGTGCGGCGGGACCTGCCAGCGGGGTCAGGACGGCGGTGGGGCCGAGGAGGCGGGTTTCCACCGGCTTCTCCTCGAACTCCGGTTTCACGATGAGGAGTTGCCCGACCGCCCGATGGCCGCCCAGTACGGCGGGACCGTCCCATCCCCCGGCCGCGCCGGGACCGTAGGAGAGCTCCTGGTCGAGCAGCGGGCGCCCGCCACGCCGCACGGTGAGGCGGGTGGTCAGGGCGCCGGTGGGTTCGCCGTGGCGGCCGAGCACCTGTTCCTCGCGGAGTACCAGCCGCGCGGTGGGGGCGAGGTGGACGGTGGTGGCCATCCGCAGTTCGCTGCCCCGGGCGGAGATCAGCTGCTCCGGGAGCCAGTGCAGCTCGGCGTCCTCGCCCACGGTCAGCCGGACGTCGTAGTGGGCGGGGGCCGGGCCGGGGAGCGCGACGGTGGCGGCGGCGGCGCCGACGGTGAGCCGGGTCCCGTCCCCGGCGTCCACCTCGACGGCGAGGCGGTCGCCGCCGAGGGGTGCGCTCATCGCGCCGACGACCGTGACCCCCGCGTACGGTGCGCCGGCCCGGGTCCGGCGGAGCGCGAGGGGGCCGTCGCTCTCCAGCACCGGCAGCACGGTGGCACGCCGCCCGTCCGCGACGGCGCGGATGCGGGCGGTGGCGGTGACGCTCACGAGGACCAGGCGGCGAGCTGGGACCGCACCCAGCCGGCCACCGGGGCGACTCCGTCGGCGGAGGTCAACGAGGTGAAGACGACGGGCAGTTCACCGCGCTGCTTGGCGGCGTCCTCGGCCATCCGGTCCAGGTCGGAACCGACGTACGGGGCGAGGTCGGTCTTGTTGACGACGAGCAGGTCGGCGGTGGTCACGCCGGGGCCGCCCTTGCGCGGGATGTCGTCGCCGCCGGCCACGTCGATGACGAACACCTGGGCGTCGACGAGCCCCTTGGAGAAGGTGGCGGTGAGATTGTCGCCGCCCGACTCGACCAGGATGAGGTCGAGCGGGCCGACGCTGTCCTCCAGATCCTCGACCGCTTCGAGGTTGGCGGAGATGTCGTCGCGGATGGCGGTGTGGGGGCAGGCGCCGGTTTCGACGGCCTGGATGCGCTCGGGCGGGAGGACCGCGTTGCGGAGCAGGAACTCCGCGTCCTCGCGGGTGTAGATGTCGTTGGTGACCACGGCGATGGAGAACTGGTCGCGCAGGGTCCGGCAGAGGGCCGCGACGGTGGCGGTCTTGCCGGAACCGACCGGTCCGCCCAGTCCGATGCGCAGGGCGCGGCGTGTGCCGTCAGGCCGTGCGGCGTCCGCGCCGACCGCGGCGGGTCCGTCGTGCGAGTGGTCGAGATGCATGGTGCGGCTCCTGGGGGCTGTGGGTTGCGGGTGCGTGTGCTGCCGGCACGCGTGTTCCCTTCGCGTCACGACGCGAAGAGGCGGACCGGCCACGTGGCGTGGGTCTCGGCGGCGATGTCGAGCAGCGGGGCCGAGGCGGCGGGCAGGGCGTCGATGCCCTGCCGGGCGGCCGCGGTGGCCTGTTCGGCGACGCGGTCGAGTTCGGGGGCGAGCCGGGCGAGGACGGCGGTGGCCTCGAAGGGGTCGAGCGAGAGCAGCCGGACGACGGCGGTGGCGGGCCCGCCGACCGCTTCGTACGCGGCGCAGTGCGCGGCGTCCTCGGGGGTCAGCCCGGCCGAGGCCGCGGTGAGCCCGAGGACGACGGGCTGGTGGGCGCCACGGGGCCGGGCGGCCGCGAGCGCGTCCAGGGCAGGGCTCGGCCAGGTGGACCTGGCTGCCCTCATCAACTGGCGGCCGAGCTTGCGGGCGGTGGCCCGCAGGGCGGGTGAGGGCGTACGGGCGTCCGCCGCCTCGTCGAGCGCGAGCGGGTCGTGGCCCAGGGCCGCCGCCGCGGCGAGCGCGGCGGCGGTGAGGCCGGTGGTGTGCAGACGGCCCCGGCAGAAGTCTGCGAGGTCGCCCGCGTCGCGGACGCGTCCCGCCGTGACGGCCGGTTCGGCCCCGCCGGAGTGGGCGTGGCCTCCGGCCGGGAACCGGCCGTCGGCGAGAACGAGCAGGGCTGCGCGTGACATGGGTCCCGCCCGATCAGAAGAGGAAGTAGCGCTGGGCCATGGGAAGTTCCCTGGCCGGTGCGGGTTCGACGAGGTCCCCGTCGATCGTCACGGCGAAGCTGTCCGGGTCGACCTGGACGCGGGGCAGTGCGTCGTTCTCCCGCATGTCGGCCTTGGTGACGCCGCGGGTGCTGGTGATCGGCACGAACCGCTTGCCGAGGCCGAGGCGTTCGGGCAGCCCGTCCTCGATAGCCGCCGCCGAGACGAAGTTGAAGGAGTTCGAGGCGGGAGCCCGGCCGATGGCGCCGAACATCGGTCTCGGCAGGACCGGTTGGGGCGTCGGGATGGACGCGTTCGCGTCGCCCATCTGCGCGTACGCGATCTGGCCGCCCTTGATGACCAGCTGGGGCTTCACCCCGAAGAAGGCGGGGTCCCAGAGGACGAGGTCGGCGAGCTTGCCGGTCTCGACCGAGCCGATCTCACGGTCGAGCCCCTGCGCCACCGCCGGGTTGATCGTGTATTTGGCGACATAGCGACGCACCCGGTGATTGTCGGCCGCGCCGTCGCCGGGAAGCGCACCCCGGCGCGCCTTCATGACGTGCGCGGTCTGCCAGGTGCGCAGGACGACCTCGCCGATCCGCCCCATGGCCTGGGAGTCGGAGGAGATGATCGAGATGGCCCCGAGGTCGTGCAGGATGTCCTCGGCGGCGATGGTGGACGGCCGGATGCGGGACTCGGCGAACGCGAGGTCCTCGGGGACGGCCGGGTTGAGGTGGTGGCAGACCATCAGCATGTCGAGGTGTTCCTCGATGGTGTTGACGGTGTGCGGGCGCGTCGGATTGGTGGAGCTGGGCAGGACGTACGGCTCGGAGACGACGGTGATGATGTCGGGCGCGTGCCCGCCGCCGGCCCCCTCGGTGTGGTACGCGTGGATCGTGCGGCCCGCGATGGCGGCGAGGGTGTCCGCCACGAAGCCGGCCTCGTTGAGGGTGTCCGTGTGGATGGCGAGCTGGGCGCCGCTCTCCTCGCAGACCCGCAGGCAGGCGTCGATGACGGCGGGCGTCGCCCCCCAATCCTCGTGGATCTTGAACCCGAGTGCCCCGCCGCGCAGTTGGGCCCGCATGGCCTCGTGGGACATGGTGTTGCCCTTGCCGAGGAGCCCGATGTTGACGGGGTACCCCTCCAGCGCCTCGAACATCCGGGCGAGGTGCCAGGAGCCGGGGGTGACGGTGGTGGCCTTGGTGCCCTCGGCCGGTCCGGTTCCGCCGCCGACGAGGGTGGTGATCCCGGAGGACAGCGCCTGGTCCACCAGGGTCGGCGAGATGAAGTGCACGTGCGCGTCGATCGCGCCCGCCGTGAGGATCTTGCCGTTCCCCGCGATGATCTCGGTCTCGGGCCCGATGACGAGATCGGGGTGGACCCCGTCCATGGTGTCCGGGTTTCCGGCCTTGCCGATCCCGGTGATGCGCCCGTCGCGGATGCCGACGTCCGCCTTGACGATCCCCCAGTGGTCGATGACGACCACACCGGTGATGACCGTGTCGGGGGCGCCCTCGGCCCGGCTGGTGCGGGCCTGTCCCATGGACTCCCGGATCACCTTGCCGCCGCCGAACACCGCCTCGTCACCGGCCCGCCCGGGGCCGCCCGAGCGGTCCTCCTCGATCTCCACGAGCAGGGAGGTGTCGGCGAGCCGGATGCGGTCGCCGGTGGTGGGGCCGAACAGGTCGGCGTAGACGGCACGGTCGAGTTCAGCCATCGAGGGCACCTCCGGTTTCGCCGCGCAGGCCGGGCACGACGCGGGCGCCTGCGAGCGGCACGAGTTCGACGTCCACGGGGATGCCGGGCTCGAAGCGCACGGCCGTCCCGGCGGCGATGTTCAGCCGCAGGCCGTGCGCGGCCCCCCGGTCGAAGTCGAGGCCGGGATTGGCCTCGGCGAAGTGGTAGTGCGAGCCGACTTGTACGGGCCGGTCGGCCGCGTTGAGGACGGTGAGACGGGTGACGGGGCGGCCCTCGTTGATCGGCACGGCCCCGTCCGCGTACAGGATCTCTCCGGGAATCACGGCGCCCCTCAGACGATCGGATCGTGGACGGTGACGAGCTTGGTGCCGTCCGGGAAGGTGGCCTCCACCTGGACGTCGTGGATCATCTCCGGGATGCCGTCCATGACGTCGGCGCGGGTGAGCACCTTCCGTCCGGACGCCATGAGTTCGGCGACGGTCCGCCCGTCGCGCGCGCCCTCCAGGATGTGTGACGTGATCAGCGCGACCGCCTCCGGGTGGTTGAGCCGAAGCCCGCGCGCCCGGCGCCTGTCGGCGACGTCGGCGGCCACATGGATGAGCAGGCGTTCCTGCTCGTGCGGGGTGAGTTGCACGCTTCCACCTCATCGTCTCGCGCCCGGTCGTAACCCTGGACGCGGTACACCCGTCGGACGACGACAGCTCGTCGATCGCCGGGGCGGGCACACCGGTCAGACACCGCACGTTAGGGCGGAAGTTTTTCCGTCGCGTTAACTGGGCCGGTCACATGGGGACGCCGTCCGGTACGGAGGCACGGCCCCGGCGGGCCGGACCGCCCCCCGGACCGGTACCGCTGAGCCGCCCTCACGCCCTCGCCTCGTATACGGCGCGCACCGGACCGGGGCGCGCACCCCGTGCCGTCCCGGGCGCGTCCGGGCGCCGACATGGCCGGCCGGTCACCCGGGTAGTAATCCAGCAGCCCTCCCTGCCCGAACCCGTGCGGGGGCGACCGTCGGAAGTCGGGCCCGTCGCCGACGGCATCGACGGTGACATCGGCCGTGACCCTCGTCCTCCGCGCCGGAGCCCACCACTCACGGCCGCTCCGACCGCGTCGGAACACCGCACCGCGTACCCGCCACCGTGCCCCCACGAGGTGAACCCCATGCTGCCCCCGGAGTTGCCACCGCTTCCCGCGCTGACCCACGCGGAGGCGGAGTTCATCGACCGCTATCTCGCCGTCCTCGACCAGGTGGGCCGGATCAACCCCGCCCGGGGCAGCGACACCTACGCGGCACTGCGGGCGGCCCAGGCGCTGGCCTCGCACGCGGCGACGCTGCGGGACGCCCTGGCGCTGATGCACGAGCGCGGCGAGGACCGGATCCATGCGGCCACGCTGGCCCGGGCGCTGCGTGCGCTGGACGGGGAACGGCGGGCAGGGCGGGTCACCGTGCCGCCCGAGAACGGGAGTTGACGGGCTCGGCCTGCGCCGGAGCGACGGAAGGCGACCGGCCGCCCCTGCCTCGGCCCTGGCCACGGTGATCTCGGACGATCATGTTCCGTACGCTCCTGAACATGAATCGCTCCACCGACCACCTCCAGCCCCTCACCCGGCTCGTCGGCGGTGACATATGCGCCTACGAACCGGCCGCCGACACCTGGGGTGCTCTGCCGCCCGCCAATGCCTTCCGGCCGTCGGCCGGGGACGACGTCGTCGACCACACCGCTCCCCCAGGCCTGCACCACGTCTTCTACACGACCCTGAACGCGGCCGTCTGCGTGGCGGCCGACGGGGCCGAGGTCTGGCGGTCGGAGTTCGAACCGGAGTCGGACGAACGGTTCGGGCACAGGCCCGGCTGCGCCCTCTCGTCCGACGGGCTCGTGGCCTGGATCTACCGGCCCGTGGCCGGCCGGGGCCGCCCGGACCAGTGGGTCGCCCTGGACGCCGGAACCGGAGCGGTTCTCGCGCAGACGGATCTGGACACGGTCGGGCACGGTGGCATCCAGCTCGCGCACCGGGCGGGCGGCGAGATCCTCCTCGACGTGGGCGAGGGGCAGGACGGCTCGGTCATTTACCGGGCGTCGGTGTCGAATGGGCGGATGGACCTGTTCCGCTACCCCTGGGACGACAGGTGCCTCATCGGCCTTTCGCCCGACGGGCGTCACTTCATGACGGTCGATCATGGTCAGGGCGACATGGCCGTCCACACGTACCCGGACGGCGAAGTGAGGTTCGCCCTCTCCGTCGACGCCTTCGAGCACGACATGGAAGAGATCTACGTGGAGTGGAGCGGCGGATACCTGGACCGGAACACCGTCGTCGTCACGCTCGGCGGCGAGACGGAGGACGGGCAGGAGTGGTTTCGCCACTACCCCGTCGACGCGCGCACCGGCCGGGTCGGCGCCGCGTTCGACACGCACGGCGAGAACGCCTACGACATCCAGCCCCTCGGGGACGGGTCCTGGCTCACCAACGGCCCGGACGGCCACCCGATCCGCTGGAGTTCCTCATAGGTCCTGACAGGTCCTGGCGGCGCGACCCGGGCGGGATCCGGGCCGGACCGGAGCCGTTCCCCGATTCCGGCGACACGCCCGTGAGGAATATCCGATTTTCCGCCCATTCGGCGCAGAGGTTCGGTCCGCCGCACCGCCCTCCCGATGTGCGCTCCCCCGCGTTCTCCCCATCCCCCAAGTACCGCACCCCGCAGCCTCGGTGGAGGATCCCGGGGTGCGCGCCCCCGGCCGCGCGGGACGCTCCCCCACTCTCCCGGCGCAACGTCGGCCGACCGTACTGACTTCCTCTGCCACCTCGAAAATCCCGCACGGCCTGGGTCAAGATCCGTGGGACGACAAGCCCCCGCCACCCTGACGGGGCGGTCCGCGCGGACGCCGAGTCCTGCCGCCGCGCGGATGACGGGTCGACAGGAGTGGATCGGCAGGAGTGGAGGACCCGAGCACAACGGGTCGACCGGGCAACCGGCCGCCCCTCGGGGTGAAGCCGCAATGCGCGGCCGGGCGACTTCGCCAGCCCGAACCCGACAGGTCATCTTTCACAGGCGGCTGACGAAGGGTTGCGCATGACTGCGCAGGTTCATGTCCCGTCTCTGCTCACCCGGGCCGGTACGGCCTCGGTCCTCACTCTGGCCCTCAGCTCGACCATGCTGGCCCCCGGCCTGGTGTCCGACGCCGAGGCCGCCGTCCAGTCGACGAAGGCGCTCCGGGTCGCCGCGTCCAAGAAGGGCGCCCCTTACCAGTGGGGCGCCACCGGTCCCCGGCGGTTCGACTGCTCCGGGCTGACGCTCTACTCGTTCAAGCGGGTCGGCAAGAAGCTGCCCCGCACGGCGCAGCAGCAGTACAACAAGACGCGCCACATCACTTCCTCGCAGCGCAGGAGGGGCGACCTGGTCTTCTTCCACAGCGGTCGCAGCGTCTACCACGTGGGCATCTACGCCGGAAACGGCAAGATCTGGCACTCCCCGAAGACCGGTGCCGTGGTGCGCCTGGAGCGGATCTGGACGAAGCGGGTCTGGTACGGACGGGTGCGCTGACGCACACCGGGCCCCGTGCCGCCGGCGTGCGGCGCCCGGCCCGGACGCGGCAACGTGCGACGACCCCGCCGGGTCGCACGGTCGCCCGTACGGGCCGGGCGCGACGTCAGCTCCGCACCGGTACGGACCAGGGCAGCACGACCCACACGGTCTTGCCGCCGTCCTCGGTCGGGGTGACGCCGAAGCGTCCGCCGCACTCCCCGGCGAGGATCCGGATGATCGCCAGGCCCCGCCCGTTGTCCCGCTGCACGGCCGGGGGCAGCCGTCTGGGCCACCGGGGGTGGCTGTCCGTCACTTCCAGCCGGAGTTCCTCGTCGCGGTCGAGCACCAGCCGCACCGTGAACGTGGGCGACTGGCCCAGTGTGTGCAGGACCGCGTTGGTCGCGAGCTCCGAGACGATCAGCAGGATCGTCCCGGCGTCCTCCGTGTCGTCGTGCATGCCCCACTCCGCGAGGACGCGGGTCACGTGTCTGCGGGCCGCTGACACCGACACCGGATCGCTCGGCAGGGTGACATGTGCTTCCTGATGATCCGCCATGGCGACGCCGTCCCTTTCCGCCCGGCCGACCCCTATCGGCCCGGATTGTGCCTGGCGCCAGAGTGCCACCGCCGGACCCCATGCAGGCACGATCTGCCGAGATATGCATATATCTATCGCTCAATGCGGTGAACTCCGGCTCACCGGAGCTCGAACATTCGGCACACTTGCTTCCAGGTCGGCCGACGGAGCGGTCGACCGTGCCGCCCGGCGGAAGGAGACCGGAATGGGCAACGGCCCCGTCGTGCGCCGTCGCAAACTCGGGGAAGAGCTGCGGAGTCTGCGCCACTCGTCGGGACTCACGAGCCAACAGGCGGCATCGCTGCTGGGCTGGCACCAGTCGAAGGTGAGCAGGATCGAGACGGGCGCGAGCGGCGTGTCCCCGGCCGATGTCGGCCGCCTGCTCGACGCGTACGCCGTCGTCGATCCCGAACTGCGCACCCTGCTCTCGGCGCTGGCCGGGTCGGCGGACGGCCGCGACACGGGCTGGTGGCACGCCTACCGGGGCATCATTCCGCCGCAGTACCGCGACTTCATCGCCCTGGAGGCGCAGGCCGAGACCGCGAGAACACTGGAGACCTCGGTGGTCCCCGGACTGCTCCAGACCGCCGACTACGCGCGGTCGGTCACCGAGTCCGCGCTGGACGGCATACCGGGAGCCCATCTGGACGCCCTGGTCGAGGTCCGGCTCGCCCGCCAGTCGGTGCTGCGGTGCGACGCCCCGCTGCGGCTCACCGCCGTTCTCGACGAGGCGGTGCTGCGGCGCGAGGTGGGCGGGCGGCGCGTGATGCGCGAGCAGCTCGACCATCTCGTCAGCATGTCGGAACTCCCTCACGTGGAGATCCAGTTGGTCCCGTTCAGTGTCGGGGGGTACGTCGGGCTGACCGGCCCGTTCGTCATCTTCTCTTTTCCGACAACTTCGGCTCTGGATGTGGTCGTTCTCGACCACTTGACGCGTAGTCACTATCTGGAGCGGAAAGAGGATCTGGAGGCGTACGGTTCCGCTTTCCGCGCCATGCGAAGACGCGCTCTCTCGCCCGAGCGGTCGAGGGACCTCATCGCGGCGATCGGCCGCCAGGGCACGGGGCGAAAGTAGCGCCGTCCGCCCGGGGGCGGGCGGGACTTTCGGCACACGGCCTGGAGGCGGCCGTGACCAACACCCCAAACCCGGCCGGACCGCCGGACGGCCCCGGCAGCGTCCACCGATCCGAAGGAGCACCATGCCCGACCACCTGGCACCGCCCGCTTCCCCGTGGCGCCGCAGCAGCCGCAGTACCGGTATGAACAACTGCGTGGAGACGGCGGTGCATGGACCGGCCCTGCTCTCCGTACGCGACTCCAAGGACGTGGGCCGGGCCCATCTGTCCTTCTCCGCGCCTGCCTGGAGGGCGTTCGTGTGCGGCCTCCAGGAACCCGGCGCGGGCGGGATCCGGGGCTGAGCGCACCGGAACCGGGAGCGAGCGCGCGGGCCCGGGGGCGTACCGGCTGCGGTGACGTGGGCGGGCTTCCGCTCTCCGGTCAGGCGGTGCCCCTCGGAGCCGTACGGATGATCGTGTCCAGGGCGGTGTCGACCTGGTCGTCCGTCAGGTCGGCCCGGGCGGTGAGCCGCAGGCGCGAGACGCCGTCCGGGACCGACGGCGGGCGGAAGCACCCCACCGCGATGCCGGCTTCCCGGCAGTCCGCCGCCCAGCGGACCGCCGACTCGGGGGAGGGCGCCCGCACGGACACCACGGCGGCGTCCGGGCGGGCCGCGCTCAGCCCCGCCGCGGTCAGCCGTTCGTACATCCGGGTGGCGACCTCGCGCACCCGGGCGGCGCGCTCCGGCTCCCTCCGCAGTACCGCGAGGCTCGCGAGCGCGGCACCGGCGGAGGCGGGTGCGAGCCCCGTGTCGAAGATGAAGGTGCGGGCCGTGTTGACGAGATGACGGATCACCGGTGCGGGTCCCAGGATCGCGCCGCCCTGGCTGCCCAGGGATTTGGAGAGGGTGAGCGTGGCCACCAGCCCCTCGTCCCCCGACAGCCCGCAGGCGGCCGGGGCGCCGCGGCCGCTCGCTCCGAGCACCCCGAGACCGTGAGCGTCGTCGACGACCAGCCCGGCGCCCGCGCTCCGGCAGACGGCGGCGAGGGCGGTGAGCGGGGCGGCGTCCCCGTCGACGGAGAAGACCGAGTCGGAGACCACCAGGGCCGGTCCGGCGTGGGACTCCAGGGCCTTGCGGACCGCCTCGGGGTCGGCGTGCGCCACCACCTCGGTCCTCGCGCGCGCCAGTCGGCAACCGTCCACGATCGAGGCGTGGTTGGCCGCGTCGGACACGATGAGGCCGTCGGCCCGGGAGAGGGCGGTGAGCGCGGCGAGGTTGGCCGCGTAGCCGGAGGAGAACACCAGGGCGGCCTCGAAGCCGCAGAAGTCGGCGAGTTCGCGTTCGAGTTCCGCGTGGAGGGCGGTGGAGCCGGTGACCAGGCGTGAGCCCGTGGCACCCGCGCCCCACTTCCGTGCCGCTCCGGCCGCCGCCCCGGTCACCTCGGGGTGCCGGGTGAGCCCCAGGTAGTCGTTGCTCGCGAGGTCCAGCACCTCGGTTTCGGCAGGTCGCGGGCGCAGCGTGCGGACGAGTCCGGCGGCGGCGCGGCGGCCTGACTCCTCCTCGGTCCAGTCGAACGGGGCGAAGGCCATCGGGGGTCCCTTTTGTAGGCAGCTCACAGAGGGTAGCCGGGGGCGCAGCCGGTCAGGGTGTGGCAATACACACACATGCTCCCTCTCTCTCCTGTCGGGTTCCTCCTTGGCCGATGGCCGTGGTGTGCGTCAGGATCGACGCCATGGACCTGTTGAGCACGCTGATGGACAAGGGGTTGCGGCGCGAACTGCCGACCCGTGAAGAGGCGCTCGCCGTACTGGCGACCTCCGACGAGGAACTGCTCGACGTGGTGGCCGCCGCGGGCAGAGTGCGCCGTCAGTGGTTCGGGCGCCGGGTGAAACTCAACTACCTGGTCAACCTCAAGTCGGGCCTGTGCCCGGAGGACTGCTCGTACTGCTCTCAGCGGCTCGGCTCCGAGGCGGGCATCCTCAAGTACTCCTGGCTGAAGCCCGACGAGGCGTCACGGGCCGCGGCCGCCGGGGTGGCCGGGGGCGCCAAGCGGGTCTGCCTGGTGGCGAGCGGCCGTGGCCCGACCGACCGGGACGTGGAGCGGGTCTCCCGGACCATCGAGGCGATCAAGGACGAGAACGAGGGCGTCGAGGTGTGTGCCTGTCTCGGTCTGCTCTCCGACGGGCAGGCGGAGAAGCTGCGTTCGGCGGGTGCGGACGCGTACAACCACAACCTCAACACCTCCGAGGCCACCTACGGCGACATCACCACCACCCACACCTACGCGGACCGGGTGGAGACCGTGCGGCACGCCCAGGGGGCCGGGCTCTCCGCCTGCTCGGGGCTGATCGCGGGCATGGGCGAGAGCGACGAGGACCTGATCGACGTGGTCTTCGCACTGCGCCGGCTCGATCCCGATTCCGTGCCGGTGAACTTCCTGATCCCGTTCGAGGGCACGCCGCTCGCCAAGGAGTGGAACCTGACGCCCCAGCGGTGTCTGCGGATCCTCGCGATGGTGCGGTTCGTCTGCCCGGACGTGGAGGTGCGGCTCGCCGGTGGCCGTGAGGTGCACCTGCGGTCGATGCAGCCGCTCGCGCTGCATCTGGTCAACTCGATCTTCCTGGGCGACTATCTGACCAGCGAGGGGCAGGCCGGTCAGGCGGATCTCGACATGATCGCCGACGCGGGGTTCGAGGTGGAGGGCGCGGACACCACGACGCTGCCCGGCCACCGGGCCACGGCCGGCGCGGGCTGCGGGGGGCACGCGGACTCCGACGGCTGCGGCGGCGGGGCGACGGGCGGCGGTTGCGCCCCGTGCGGCGGACCGGCCGCGACCGGGGATGCGTCCTCCGACGCCCCTGCGGAGGCCGTGGACGCGGGCTCCTCCGACTCCGCCGCCGCCTCGCGTACGGACCTGGCGGCGCGCGGGGATCAGGGGGCGCGTACGGACCTGGTGGCCGTGCGCCGGCGGGGTGCGGGTACGGATCTCGCTCCCAATGCCTGAGGCGTACGTTGCGGGGCCGGCCCACTCCGTCCGGCCGGCCCCCGGCGGCCGGGCCGCTTCCGCCACTGTCCCGCCCCCGGTACCGGCGTCCCTGCCCGCCCCCGCCCTGACGCCCGACCGGCTGCGGTCGCTCGACCGGGCTCACGTCTGGCATCCGTACGGGCCCATGCCGGGCCGGCAGGAGCCGCTGATCGTGGAGTCGGCTTCCGGTGTCCGGCTGCGGCTGGCGGAACCGGTCGACGGTCAGCGGGAGTTGGTGGACGGGATGTCCTCCTGGTGGTCGGCGGTGCACGGCTACAACCACCCGGTCCTCAACGAGGCGGCGCGTGGACAGCTGGAGCGGATGAGCCACGTGATGTTCGGCGGTCTCACCCATGAGCCCGCCGTCCGGCTGGCAGCCCGGCTGGTGGAGATCACCCCGGACCCCCTCCAGCACGTCTTCCTCGCCGACTCGGGCTCGGTCTCCGTCGAAGTGGCGGTGAAGATGTGCCTCCAGTACTGGCGTTCGGCCGGCCGGCCCGCCAAGCAGAGGCTCCTGACCTGGCGCGGCGGCTATCACGGCGACACCTGGCAGCCGATGTCGGTGTGCGACCCCGAGGGCGGGATGCACGAGCTCTGGTCGGGGGTGCTCCCCCGGCAGATCTTCGCGGACGCCCCGCCGGACGGCTTCGACGCGGAGGTGGACGCGGACTACGCGGAGCATCTGCGTGAGCTGATCGCCCGTCACGCCCACGAGCTGGCCGCGGTGATCGTGGAGCCCGTCGTCCAGGGGGCCGGGGGGATGCGGTTCCACTCGCCCGGCTATCTGCGGGTGCTCAGGGAGGCGTGCGACGCGCACGACGTGCTGCTCGTCCTCGACGAGATCGCGACCGGATTCGGCCGTACGGGACGGCTGTTCGCCGCGGAGCACGCCGGGATCTCCCCGGACGTGATGTGCGTCGGCAAGGCCCTGACCGGTGGCTACCTCACGATGGCGGCGACCCTGTGCACGACCGGGGTGGCCGAGGGCATCTCGCGCGGCGAGGTTCCCGTACTGGCGCACGGCCCGACCTTCATGGGCAACCCGCTCGCCGCGGCGGTCGCCTGCGCCTCCGTGGACCTGCTGCTCGGCCAGGACTGGCAGGGCGAGGTCGCGCGGATCGGCGCGGGGCTGCGGACCGGTCTGGCCGGGGCCGCCCGGCTGCCGGGGGTCGCGGACGTGCGGGTGCTGGGCGCGATCGGGGTCGTACAGCTCGACCACGAGGTGGACATGGAGGCCGCGACCCGCGCGGCGGTGCGTGAGGGCGTATGGCTGCGGCCGTTCCGGGACCTCGTGTACACGATGCCGCCGTACGTGACGGACGACGAGGACGTGGCGCGGATCTGCCGTGCCGTGTGCGCTGCGGCGCGGGAAGGATGACCATGACCATTCTGGTGGTGTCCGGTACGGGCACCGAGATCGGCAAGACGATCGTGACAGCGGCCGTGGCGGCGGCTACGGGCGGCCGGGTCGCGGTGCTCAAACCCGCGCAGACGGGGGTCGCCCCGGGAGAGCACGGTGACGCGGCCGAGGTGGCGCGGCTGGCCGGCGGCGAGGTGACGGCGGTCGAACTGGCCCGCTACCCCGAACCGTTGGCGCCCGCGACCGCCGCCCGGCGCTGCGGACTCGCCCCCGTACGCCCGTACGAAATCGCCGACGCCGCGCAGAAGCTCGCGACGGAGCACGATCTGGTGCTGGTCGAGGGGGCGGGCGGGCTGCTCGTACGGTACGACGACGCGGGAGCCACGCTGGCGGACGCGGCCCGGCTGCTCGAAGCACCGGTGCTGCTGGTGGCGGCGGCCGGGCTCGGCACGCTCAACTCCACCGCGCTGACGGCCGAAGCACTGCGGGCCCGGGGCCTCGTCTGCCCCGGTGTGGTGATCGGCAGCATGCCCGCCGAACCGGATCTCGCCACCCGGTGCAATGTGGAGGACCTCCCGGTCGCGGCGGGCGCCCCGCTCCTGGGCGTGCTGCCGGCCGGCGCGGGTTCGCTGCTTCCCGCCGACTTCCGCGCCCGGGCGACGAGTTGGCTCGCGCCGGAGCTGGGCGGGGTGCGCGGGGTGCGGTGAGTCCGGGCCCGTTTCGCGGGGTGGGCGCCCGTTGGGGCGTGCGGTGGAGGTGTGCGGTGGGGTGCTCGGTGCACGCGGGCGGTGCATGCGGGTGCCTGGTGGACGCGGGCGGCCCGGGGCCGGGGTGGGGGCTCAGTCGCACCAGTCGTGCAGCTCCTCGGCGATGTCGCGCACCCCGGCCTTGCCCTCCTTCACCAGTCGGGCAAGGTCGCGCACGCGGTCGGGGGACGTCTGGACACGGAGCCCGGAGGCGACCAGGTAGCCGTACGCCACGGCCGAGGCGAACATCGCGTTGGAATGCTCCAAAGCCGGTACGTGCAGGAGAAGTTGGAGCAGCGATGCCGCCCGGGCGTGGGGGCTGGCATAGACCGGGCTGCCGAAGATCTCCGCCTCGTGCCGGCTGACGGCAGCGACGAGGGCGCCCCAGTCGGCGACATGCGGATCGCCCGGCGTCCGATGCTCGGCCACCATGAGCAGCCAGGAGAGATCAATGCGCAGGCTCTCGGGGCCGGGTGACGGTGATTCGGGTGACTCGTCGTGTTCCATGCAGGGAGACCGTCTCGGGAAGGGGAAGGCGCTCGGCGTCTCGGGAAGGGAGGCGCTCGGTCGGCGCGCGGGGAACCCGTCGGTTCCGGAGCAGCCAGTATTCCTCAGCCCCGGGTGCGGAGCGAACCCCCTGCGGGGCGGTCGCCCTCGCCCCCCTCCCCTGCCCGCGAACTCCGGGTCAGGACGCTTGCCGCAGCCCCGCGACGAGGAGGGCGACCAGCCGGCGCGCGTCGTAGCGGGGGTCGCTGTCGGAGCCGATGCAGAGGTTCCCGATGCCGCGCATGAGGTGGTACGCGTCGAGGTCGGCGCGGATCTCTCCGGATGCGGCCGCGGCATCGAGGAGTTCGGTGCACACCGGCAGGAGGCGTTCCAGGAAGTAGCCGTGCAGCGTCTCGTGACCGGCCCCATCTCCCTGCATCGCGGCAGCCAGGCCGTGCTTGGTGACCAGGAAGTCGACGAAGAGGTCGACCCACCGCTCCAGCGCGGCATGAGGTGTCGGGCCGGCCGCCAAGAGTTCCGGGCCGGCCGCCGCACAGGCGTCGACCTGGTGCCGGTAGACGGCTATGACCAGGTCGGCCCGGGTGGGGAAGTGGCGGTAGACCGTGCCCACCCCGACACCGGCCCTGGCCGCGATGTCCCGCACCGGCGCGTCCACGCCCGCGGCGACGAAGGCCGCCGCCGCGGCGTCCAGCAGGGCCTGCTGGTTACGCCGGACGTCCTTGCGCTTGGATCCGGCCACGGTCGCCGTGTCCCGACTGCGGTCACCCACCGCGACACTCCTTCCATGCCCGCCTTGCGAAGCGGAACCATGTTCCGTATTGTTGCGGAGCGATGTTCCGTTTCGCTCATGATGACAGACCGGAATGTGGTCGGCCAGGCCGCCCTCGCGCTTGCTCCCGGCTTGTTCCCTGCTCGCTCCCTCGCTCGCCCCTGGTTTCTCCCTTCCGGACCCGGCTTCGGACACGCTCCGGGAAGCACTCTCGGGCGGAGGGGAGCGCGGCCGTCGGCGCCCGTGAACGTCCGGCAACTTCCGGCAACTTCCGGCAACTTCCGGCAACTTTCGGCAACTTCCGGCAACCAGAACTTCCGCCGCGGAAAGGACATTCCATGATCCTCGTCACCGGAGGCTTCGGCTTCATCGGATCGCACACCGTACGGGCCCTGATCGACCAGGGCGAGGAATGCGTGGTCGTCCAGCGCGGCACCCGCGAGCTCCCGGCCGTACTCGACGGGGAGCGGATCGCGGTCGAACAGGCCGACGTCACCGACCTCGACGCCCTCCTCGCGGTCGGCCGGCGCCACGGCATCTCCGGCATCGTGCACCTGGCCGGCTCCTACCCCTGGCCGGGCGTCCCCGATACACCGGTCGAAACGACCCGGCAGGTGCTCGGCGGACTGCTGAACGTGGTCCAGGCCGCACAGGAATGGGGCGTACGACGACTCGGGATCGCCAGCACCATCGGCGTCTACTTCGGGGCGGACAACCACGGACCGCTCCACGAGGAAACACCACTGTCGTTGAGCGCGTCCGTCTCGATCCCGACCTTCAAGAAGATCGGCGAACTGCTGGGCGGATACCTCGCCGACACCACCGGCATCGACATCGTCAACTACCGCGTCTCCGGAACCTGGGGCCCGCTCGGCCACGCCGATCCGTTCTTCGCCGCGCCCGCCCTCGTCCATGCCGCTGCCCGCGGTACCGCCCCGGACTTCTCCGGCCAGATGCGGCCGCCCTTCGCGGACGACGGGCTCGACGTCACCTACGTCAAGGACACCGGCCGGGCGATCGCCCTCCTCCAGCTCGCCGACCGGCTGAACCACCGCACGTACAACGTCGGATCGGGCCGGGCCACAACAAATGCCCAGGTCATCGAGGCGATCGGGAAGGTGGTTCCCGAAGCCCGGTTCGACCTCCCCACGGGAAGCGGCATGCAGCAGCTGGTCCTCGACATCGGCCGCCTGAAAGAGGACACCGGCTACCAGCCCGAGTACGACACCGAGCGGGCCACGGCCGACTACATCGCCTGGCTCCGCGCGGGCAACAAGATCTGACGGCACCCGGATCCTGTCCGGTGCCGGGGCCGCGGGGGCATGGTGCGCACGGGGAGGCCGTGGTCAGCGCCCGGCGCACGCAGCACTAGGCGCGCTCAGCACATTCGACGCACTCAGCTCGCTCAGCGCGCGACGCGCTCCGTACCGAACTCCTCGGCGAAGACCGATTCGTACCGCTGCATGAAGTCGGCGGCCGCTTCGACGAAGGCGCGGCCCGCGTCCTGCGCGTCGGATTCCGGGCTTTCGTCCAAGGAGCGGGTCATCGTCGCCCTCCTCCGCCGGGCGGCCTCGGCTGCGACGGCGGCCGGGTTCGCTCGGACGTTCAGCTGGGTTCTGGGCATTTTCCCAAGCTAGCGCCGTCCGGACCGCCCGGGCAAGGGGACCGGTCGGCTCCCGGCCCGGGGGCTGGGCCCGAGGGCGGATGGGCAGTGAAAATCTGCTCGCCTCCCGCCGTTCCCCGGTGGTGGGATGCCGGCATGAGCGATCTTTCGATGAGCAACCTTTCGATACGCACTGCCGGCCCCGAGGATCTGGACGAGATCCTCGCCTTCTGGAAGGAGGCGGCCGAGGGGACGAGCATCAGCGATGACCGGGACGGGATCGAACGGCTGGTGGCGCGGGACCCCGAGTGCCTCATCCTGGCGGAGCGGGACGGCCGACTCGCGGGGACGGTGATCGCCGGGTTCGACGGATGGCGGTGCCACCTCTACCGGCTCGCCGTCCACCCGGAACAGCGTCGACGCGGTGTGGCCACCGCCCTGCTGTCGGCCGCGGAGGATCGGTTCGTACGCCTCGGCGGGCGGCGCGGGGACGCGATGGTCCTCGACTCCAACGAGCGCGCCCACCACGCCTGGCACGCGGCGGGATATGAGCGCGAGTCCCGCTGGAGCCGCTGGGTCAAGCACCTGTCCCGCTGACGGCCTCGCCCTGCCCCGCCCAAGGCAGGGCGGGGCAGGGGCCCGGGGCCGGAGTGAGGCCTAGGTAGAGGCAGAGGCGGGCGCGTGGGCAGGCCCGGCCGATCACTTTGCCGATCCTTTACGATGTATCTCTGTCCGACGGGCACAGTCACTCGTACGGAGACCGGCGCAGGGCCCAGTGCCGTGCCGGTACTTCAGTACGGTGATCGGTGCGCCGATCGGTACGTCCTGCCCCTGCCGAGAAAGGTGTGAGCGTCCGCCCATGGGCGAGCCTCCCAGTAGCCGAACCCGCCGGATTCGCGGACATCGCGCGATCCTCCACCCGCTGCCCGATCATGGGACGGAGGTGAACCGATGACCGAAGTGCTTCTGCTGCTCGTGGCCGTGCTGCTCTCGATCGCCTGCGGCGCCTTCGTCGCCGCCGAGTTCTCCCTGACCACCGTGGAGCGCGGCGACCTCGAGCGAGCCGTCGAGCGGGGCGAGCGAGGCGCCGCCGGCGCCCTCAAGGCCGTCCGCAGTCTCACCTTCCAGCTCTCCGGGGCGCAGCTCGGCATCACCGTCACCAACCTGGTGGTCGGCATGCTCTCCGAGTCGTCCATCGCCAAACTCATCCGGGGACCGCTGGTCGCCATCGGGCTCTCTCCCAGCCTGTCGCGCTCGGTGGCGTTGGTGATCGGTACCGCGCTGTCCACGGTGGTGCTGATGGTGGTGGGTGAACTCGTCCCGAAGAACTGGGCGATCTCCTCGCCGCTGAAGGTCGCCAAGGCCGTCGCGACGCCGCAACGGGTCTTCACCGCCGTCTTCCGCCCCTTCATCAGCCACCTGAACAACACCGCCAACCGCATCCTGCGCCGCTTCGGCCTCGAACCGGCCGAGGAGCTGGCCTCCGCCCGGAGCCCGCAGGAACTGGCGGCCCTGGCACGCCACTCCGCGAAGGAGGGGGCGCTGGAGGCGGACACGGCCGAACTGTTCGTCCGCACCCTCAATCTGGCCGAGCTCACCGCGGAGAACGTCATGACGCCCCGCGTGCAGGTCACCGCGCTGGACATGCAGGCGACCGCCGAGGACGTGGCGAACGCGACCCGGGCGACCGGGTTGTCCCGTTTCCCCGTCTACCGCGGCAGCCTGGACAGCGTGGTGGGCGTCGCACACATCAAGGACGTCCTCGCGGTTCCGGCGGACCAGCGGCCCCGCAAAAGCGTCTCCGACCTGCTGCGCGAGCCCCTTCTCGTACCCGAGACCCTCAGCGTCGACAAGCTGCTCGACCGGCTCTCCGGGCGCAAGCTCGCCATGGCCGTCGTCATCGACGAGTACGGCGGCACGGCCGGTGTGGTGACCCTGGAGGACATCGTCGAAGAGGTCGTCGGCGAGGTGCGCGACGAGCACGACCCGCACGAGACACCCGATCTGGCCCCCGCCGGGGAGGATGCCGACGGCCGCACCCTCTGGTCGGCCGACGGCGCCGCGCGCACCGACCAGCTCCGCACCATCGGTCTGCGCGCTCCGGACGGCCCGTACGAAACCCTCGCCGGACTCGTCGCCAACGAGGTCGGGCGCATCCCCCGGGAAGGGGACAGCGTGGAACTGGCCGGGTGGCGGATCGACGTCGTGGACGCCTCCGGGCGCCGCGCCGCACGCGCCCTGCTGCACGCACCGCTCCCCGGTGAGGACCCCCTGACGGAGGATGCCCGATGACCGTTCTCCAGCTCTTCATCGGCCTGCTGACCCTGGTCGTGAACGCGTTCTTCGTGGGGGCGGAGTTCGCCCTCATCTCGGTGCGCCGGAGCCAGATCGAACCCGCGGCCGAAACCGGCGACCGAAAGGCCCGCAGCGTGCTGTGGGGCCTGGAGCACGTCTCGGCACTGCTGGCGGCGGCCCAGCTCGGCATCACCCTCTGCACCCTGGTGCTGGGCATCGTCGCCGAACCGGCCATCGCCCATCTGCTGGAACCCGTGTTCGACGCGGTCGGGGTGCCGCACGGTCTGGTGCATCCGCTGTCGTTCGTCATCGCGCTGACGGTGGCGACCTACCTCCACATGCTGCTCGGTGAGATGGTCCCCAAGAACGTCGCGCTGGCCGACCCGGCGAAGGGGGCGCTGCTGCTCGGCCCGCCGCTGGTGGCGCTGGCCAGGGGGCTGCGCCCGGTGATCTTCGCGATCAACGCGTTCGCCAACCTGTTGCTGAAGCTGCTGCGGGTGGAGACGAGGAACGAGGTCTCCGCGACCTTCTCGGACGACCAGCTGGCGTTGCTGGTGAGGGACTCCGGGGACGCGGGGCTGGTGGACGACCGGTCGGCCGAGCGGCTGCGGCACGCCCTGGAGCTGGGCAGCCGTCCCGTGCGGGACGTGGCCATGCCGATCGCCCAGATGGTCTGTACGCGAGTGGGCACGACCCCCGAGGAGCTGGAGCGACTCTCGGCCGAATCCGGATACTCACGATTCCCCGTGATGAACGGCGAGCAGCGGATACTCGGCTACCTCCACGTCAAGGACGCCCTCGACGCCGCCCCGCGCGACGTGCCGTTCCCGGTCTCGGCGATGCGTCCCATCGCCCGGGTACGGGCGGCAGCCCCGCTCGACGACGTACTGACCGCACTGCGGCGCAGCCGTACGCACCTGGCGGCAGTGCTGGACGAGGACGATCGACTGGTCGGCACGGTCACCATGGAGGACGTGCTGCGCGAGCTCGTCGGACGGCCGCAGTCCGGCTGAGGCCACAGTCCGGCTGAGGCCACGGTCCGGCTGAGGCCACAGTCCGGCTGGCGGGAGGCGTCGGCGGAAGCAGCGGGGCAGCGGCGGGGATGCGTCGTCGGACCCGCGGAAGGTGCGGGGGCCTCAGAGGCGGGGTGCGGGGCATCGGAGGAGGAGGGGCGACGGGGACGGCGGGGCTGTCGGGCCGGGGGTTGCGGAGGCAGGGGGCTGCCGAGACGCGGGCTGCGGAAGCGGCGGCTGCCGAGGCGAGGGTTGCGGAGGCAGGGGGTTGCCGAGACGCGGGGCTGCCGAAGCGACCGGACGGCGGGGAGAGCCGCTCTGCTCGACCCGTCTCCGCGATACGATCTCGACGCCATGGATATGAATGCCTCGTACACCAGTTTCGTCGCGGTCGGTGACTCGTTCACCGAGGGCATGTCGGACCTCCTGCCGGACGGCACGTACCGGGGCTGGGCCGATGTCCTCGCCTCCCGGCTCGCCGCTCGCTCCCCCGGGTTCCGCTACGCCAACCTGGCCGTCCGGGGCAAGCTCATCAGCCAGATCGTCGACGAGCAGGTGGACTCGGCCGCCGCGCTGCAGGCGGACGTGGTGACCCTCGTCGGCGGCCTCAACGACACCCTCCGCCCCAAGTGCGACATGGGCATGGTGCGGGGACGCCTCGAAGAGGCGGTGGAGCGTCTCGCGCCGTCGTGCAAGACGCTCGTGCTGATGCGGAGCCCGGGACGGAACGGTCCGGTGATGGACCGCTTCCGCCCGCGCATGGAAGAGCTGTTCGCGCTGGTGGACGATCTGGCCGGCCAGCACGGCGCGGTGGTCGCCGACCTGTACGGGGCTCCGTCGCTGGGCGACCCCCGACTGTGGGACATCGACCGGCTCCACCTGACCGCCGAGGGGCATCGGCGAGTCGCCGAGGCGGTCTGGCAGACGCTGGGGCTGCCCGCCGAGAGCGACTGGCGGACCCCCATGGGCGCGGCCGCGCCCATTCGCTGGAGCACCCGCCGGGTCGAGGACGTCCGCTTCGCCAAGCAGCATCTGGCCCCGTGGATCGGGCGCCGGCTCACCGGCCGGTCCTCGGGCGACGGCCGCCACGGCGCCCAGTTCGACGCAGCCTCTGGGCGGGCCTTCTGGATCACCCCGGCGAATCCCGCCGACCCTGGTCCGGTGACCTCCTGGCTCCGGGACGACGAACCGCAGGACGCATAGGGGACGCATAGGGCATGATTCTGCGTGGGGCCGACCCCGGGACCCGGCGCAGGGCCGCGGGTCCGGCCCCGCGTGGCACCGTCCGGAAGACCGCGCCCGCCCTCACGCACGGACGCGGGTGGTGACCCCGGTCTCGTAGCAAGCCACAAAGCGATCCCGGGCGCTGGCCTGCACAAACCGCCAGTAGAATCTCTCTACGTGACTGCTGTGTCTGCGAAGCCTCGCATCCCCAATGTCCTTGCCGGCCGCTACGCCTCCACGGAGCTGGCCGTTCTCTGGTCCCCCGAGCAGAAGGTGAAGCTGGAGCGTCAGCTGTGGCTGGCGGTGCTGCGTGCTCAGAAGGACCTCGGGATCGAGGTACCCGACGCGGCGCTCGCCGACTACGAGCGTGTTCTCGATCAGGTCGACCTCGCCTCCATCGCCGAGCGGGAGAAGGTCACCCGCCACGACGTGAAGGCCCGCATCGAGGAGTTCAACGCCCTCGCCGGGCACGAGCAGGTCCACAAGGGCATGACCTCCCGTGACCTCACCGAGAACGTGGAGCAGCTCCAGATCCGCCTCTCGCTGGAGCTCATGCGCGACCGCACCGTGGCGGTGCTGGCGCGGCTCGGCAAGCTTGCCGGTGAGTACCGCGAGCTCGTCATGGCGGGCCGGTCCCACAACGTGGCCGCGCAGGCCACCACGCTCGGCAAGCGCTTCGCGACCGGCGCCGACGAACTGCTCGTCGCCTACGGGCGTCTGGAGGAGCTGCTCGCCCGCTACCCGCTCCGTGGCATCAAGGGCCCGGTGGGTACCGCACAGGACATGCTGGACCTGCTGGGCGGCGACACCGCCAAGCTCGCTGAGCTGGAGCAGCGCATCGCGGGCCACCTGGGCTTCGCCAACGCCTTCACGTCGGTCGGCCAGGTCTACCCGCGCTCGCTCGACTACGACGTGGTGACCGCCCTCGTCCAGCTGGCTGCCGCTCCTTCGTCCGTCTCCAAGACGATCCGGCTCATGGCCGGGCACGAGCTGGTGACGGAGGGCTTCAAGCCGGGCCAGGTCGGCTCCTCCGCGATGCCGCACAAGATGAACACCCGGTCCTGCGAGCGGGTCAACGGCCTCATGGTCATCCTGCGCGGCTACGCCTCGATGACCGGTGAGCTGGCCGGCGACCAGTGGAACGAAGGTGACGTCTCCTGCTCCGTGGTGCGCCGCGTGGCACTGCCGGACGCCTTCTTCGCCTTCGACGGTCTGCTCGAAACCTTCCTGACGGTCCTGGACGAGTTCGGCGCCTTCCCCGCCGTCGTGGCGCGTGAGCTCGACCGGTACCTGCCTTTCCTGGCGACCACGAAGGTCCTGATGGGTGCGGTTCGGGCCGGCGTCGGCCGCGAGGTCGCGCACGAGGCGATCAAGGAGAACGCGGTGGCCTCGGCCCTCGCTATGCGGGAGCAGGGCGCGGAGCGCAACGAGCTCCTGGACAAGCTGGCCGCGGACGAGCGCATCCCGCTGGACCGCGGGCAGCTGGACGCCCTGATGGCGGACAAGCTCTCGTTCACGGGGGCCGCCGGTGACCAGGTCGCCACCGTGGTCAACCGGATCGAGGCCATCGTCAAGGAGCACCCCGCAGCCGCCGGGTACACCCCCGGGTCGATTCTCTGACCGGCTGCTCCTTTCTTCTCCCGTGACGCCCGAAGAGTTGGCTGCCGCCCGCGACCGCATCGTCCCCGATGTGGTCGCGGGCGGTTTGCGTGTGCTGTTCTGCGGCATCAATCCCAGCCTCATGACCGCAGCCACGGGCCACCACTTCGCGCACCCCGGCAATCGCTTCTGGCCGGTGCTCCATCTCTCCGGCTTCACTCCTCGCAGGCTGGCCCCGTCGGAACAGGCGGAGCTCCCTTCCTACGGCCTCGGCATCACCAATGTCGTCGCGCGGGCCACCGCACGGGCTGACGAGCTGACCGCCGAGGAATACCGCGCGGGTGGACGGATCCTGGCGGAGAAGGCCGACCGGCTACGGCCCCAGTGGCTGGCGGTCGTCGGCGTGACGGCCTACCGAACGGCTTTCGGGGAGCGCCGCGCCCAAATCGGTCCGCAGGAACGGACCATCGGTGGTGCCCGCGTCTGGGCTCTTCCCAACCCCAGTGGGCTCAACGCCCATTGGACTGTCGGCTCGATGGCCGAGGAGTACGCCCGTCTCCGCGCGGCCGTGGAAGAAGCCGCCACGGATGAAGCTGCCGGGCAAGTAACTGTCGTGGATGAAGCTACCGTGCGGCGCTGCGACTGAGGCGTCGCCGTCGTGCATGGCTGCCGTCCACCAAGGAGCTTCGTGGCGGATCGGGTGGGCACGCCGCCCGTGGACGCGGGGTCCTGATCGGGTCAGACGTCCCGGGTGCGTATCGCCCACCAGCCGGCAAGCAGCGCGGCAGCTGTCCAAGCAGCGGTCACCGCCAGCCCGCTCCAGGGGCCGAGGCTGCCCGTCGGAGTCTCGTGCAGGATCACCTGGCCCGCCCGGTCGGGAAGGAAGTCCGCGACTCCGGAGGAGACGTCCCCCACGACGAACGAGACGATCAGGATGAACGGTATGAGGATGCTCATCACGGCGACCGCGCTTCGGAGCAGCGCCGTGAGGCCTGCCGCGAAAAGGGCCATGAGCGCGAGGTAGACGCCGCTGCCCAGCACGGCTCGCAGCACCCCGGGATCCCCCAGGCCGATGGCGTACTCCCCCATGAACAGCTGCCCCAGCAGAAAGCTCACGAAGCCGGTCGCCTCCCCCACGACCAGTGCTGCCACACCGACGACGGCCATCTTCGATGCGTAGAAGAGGCCACGGCGCGGCACCGCCGACAGGGACACCCGCAAGGCCCCACCGGCGAACTCGGAGGAGAGCGCGGTCGCACCGAAGGCGATGGCCGCAATCTGACCGAAGTTCAGCGCGTAGAAGGCATTGAACAGCGGTTCGGCGTCGAGATCATTCGCCTCGCTCTGTCCGATGGTGGCGGAGAAGAGCACTGAGATGGCCACCGTGACCGCGAACACAGCCGTCAGCGAGCCGTGGACGGCACGTACGGACCTGGTCTTGATCCATTCCGAGCGAAGAATCGCGACCGCTGCCTGCGGCATCATCATGCCTCCTTGTTCGAGACGGTGGGTATGGCGGCGAACTCGGCGACGTCCGCGGTGAGATCGAGGTACGCCTCTTCCAGAGTGGCTCGCTCTTCCACGAGCTCCAGGAGGGGAATCTGTTGGTCCGCCGCCAGCGCCCCGACTTCACCGGCACGCGCCCCCTCGATCCAGAACGCCCCGTCACCGGCATCCCTGGCGGCGTATCCCCTGCGGATCAGGAGGTCGCTGAGTCGTCGTCCCTCGGCCTCGCGCAGCCGTACCCTGGGGCGGCTGCGCGAGGCGAGGAACCCGTCCGTCGGCATGTCGGCGAGGAGCCTGCCACCGCCGAGAATGACGAGATGGTCGGCGAAGGCGGCGGTCTCGCCCATCAGGTGACTGGACACCAGAACCGTGCGGCCTTCCCGGGCAAGCCGTCTCATCAGCTCGCGGATCCAGACGATCCCTTCGGGGTCGAGTCCGTTGGACGGCTCGTCCAGTAGCACCACGGCAGGATCCCCCAGCAGTGCGGCGGCTATGCCCAGCCGTTGGCGCATACCGAGTGAGAACGTCTTGATCCGTCGCGCGGCGACCGTGGCGAGGCCCGCCTCCTCCAGCACCGCGTCCACTCTTCGCCGCGGGATGCCGTTGCTCACCGCGAGGGCGAGCACATGGTCGCGTGCGGTGCGCGATCCGTGCGCGGCTCCGGCGTCGAGCAGTGAACCGACCACGCGCAGCGGGTTGTCGAGCGTGGCGTAGGCCCGTCCGCCCACGGTCGCCGTGCCACCCGACGGGCGGTCGAGGCCGAGAATCAGCCGCATCGTGGTGGACTTCCCGGCGCCGTTGGGTCCGAGGAAGCCGGTGACGCGGCCGGCCTCCGCACGGAAGGTGAGCCGGTCCACCGCGCGGGTGGTTCCGTACTCCTTCGTGAGCTGATGCACATCGATGCTGGTCATGCACTCAGCCTGGCTGGAGCGATGCAGCGGCGTCCTCCCCCGACCGTGGGAATCCTCTCCCCCGTACGGGGGAGGTACAGCCGGACGGGCGCTGCCACCATGGCCCACATGCACCGTTTCCTTGCCCCACTGGCCGAGCCGGTGACCTACAGCCGTTGGATCCACCTCGTCGTCCCCATGGCTCTCATAAGCGTGTGGCTGTTCATCGAGCCGGGCGTCCCGTGGCAGCTCGCCCTGCTCGCGGTGCCAGTGGGGCTCCTCCCCGTGATGCGTGTGGGGGAAGGCGTACAGGCGCAGCTCCTGCTCACCCCCGGCGAGCGTGGTCGGACCGACGCGACCATTTCCCTCGCGCCCGCTGCGACCTGGGGTGAGAAATGGCGGACCGTGGCCTGGCTCGAACTACGCCTCCTTCTCTCCATCGTGGTGGGTTCGGCCACGGTCTGGCTGCCCTTGACGGCGATCGACTTGGTCCGTGCCGCGACGGGGGGCGACATGGGCGACGGCATATTCCAACTCATCGAACCCCGCCCCTGGTACGCGGTGCTCGCGCCACTTCCTCTGCTCCTCCTGCTGGCCCTCGTTGATCTCTGCGGACGCTTCACCACGGCAGCTGCCCGCCGTCTGCTGGGGCCGTCGAAAAGCGAACGCATGGCAGCACTGGAGGAACTCACGGAGCAGCTCCTGGAGCGCAACCGCATCGCGCGCGAACTCCACGACTCAATCGGCCACGCACTCACGGTCTCCGTGGTGCAGGCGGGTGCCGCACGCACGGCTGACGACCCGGAGTTCACGCGGCGCGCGCTCGTGGCGATCGAGGAAACGGGTCGCGCGGCGCTCGACGATCTGGAACGGGTGCTCCGGGTGCTGCGCGAGCCCGGAGCCTCCGCCGACCGACGGCCGACGCTGATCGCTGTCGAGCAACTGCTCGACTCCGCACGAGGATCTGGGGTCGCCGTGGACGCCGAGGTGGTCGGGCGTATCGACCGCCTGCCCGACTCCCTGTCCAGGGAGGGGTATCGCATTCTTCAGGAGTCGCTCACCAACGCGTTGCGTCACGCCGGCCAGGTCCCCGTCCGCGTACGTGTCGGCGTCGAGAAGGACTGCCTGGAACTCGATGTACGGAATCCTCTGGCGGGGCCTGTCCGTCGTTCGGCCGGGGGCCATGGACTGCAGGGGATGCGGGAACGGGCGAAGCTGCTGGGCGGCAGTGCGAAAGCCGGACCGCGCGAAGGCGAATGGAGGGTCCACGTCGCCCTCCCTCTCCGGCACATAGGGTGATCCCATGGCGGTGAAGGTCCTCCTCGTCGACGACGAGCCACTCGTACGCACGGGCTTGCGGGCAGTGCTGGAATCGCAGCCGGACATCGTGGTGGCCGGGGAGGCGGCGGACGGTGCGTCCGTGCTTCCTCTCGTGAGGCAGCTGCGTCCGGACGTGGTCGCCATGGACGTCCGGATGCCCTTGATGGACGGCATAGAGGCGACCCGACTGCTGCTCCGTTCCCTGGCCGAACCTCCGAAGATCCTTGTGGTCACCACGTTCGAGAACGACGAGTACGTGTACGAGGCGCTGCGCGCCGGTGCGGACGGCTTCCTCCTCAAGCGTGCCCGGCCGATGGAGATCGTGAATGCCGTCCGGCTGGTGGCGGAAGGCGAGTCGCTGCTCTTCCCCGCGGCCGTACGCCGACTGGCCTCCGAGTACGGGACGAACAAGGCCCGTGCGGTGGTGGAGCGGGCGTCCCTCACTGATCGGGAGGAAGGAGTGCTCCGGTTGATGTGCCGGGGTCTGTCGAACGCGGAGATCGCGGCCAAGCTGATGGTGGGCACCGAAACGGTCAAGACCCATGTCAGTGCGTTGCTGACCAAGCTCGGGGCCAGGGACCGGACTCAGGCCGTGATCACGGCGTACGAGTCAGGCTTCGTAGTACCCGGCTGAGGAAGGAGGATCCGGTCGCGGGACAGCACCCCCGGTGCATAATCCGGTCGCGAGACGGCACCCCCGGTACATGGTCCGGTCGCGGGACGGCACCCCCGGTGCATGAGGCCGTCCCCCCGCGTCCCGCTTGCCGAGCGTCACGGAGGCACCACCCGTGTTCGAGGTGAGCGATGAAATCCGGCCACGTAAGGACCATCCACGCGGGACACCCGGCGACCGGCGGTCATCAGAAACCGCTCGGCCCCCGGCGGCGTTCGCGGAGCCTCATCCCACCGAGTACCATCCGGCAGACACAGGGGGCGTGAGGAGGACACACGTGGGGCGGCTGACCGGTGGAGACCCGTCGTTGTTGCGGCGGATCAATTCCGCGGTGGTACTGCACGCCCTGCGTGGAGCCGAGCTTCCGACGCTCTCGGACCTGACCCGGATAACCGGCCTTTCCCGGCCAACGGTCGAAGGCGTGGTCGAGGGACTGTTCGAGGCCGGCCTCGTCGTGGAGGCGCTGCCCGACGAGGGGGAAGCGCGGCGCCAGGGCCGCCCCGCGCGGCGGTTCCGCTTCCGTGCCGAGGCGGGTCACCTGCTGGGCATCGAGATCGGTCCGCACCGGGTCTCCGCCCTGATGTCGGGGCTCGACGGCAGGATCATCGGGGCGGGGCAGCGGCAGGTCTCCGAGACCGCCGCCGCGGACGACCGGCTCGATCAGGTCCGAGCCATGATCGCCGACCTGCTCCGCCGCACGGGCGTGGCCAGGAGCAGCCTGCGGGCCGTGGGGGTGGGCAGCCCGGGGATCGTGGAGGCCGACGGTACGGTCCGGCTGGGCACGGCGCTTCCCGGCTGGACCGGGCTCCCCCTCGGGGAGCGGCTCCGGCGCTCGTTCCGCTGCCCGGTTCTGGTGGAGAACGATGCCAATACGGCAGCCGTGGCGGAGCATTGGAAGGGCGCCGCGACGGAGTCGGACGACGTCGTCTTCGTCCTGGCCGGCTTGAGCCCCGGAGCGGGCTCGTTGATAGGGGGACGGCTGCACCGGGGTTACGGCGGAGCTGCCGGCGAGATCGGCGCGCTCCACCTGCTCGGCAGAGAGGTCACGCCAGAGCATCTGCTGTCCACGACCGACACCCCTCTGGACCCGCTGGACGAGCCTGCGGTCGCGGCGGTGTTCACGAAGGCACGGCAGGGCGACAGCCGCGCCCAGGAGGCGGTCGAACGGTTCATCCAGCGGTTGGTGCACGACGTCGCGGCGCTCGTGCTGGCGCTCGACCCCGAGATCGTGGTGGTCGGCGGCTGGGCCGCCGGGCTCGACGGAGTGCTGGACCCGCTGCGGAACGAACTCGCGCGCTACTGCCTGCGACCGCCCCGCGTCGCCTTGTCCCTGCTCGGGGAGGCCGCAGTCGCGACCGGGGCGCTGCGGCTGGCGCTGGACCACGTGGAGGAGCAATTGTTCGCGGTGGAGGGAACAGTGACGGCCCGCCGCTGACAGCGGCGGGCCGTCGGGTCCGCGGATCGCCCCGATGTCGCGGGGCGAGGATGGTCAGGAAGCCTGACGCTCCTGGTCGTGGCTGATCTCCAGGGCTCCGGAGTCCCCGAAGGTGAGCCGGCAGGTGTCGGCACGGTAGGTGGCGACGGAGACCGCGGCGGTGCCGCCCGCGGCGAAGTAGCGCGTGGTGACCACCAGGACGGGGGCACCGGGCAGCCGGTCGAGTTCCTTCGAGTCGTCCGCGCTGGCCGAGCCGAGTTCGACCGACCGGTCCTGCCCTTCAAGGCCGAGGCGGTGCAGCTCCCGCAGCACACCGCGGGCGCGGGCCGGGCCCGTGGACGCCTCGATCGCGGACAGGTCGGGGACGGACGCGGACGGCACGTACAGCAGTTCCGCCGCCACCGGCTGACCGTGGGTGACCCTGATCCGGCGGATCACATGGACCATCTCGTCGGCCGCCACGTCCAGCGCCGCGGCGACGGCCGCGGGGGCGGTGCCGCGGGTGCACTCGACGGGCTGCCACGCCTCGTCGGCCACGGCGCCCGTCCACTCCTGCTGGGCCGTGGAGACCGCGACGCCCACCCTGGGCGGGGCGACGGTGGTGCCCACACCCCGCCGACGCTGGAGCCTGCCTTCGAGTTCGAGCTGCTCCAGAGCCTGCCGGAGCGTGGCACGTGCGACCCCGAACCGGGCGGCGAGGTCCCGCTCGTTCGGCAGGATCTCACCCACCGCGAAGTCCGAGTCGAGTGCCTCACTGAGCACGGTCCTCAGGTGCCAGTACTTCGGCTCCTGCACCGTTTCCAGCTGCGTGGTCCCCACCCTGTCCTCCGCAATCGCCCAGCGGCCTTTTCCGCGACAACATTTATTAAAGGTTCTTTTCTTAACGTAAGGACCATAGGACGGCGCACCGACTTGGTCAAGACCAATCCTTGCCCCGGCGTGCAGCAAAACGGGCTTCCGGCACAGAGCGTTCACAGGACGTTCGTGGGACGAGGGCCGGCGAACGGGCGGAGGACGGCACCGGGTCGTCTCGGGGGCGTGCCGCGACGTCACTGACGGCGAACCGCCTCCCGCCTGCCGGCCGGGAGACGCTCCCCCTTGAACTGGTAGCTACCGAGCGGTAGTTATTGGTCCGGAAGGCTGCTCGTCCACTCCTTCATCCATTCCAGGGAGCGCCATGACCGGCACGGCATCGTTCAGTTTCGACACCTCCGCGGGCTCGAGGCCGCTCTCACTGACGTACGAACGGACCGGCGCGGGACAGCCGCTGTTGTTGCTTCACGGCGTGGGCCATCACCGGCAGGCGTGGGATCCGGTGGTGCGGATCCTGTCGGGCGAGCGCGATGTGATCAGCGTGGACCTGCCTGGTTTCGGTGAGTCGGCGGCACTCCCGGAGGGTGTCGCGTACGACGTGCGGACGGTGGCCGGAGCGTTGACGGCCTTCTGCTCCGAACTCGGCGTCCCACGCCCCCACGTGGCGGGCAACTCGCTCGGTGGTCTGCTCGCGCTGGAACTCGGACGCACCGGCCGTGCCCGATCCGTCACGGCCCTCTCCCCCGCCGGTTTCTGGAGCGGTCCGGAGCGCCGGTACGCGTTCGGAACGCTCCGGACGATGCGCCGGGGCGCCCGGGCACTGCCGGTTCCGCTGATCGAACGCCTCTCGCGGAGCGCGGCCGGGCGTGCCGCTCTCACCAGCACCATCTGCGCCAGGCCCGCGCGCCGTTCACCGGAGGCAGTCGTCGCAGAGACTCTCGCGCTCCGGAACGCGACCGGATTCGACGGGACACTGGCCGCCGGCCGGAACACCTCCTTCACCTCCGACGTGCCGGGCATCCCCGTCACCGTCGCCTGGGGCAGTCGTGATGTGCTGCTGCCCCGTCGGCAGGGTGTCCGGGCCAAGCGCGCCATGCCCGGTGCCCGGCTGGTGCGGCTGCCCGGATGCGGTCACGTGCCGATGAACGACGACCCCGCGCTCGTGTCCCGGGTGATCCTCGACACCAGCCGCTGAGGGAGCCGGCCGGGGGAAGACGGTCGCGCCACAGAACCGTTGTTCACCTCGGGTTGGGGTGGATGCCTCTGCCGCGCGTTAGGCATGGTCCTGCGCGCGCCGGTGCTGATCGGACGCGCACGTCGTACACCCCGCACCCTCCCGGAGGCGCATCGATGACGAACCGTCCGCACATCCTTCTCTCCCCCGGCCGCCGGACCGTTCTGCGCGGTTCGCTCCTCGCGTCGGCGGCCATCGGGCTGCCGGCGCTCACCGGTGCGCCCGCGTTCGCGCGGGCGGGCCGCCCGTCCGCCGACTGGGGTGTCCAGGTCGGTGACGTGACGGCTTCCACCGCGCTGGTCTGGGTGCGTTCGGACCGTGCGGCACGGATGCTCGTCGAGACGTCGGCCACGGAGTCGTTCCGTACGTCCCGCCTCTGGCACGGTCCGCTGATCGGCGCCGGCACGGACTTCACCGGGACGACTCCGCTGCACGGGCTCCCGGCCGGCGAGCAGATCCACTACCGGGTGACGCTGGCCGACCCGGACGATCCACGGCGCACGGGCCGCCCGGTGTACGGGACCTTCCGCACCGCTCCGGCGAAGCGGCGCGACGGTGCGCGGTTCCTCTGGTCCGGCGACATCGCCGGGCAGGGGTGGGGCATCAACCCCGACATCGGGGGCTACACGGTCTACGAGGAGATGCGGAGGCTCGACCCCGACTTCTTCCTCTGCAGCGGCGACAACATCTACGCGGACGGGGTCATCGAGCCCAGCGTGACCCTGCCCGACGGCCGGATCTGGCGCAACGTCACGACGGAGGAGAAGGCGAAGGTCGCCGAGACCCTCGACGAGTACCGGGGCAACTTCCGCTACAACCTGCTGGACGCGAACGTAAGGAGGTTCAACTCCCAGGTGCCGTCGATCGTCCAGTGGGACGACCACGAGGTGCGCAACAACTGGTACCCCGGGCAGATCCTCGACGATGTGCGCTACACGGAGAAGAACGTGGACGTGCTGGCGGCGCGCTCGGTGCGCGCCTACCGCGAGTACCTTCCCGTCTCCACCCTCCGCGCCGCCCCGGGCGAGGGCCGCATGCAACGGGTGATCCACCACGGCCCCCTGCTCGATGTGTTCGTGCTCGACATGCGCTCCTTCCGCAACGCCAACTCGCCCGACCGGCAGGCCGACGACACCACGGGCATCCTCGGCGCCGAGCAGCTCCAGTGGCTCAAGGGCGAGCTCTCCCGGTCCCGCGCCGTGTGGAAGGTGATCGCGGCCGACATGCCGCTCGGGCTGGTCGTGCCCGACGGTGCCACCGACTTCGAAGCGGTCGCCCAGGGCGACCCCGGTGCCCCGCTCGGGCGGGAACTCCAGATCGCCGAGCTGCTGCGGTACATCAAGCACCGGCGGATCACGGGAACCGTCTGGCTGACGACGGACGTGCACCACACCTCCGCGCAGCACTACGTCCCCGAGCGCGCCGCCTTCAAGGACTTCGCACCGTTCTGGGAGTTCGTCTCCGGCCCGCTGGCCGCGGGCGCTTTCCCGGCGAGCGCGCTGGACGGCACGTTCGGCCCGGACCGGGTGTTCGTCAAGGCTCCGGTCCTGTCCAACCAGTCCCCCATGGAGATGCCTCCGCTCTACGGAGAGGTCGACATCGACGGAGGGAGCGGGGAGATGACGGTGCGTCTGAGGCAGCAGGGCGGCCAGGTCCTGTTCACCAAGGTGCTGCAGCCCGGCCTCACGGGCCAGTGAGCACCCGCGGTCCGTCCACGGCGTGATCGGGCCGGGGAGCGAACTCGGATGCCGCGTCCGCTCCCCCGGCCGATGTCAGTGGTGGCATCTACCGTTTTCCCATGACCCGTTCCGTACAGGCCCTGGCCTACCGACGTCCGTCCGCGCTGCGTTCCTCACAGGCCGGCGGCCTGCTCGGGCTGGAGACCGCCGGTGGTCTCACCCCGCGCGGCGCCGAGCCGCATCCCCGGTTCTTCTCCGGGTTCCTGGCGTCGCCGGGGGCTGCGGCGCGCGGGCTGCTGGCCGTCGCCGACGTGGCCTCGGCCCGTTACCACCAGCGGCAGTCCGGATCGTCCCTCGATCCCGTCGTCACCGGGAACGGCGACCGGCTGAGGTTCGAGTCGTTCTCCGGCTGTTGCGGGGTGTACGCGCGCCTCGACGTGCTGGAGGAAGGGCTCGGCGGGATACGGACGGGCCGGGGCACCACCAACGTGGACGTCAATCATCCGCTGCGGGAATCGCTCTCCCGGATGACTTCACGGGATCCTCTGCATCTGTGCGTGGGCTCCGAGGAGTTGGCGGTCACCACGCTGGAGGGCCGCGTCGTGGAGAAGAAGGTGCCGTTGCCCGACCGGTGGCTGCGCGGCTTCGCGGAGGCCCAAGTGTCCTCGGCCGGCTTCGACCTGAGGGCCGAGCTCCCCGCCGCGCGGGCGGTCCGGTTCCTGCGGTCGTTGCCACGGTCCGGGACGGCGTCACGCGGGGCGCGTTGGCTGGTACCGACCCCCGACGGTGGTCTGCGGCCCACGTCGCGTCCGGCGGCGGGTGCCGTCTGCCTGGCGGGGCCCGAGCGACTGGTCGCGCTTCAGCGGGTGTTGCGCGACGCGACGGCGCTGCGGGTGTACGCACCCGTGTGCGACGGGGAGGCAGCGGCGAGCGCCTGGGAGGTCGTCCTGCCGGGGATGAGGCTCACCCTGGCTCTCTCCCCGGACCCCGCGCGCGGTTTCTCGGGCGAGGGCGGTGTGCTGGAGGCGCTCGCCACCGAGGACGCCGCGGCCGACGCCGAGCTGGTGTCGGTGCTGCTCTCCTGGGAACCCCGGATCGACGTGGCGGACCTGGCGGACCGGTCGGGCCTCACCGCGGAGCGGGTGCGGGCGGCGCTGACCCGTCTGGGCACCGCGGGCCGGGTGGGGTACGACCTCGCCGACGCCGCCCACTTCCACCGCGAGTTGCAGTACGACGCCGATCGCGCGGAGCGGCATAATCCCCGGCTGGTGGCGGCCCGGAAGCTGGTCGGTGCCGGTGCGGTGGTTCTGGACGAGGATGCGGCCACCGTCCTTTCGGAGACGCGGCGCCACCGGGTGCGCCAGGACGGCGGGAGATTGAGCTGCACCTGCCAGTGGTGGGCCGATTACCGGGGCCGCCGCGGTCCCTGCAAACACGCGCTGGCCGTACTCCTGGTCCGCGGCGGCACGACGGTCGCCGGAGGTGTGCGATGAACGAACTGATCACCGCGGTACGGGATGCCCGCGCGCAGGAGGTGCCCGCTCTGGTCCGCCGGCTCGACAAGACCGGGCGCAGGGCGGCTCTGGCAGAGCTCAAAAGCCTGCGCCAGGAGGCGAAGGACTGGGACTGGCGCAAGCGGGAGAAGATCCGCAAGGCGCTGCTGGTCGCGGGTGCGGGCTGTCAGCCCGGTGCGGCCGGCTGCGCCTCCTGGCTCAACGCCCGTTCGCTGAGCGGCTGGCACCGGCACCCCTATCCCCTGTTGCTGGAAGCCCTCGCCGACCGTGATCCGGCGTGGCTCGCCGATCTCGCCACCCGGCTCGCCGGACGGCCCGCTCTCTCGGACGCCGAGTACTCCTTCGTCCGCGAGCTGGCCGAGCGGGCGGGCTGCCCGGTCCCGGCGACGGACGGGCTCGTCCTCGGCTGGGCCGAGCGGATCGGAGCGGGCCGATGGAGCACCTCCGGGGCGTCCCTGCACCAGGTCCTCGCGGAGGACTCCCACACCGGGGTGCTCGCACCGCGTCTCTTCGACCTCACCGAACTGCCCTCCCACATCACCTGGCACCACCACGACGACCCCGCGTCGCTCCGGGACTGGCCGGGAGCCCTTGGTGCGCTGGCGGCGGAAGGGATACTGGACCGCCCGGTATGGGTGGACCGGTGCGTGAGGCGGCTCCTGCGCGGCGGAAAGACCGGCGACCAGCGCTTCTTCCTCTCACTCCTGCGGCTGCTCGCCCTCACCGATCAGGAGGAGGACGAACGGACCTCCGAGTGGATCGCTCTGGCGGCGGACGGCCTCCCGATCGTGGCCGGCCACGCCCAGGGGGTACTCACTCGGCTCCAGGCCCGGGGCACGCTGACCGTGCGGGAGCTCTCGGAGGTCTCCGGCTCCGTACTCCTGCGCAGCGAGAAGAGGCTGGTCCGCGCACAACTCGTGCTTCTGGGCAAGGTGCTGCGCCATGACCGTACGGCGGCCGGCCGGCTGCTTCCCGTGGTGGCGGAGGCGTTCGGCCACGAGGACCTCGACATCCAGGAGCGGGCGCTCAAACTGACAGCCCGTTTCCTCCCGGCGGCGGACGGTCCACTCCGCGAGGAGCTCGCGGTAGCGGCGGATCGGCTGGCGGCCGTGCACCATCCCGCCGCCGTCGAGGTGTTCGGCGGCCTCTTCGAACCGGTACCGCCGTCGCAGCCGTACGAGGAGCAGCTGCCGCCCGCACCCGTGGCGCGTCCGCTCGGTGCCGCTCCGGCGACGGTGGCGGAGCTGGTCGTCGACGTCGCGGCCGTGGTGAAGGCCACGTCCTGGGAGAGTCCCGCGTTCGAGCGGGCCCTGGACGGGCTGGTCCGACTGGCGCGGACGGACCGGGAGGAGCTGAGCCGGGCGCTGCGTGAGGCTCTGACGGGTTCGTGGTTCCTCCCGGGCGACGACTCCGAGCAGAGATTCTGGCCGGCCGTGCACAGTCCCCGGGGCCTCGCCGTCGTCGTCCATCCCCTGCTGGGAGATGTGCCGGACCTGGTGGCGGCGAAGGCAGCGGCCAGGCACGCATCGCTGTCCGCATCGCCAACGGCTCCGTGCGTGCATGCCGCCCTGGACGACGTGCTCGCCGCACGTCTGTGGGAGGCGGTCTCTTTCGTGCGGACCGGGGCGGTCCCCTTCCTTCTGGCCACACCCACCTGGCACTCGGGTGGGCTGGACGCGGGCACACTGGTCGAGCGGCTGCGGACGTACCACCGCATGGGCGTGGAACCCGGCCCGGCGGACTTCGCCCAGGCCCTGCTCCGGGTGCGCAGGACCGGTGAGCGCGCAGCCGCCGACGAGGCCGCTTCGCTCGGTACACCTCACGGCGACCGGCTCGCCGCCTGGATACGGGCGGACGAGCCCGTGGCGGAAGTGGTCCCCCACGGTGCGGGCGGCGGAGCGCCGGAGGCCCGCAACTGGTGGGGCCGCGCGATGAAGGACAACCGTCGCATCGGGCTGGCCACCCTCGGGAATCCGAGGATTTCGCAGGAGTTCCCTCCTGCGTTCCGCCCGCTCGGAGAGGCGCGCGGGGCGATCCGGAACCAGTGCTACCACTGGGCGGAGCAACCTCCCGCGCACTTCCTGGCGACCCTGCCGCAGGACGGCGAGACCCTCGCCGCCTGGCTGCTCCCTGACCTGTGCCCCGAGGAGGGTCGGCGGGGAGCCGCCTGGATCCTGCCGGAGCTGGCCGAGACGGAGGGGCCGTCCGCCGACGCCGTCCATCTCGCCCTCGCCCACGGACTGGGCTCGCCGTACCCGCAGGACCGGCTCGCGGCGGTCGACGCGCTGCTCGTAAGGGCGGCGCGGGGACGCCTGGACACGGGGCTGCTCGGCAGGGAGCTGACCCTGCTGATCGACCGCGATCAGGTGAAGGTCAACCGGCTGGCCGACGCGGCCCGCAGTACCGTCGCGGCGGGTGCGCACCGGACGGTGCTGCGTCTCCTGACGCCGGTACTGCCACAACTGCTCGCGTACGAGCGGGCACCGCACGGGCTGCACGAGATACTCGCGGTGGCAGCGGAGTGCGCGGAGACGGCGGGCACCGAGGGCGCGGCACCTCCGCCGGGCCTCCGCCGCCTGGCTGAGCGGGGCGGTATCTCGCAGCGCGTGATGCAGGCAGCTCGTCTGCTGGCCGCGTACGGGAGAGAGGTGGAGCCCGGGGCGAGGGCGGAGGGCGCATAGCTTTCACGGGCGGCCGTCCGGCGCGCTCATCCGGGGTCCATCCGGGGGGCCGTCCGCCAGCCGTCCGACGCTCATCCGGGGGGCCGTCCGTCGGCCGTCCGACGCTCATCCGGCAGTCGTCCGACGCTCACCCGGCCGGACACGTCCGGACGCGTCCCGGGCGGCGGCGCTCGCCGCCCGACGGGCTCGGACCGGGCCCCGGCTGGTCCTGGCCGGGCCCCGGCTGGTCCTGGCTGGGCCCCGGCTGGTCCTGGCCGGACTCGTATCGAACCCGTATGGGACTCGTATCGGACGCGGATGAAAATCACGCCGCAGCCGGAGAGCACCCGCTCCGAGCGCGGACCGGACTCCGCCCTCATGCTCCCCCATGCCCGACAATTCCGGTCAACGTGTGCCCGAAAAGTGATGAAAGGCGACTAGATCCACACTTAACCCATCGGTCACAATGCGTTCGTGGTCAGGCAACACCACTCGGTCACAGTGAAGTCATGACTGATGTGACATCCGCCAAGACCGCCCGCCGCCCCCACCACTGGCGGCGGGACCTGATCGAGCTCGCCGCCCTGTTCACCGCCGTGGCGGTGGCCGACGTCGTAGCCAATCTCATCGGGCACCAGCCCGACGGTCCCTATCTGCTCGCCGCCTCCGCGGTGGCGCTGACCGCCACCGCCACCTTCCACACCTGGTGGGCACGGAGGCACAGCCACGCCCCACCGCCCGAGGGCGGGGACTCCGTATCCGGCGGAACAGCCGTCGGATACGGTGCCGAGCTCGGCCTGAACCTGTCCTTCGAGGCCTCGCCCGCCCTCGACGCGACGGTGCTGTGGCGGATGCGGACGACGGTCCAGGACACGCCCGGAAGCCTTGCGGCGCTGTGCATTGCGCTCGCCCGTCTCCGGATCGACATCCTGACCCTCCAGACGCACCCGCTGGCGGACGGCACCGTCGACGAGTTCCTGCTGCGCGCGCCCGCGTCGTTGAGCGCCTCCGAGCTGACCCGGGAGGTCTCCGCCGCCGGCGGGACGTCGACCTGGATCGAGCGGGCCGACGCCCACGATCTGGTGGACACCCCGACGCGGGTTCTGGGGCTGGCCACGCGTACCGCGCTGGACGCGGCGGAACTCCCGCTCGCCCTCCGCCAGCTGCTGGGCCGCTGCACCATCCACTCGTTGCCGGCGGTCTCCGTGACCGGCCGGATCACCGGCAGCGAGGGCACTCCCGTGGAAGGGGTGCTGGAAGAGACGGTCATGCGCCTGCGCGACCCCTCGGGCGGCGTGATCACGGTGGAGCGCCCGTACCTGCCGTTCACGCCCACCGAGTTCGCCCGGGCCCGCGCTCTCGTCGAGCTCGACGCACGCCTCGGCCCCCGCGTCCCGCGCAACGAGGACATCCTCACGCTCGCCGAGGGTCCCGAGATCACCGTGCGCCGCGCGGACCAGAGCGACCTCGCCGCAGCACGCGAGATGCACGACCGCTGCTCGCCGCGCACTCTGGGGCTCCGGTACCACGGCCCCGTCGCGGACGCGGACCGCTACCTCGACCACCTGCTCAGCCCGCGCTTCGGCCGCACCCTCTCCGTACAGACCGACTCGGGTCGGATCGTCGCACTCGGCCACCTCCTCTGGGACGGTGACGAGACCGAGGTCGCTCTCATCGTCGAGGACGAATGGCAGCGGCGCGGAGTCGGCTCCGAGTTGCTGAGCCGCCTGGTCGGTCTGGCCACCGAGGCCGGTTGCGACTCCGTCTATGCCGTCACCCAGGCCGACAACACCGGCATGGTCGCGGCAATGCGCGGGCTCGGACTGCCCCTCGACTACCAGATCGAGGAAGGCACTCTGGTGATCACGGCGCGGTTGGCTCCCCGCCGCACAACCACGGTCACGTCCCCGTCCATGGCGGTGGACGGCATCGTCCCCGCGGAGCCCCCCGAGTACCGCTGAACACCCCCGGGTACCGCTGAACACCCCTGAGCGCCGCTGAACACCCCGGGTACCGCTGAACACCCCTGAGATCCCGAAGACCCCGAGTACCCCTGGACGTCGGCCCGAAGGGCGACCACCGCACTGATCCGGCCAATCGCACAGTCGATTCCCGGACGCTCCCTGCGGCGCGGGAGACCCCGCACCGCAGGGAGCCGCTGCGTTCCGAGGTGGCTCCGCGCACGGCGCCCGGGGCCCGCTTCCGGTCCCGCGCGGAACAGGGTGACGGGAAGTCGGTTCCCGTACGAGGATGTCCGCATGTCAGACACTTCGAGCAGCGCGCTGCCCCGTCAGGTCGCCGACGCCTACGTCGACGCAATCATCGATCTCGACCCGATCCTCGGTACGTATCTGGGCGTCCCGGCAAGCCACCGCAGCCTGCCCGACTTCTCGCCCGAAGGCCAGCAGGCCATCGCCGACCTCGCCCGTGCCACGCTGGTGAAGCTGGACGCGGCGGAGCTTCTTCCGGGCGCCGACAGCGACGCCGAACGACGCTGCGGCAGGCTGTTGCGTGAACGCCTCACCGCCGAGATCGCCGTCCACGACGCCGACGAGCATCTGCGGGCCGTCTCCAACCTGCACTCCCCGGCCCACAGTGTCCGGGAAATCTTCACCGTCACGCCGACCGAGACGGACGAGGACTGGGCCGTGGTCGCCGACCGGCTGCGCGCCGTTCCGGACGCGCTCGCCGGATACCGTGCCTCACTCGCCCTCGGCCTCGAACGGAAGCTCCACGGCGGCCCCCGTCCCACCGCCACGTTCATCGAGCAGCTGACGGCCTGGGTGGGCGGTGACGGTGAGGGCGCAGGATTCTTCGCGGACTTCGTCGCCCCCGGCCCCGACGGCCTCCGTGAGGAACTGGACGGTGCCGCCCAGGTGGCCACCGAGGCGCTGGTGGCCCTGCGCGCCTGGATGAACGAGGTGTACGCCCCCGCGATCGAGGGCTCGCCCGACACCGTGGGCCGCGAGCGGTACGCCCGCTGGTCGCGTTATTTCAACGGTACCGATCTGGACCTGGACGAGGCGTACGCGTACGGCTGGTCCGAATACCACCGGCTGCTGGCCGAGATGAAGACCGAGGCGGCGAAGATCCTTCCCGGGGCGGGTCCTTGGGAGGCGCTCGCCCACCTCGACGTCCACGGCAAGCACATCGAGGGCGTGGACGAGGTCCAGAAGTGGCTCCAGGGCCTGATGGACGAGGCCATCGAGGCTCTCGACGGCACGCACTTCGAACTCGCCGAGCGGGTACGGAAGGTGGAGTCGCGGATCGCCCCGCCCGGAGGTGCCGCCGCCCCCTACTACACCGGCCCCTCCGAGGACTTCTCCCGTCCGGGCCGCACCTGGCTGCCGACGATGGGCGAAACCCGCTTCCCCGTCTACGACCTGGTGTCCACCTGGTACCACGAGGGCGTGCCCGGTCACCACCTCCAGATCGCCCAGTGGACCCATGTCGCCTCTTCACTCTCCCGCTACCAGGCGTCGGTCGGCCAGGTCAGCGCCAATGCCGAGGGCTGGGCGCTGTACGCGGAGCGGCTCATGGACGAGCTCGGCTTCCTGCCGGACGCCGAACGGCGGCTCGGTTACCTGGACGCGCAGATGATGCGCGCCTGCCGGGTCATCGTGGACATCGGCATGCACCTGGAGCTGGAGATTCCGGCGGATTCGCCGTTCCACCCGGGTGAGCGGTGGACCCCGGAACTGGCGCAGGAGTTCTTCGGCGCCCACAGTGGCCGCCCGGCGGACTTCGTGGAGAGCGAGCTGACCCGCTACCTCTCCATGCCGGGTCAGGCGATCGGCTACAAGCTCGGCGAGCGCGCCTGGCTGCTGGGCCGGGAGAACGCCCGCGCGGCCCACGGAGACTCCTTCGATCTCAAGGCCTGGCACATGGCTGCCCTTTCGCAGGGGTCGCTGGGCCTGGACGACCTGGTCGAGGAGCTCTCCAAGCTCTGATCCCGGACGGTCCCGTCGGCGCGGCGTGTCAGCCGCGGGACCCCGACCGGTGGCCCCGTCGGCGCGGCACCTCGGCCACGGGGCCTCGACCGGTGCACCGGCGTCGGCCGGGCGGCGGCAACGCCGTCCGGCCGACGCCTCAAAGGATCTTCCGCGCCAGAGGTGCCGGAGGACCCCACCGGAGCAGCTCCTCGTACCACCCCGGACCCCGCACCTCGACCGAAGGCACCATCGATGCCAGGCTTCCTCCTCTGCGCCGACCCGCTGCGCCCCAGCCGCCCCGACCCGGCTTTCGCCGAAGAGGCGGCAACGGTACGGGAGATGGGCGCCGCCACCGCGCTCCTCGACCACGACGCCCTGCTCGCGGGCGACGCGGCGGAAGCCGTCGCCCGGGTGCCACGCGGCTCGGGTCCGTACTGGTACCGGGGCTGGATGATCCCCGCACGGCGGTACGCCGGGCTGGAGCGGGCTCTCGCGGACCGGGGGGCCTCACTGCTCACGGACGCGGCGGCGTACCGGACGGCCCATGAACTTCCGGGCTGGTACGCCGTGTTCGACGGGCTGACACCGCGCAGTGTCTGGCACCCGTTCGCCGCCACGGCTCCCGTACCGGAGGACGGCGCGTTCTGGTCCGCCCTCGCGCGACCGCTCGGCCAAGGCCCCGGGATCGTCAAGGACTTCGTGAAGTCCCGGAAGCACGAATGGCACGAGGCATGCTTCGTGCCCGAGTTGAGGGACTCCGAGGTGCTCTCCGCGGTCGTGGGACGGCTGGTCGCTCTCCAGGGCGACTTCCTCGCGGGTGGAGTGGTGGTACGCGCCTACGAGCGGTTCGTCCCGGGCGGCGAGGCGCGGGTGTGGTGGGTCGACGGAGCGCCCGTCATGGTGACCGCCCATCCGGACACCCCGGGCGACCGGCCCGTCCCCGAGCTGGGCCCGGTGGAGGAGGCGGTGCGCCGCCTCGGCTGCCGGCTGGTGACCACCGACCTGGCGTTGCGCGAGGACGGTGTGTGGCGGGTGGTCGAGGTGGGCGACGGTCAGGTGAGCGGACTCCCTTCCGGTGTCGGCGCGAGGCCTTTGCTGGAGGCGCTCGTCACCGCGTGAGGCAGGCCGCCGGGACCCCGTACGCCCGCCGCCGGGGCCCCGTACGCCCGGCGGGAGGCGGATTCAGCAGCCGCAGTCCTCGTCCGCCACCGGCGCGGTGAGCGGGTCGGGGGCGTGCTGTTCGGTTCCGCGTGCGGTCTCGAAGGCGAAACCCTCGCGTACCCAGTACTCGAATCCTCCCCGCATCTCCTTGACCTGGTAGCCGAGTCGGGCGAGCGCGAGGGCCGCCCTCGTCGCTCCGTCGCAGCCCGGCCCCCAGCAGTAGGTGACGACGGGGACGGCCGGGTCGAGGAGTCGGGCGGCCTGCTCCGGTATCAGCGCGGTGGGCAGGTGCACGGCGCCCGGGATGTGCCCCTGGTCCCAGGAGGCCGTGGAGCGGCTGTCCAGGACGGTGATGCCCGGGCCGGCGTCGAGGTCCAGGGCCGCGGCGACGTCGGAGACATCGGCGTGGAAGGCCAGCGAGGCGGCGAAGTAGGCAGCGGCGGCGGCCGGTGGGGCGGGCGGCACCCGCAGAACCGGGTGGCCGGAAGTGGCCGCGGCGGGCTGTACGGTGCGGGGCGAGGTCGTGTTCATGGGCCCAAATCTAGGCGGGCCGCACGCCCACCAGAAGGCATGATCCATGCCACTCTCCTTGATCTGCCGGGGATTCCCCTGTTGTCTGGACTCATGACCAACTATTCACCGGACGCCACCGACTGGCGCATTCTCGATGCCCTGCAGCGCGACGGCCGGGCCAGCTTCGCCGAACTCGCCCGGGCCGTGGCCATGTCGCCGAGCGCGGTGACCGAACGGGTGCGACGGCTGGAAGAGCTCGGTGTGATCAGTGGGTACAGCGCGGTGGTCGAGCCGGAGCGCCTCGGCCTGCCGATCCTCGCCTTCGTACGGCTGCGCTACCCGACCGGCAACTACAAGCCGTTCCACGACCTCCTCGCCACCACGCCGGAGATCGTCGAGGCGCACCACACCACCGGGGACGACTGCTTCGTACTGAAGGTGACCGCGCGTTCGATGCGTCATCTGGAGGAGGTGACGGGGCGCATCAGCGGCCTGGGTTCGGTGACCACGAGCGTGGTGTACTCCTCCCCGCTCCCCCGTCGCCCGATCGAGCGCTGAGGCGTTTCCCTGGGCGGGCCCGCCCGGTGCGCCGCTCCGACGGGCCTCTCCCGCGGGCGACGACCAGGCGTACTCGCGGAGGTCGGGACCGCGTCCGCGGTGCCCCTAGACCAGGTCGACGGCCCGCCGACGACGGTTGAGCGACGGCGCGGCCGAGGACGTCCCAGGTCAGCCGAGCCGGTGCCGGACCGTCGATCCCTGCCGGCCCTTCACGACTTCCAGCTGGGCGGGGACGCGGCGTCGCAGGTCGGCCACGTGGCTGACGATGCCGACGCTGCGGTCCCGCTCGCGGAGCGCGTCCAGGACGTCCAGCACCTCGTCGAGGGTCTGCTCGTCCAGGCTGCCGAAGCCCTCGTCGATGAACAGGGTGTCCAGCCGTGTTCCGCCCGCCTCGTCGGTCACCACGTCGGCGAGGCCCAGTGCGAGGGCGAGGGAGGCGAAGAAGGTCTCGCCTCCGGAGAGGGTCGCGGTGTCCCGTTCCCGGCCCGTCCAGGCGTCGACGACGTGCAGCCCCAGTCCGGCCCGGCGTCCTCCTGTGCGGGCGTCGGAGTGGACCAGGGTGTAGCGGCCGGCGGACATCCGCTGGAGCCGGACGGTGGCGGCGGCCGCCACCTGCTCCAGGCGGGCGGCGAGTACGTAGGACTCCAGCCGCATCTTGCGTTCGTTGTCGGCGGAGGTGCCGGCGGTGAGCGCGGCAAGGCGGGCGACCCGTTCGTACTCCGCGCGGAGCGGGCCCAGGACGCGCACCTCCCGGGTGACCTCGCGGGAGAGGCGGTCCAGTTCGGTGCGGCGCTCCTGGGCGGCGGAGTGCGCCGCGGAGGCGTCGCGGAGCAGGGCCTCGGCGCGGTCGTACGTCTCGCGCGCCCGGTCCGGCGACGCGGCGGGGCGTGCCGCGGCATCGCGCGCGTCCTGCTCCCCCAGCCGGTCGGCGACGGTGGCCGCCTCGGCCTGCCAGACGTCGATCCGGTTCTGCAACTGCCGCTGTGCGGAACGGTCGAGCAGGGTGGCGACGGCCGCCTGCGGGGTGTCGAACCCGGCGCGGAAGGCAGCGTCGGCCAGGCGCCCGTCGGCTTCCTTCCGCCGTTCGGCCGCGCCCTCCTCGGTCCGTACGGCGTCGGCGGCTTCGGCGAGCAGGTCGGCGCGCCGGGCGAGCCGGTCGGCGTGGTCCGCGATGGTACCGGTCACTTCGCGCACGCCGGAGAGTTCGGCTTCCAGGGCTGCCTGCTCCCGGTCGAGGTCCTCCCGCCGCGAGACCCGCACGGCCGCCCGCCGTTCGGCGTGGCGGCGCTGGTCCAGCCGGTCCTGGTGTTCCCGCTCGGCGGCGGCGAGGGTCTCGCGCGCCCGGTGCGTACCGGCGGCGAGCCGGTGGGCATCGGCGTGCTCGCGGGTCAATTCGTCGACGTGGGCGCCCAGTTCGGCGACCGAGGGGTCATCAATCGTGGCCCCCGTCGCAGCACCCCCGGCCGCCTCGGCCCGCGCGATGGTGTGGCGCTCCGAAAGGAGTCCGAGCGCCCGGTCGGCCCGGGCCTTGGCCTGTTCGGCGGCGCGGTGGGCGGTGAGGGCGGCTTCCTCGGTGGCGCGGTCCACGTGTCCGTCGCCCGCTCGGGCGGGGTCCGGGTGCTCGGCCGAGCCGCAGACCGCGCACGGCTCCCCGGCGGCGAGTCCGGCGGCCAACTCGGCGGCGATGTCGCGCAGTCGGCGCTCCCGCAGGCCGAGCCACCGTTCGTGGGCGGCGAGCGCGCCCTCCCGGACGGCGGTCGACTCCACCCGGGCGCCCTCGATTTCACGGGCGAGCGCGTCGCGACGCCGGGCCGCGTCCAGCCGGCCCCGGGCGGAGGCGAGCCGGGAGGCGAGCTGTTCGGTCCGGGTCGCGGCCTCCTGCGCCGCCTCGACCTCGGCGATCAGGGCCGTCCGGGTGTCCTCCCAGCCGGCCAGCCAGGCGTCCGCTTCGAGAATGGTCTCGTCGTCCTGTGCCGACTCGCCGTCGAGCAGGGCGCGTTCGGCGTCGATGGCGGCGCTGCGCGCCTCGGCGCGACGGGCGGCGTCGAGGCCGCCCAGCTCCTGGCGGTAGCGGCGTTCCAGCTCGGCGAGCTGCCCGGCTCCGGCGTCGGCGAGTTCGGCGGGCAGCCGCGTACGGAAACGGTCGCGGGCGGCACTCGCCGCGGCGGCCTCGCGCTCGGCCGCGTCCCGCAGTTCGAGGGCGGGGACGGTCAACTCCGCCTTACGGGCCCGTGCCAGGCGCTCCTCGCAACGGTCCCGCTCGGCGCGGCCGTCCTCCAGGGCCGACGCACGCCGCCCGGTCTCCGCGAAACGCTGCTGGAGACGGGCGAGTTCGCGTTCTTCGTCCAGCGCGCCCCGGGCCGCCGTCCGGCGCTCCTCCGCGGCGTCCGCCGCGAGGCGGGCGATCTCCAGCCGCTCCCGCGTACCGGAGCGCGCGATCGCCGCCCACCCCAACACACCTTCGGCGAGGCCGGGTTCGCCGGGCTGGGCGGTCGGCAGGGGCGTCTCTGCGGCGGGGCCCGCCGCCTGTGCCAGCCGCTGGGCGGTGGCGAGGACGCGCTCGTCCCCGGCCCTCACGCGGGACTCGGCCGTGCGGCGCAGTTCGGCGAGGCGTTCCTCGACGGCGGCGAAGCGCCGGGTGTCGAAGAGCCGGCCGAGCAGCTTGCCCCGAGCCTCGGCGTCGGCCCGCAGGAACCGTGCGAAGTCGCCCTGCGGGAGCAGCACCACCTGGCAGAACTGGTCGCGGCTCATGCCGAGGAGCTGGGTGATCTCCTCGCCGATCTCCTGGTGCGACTTGCTGAGGGCCCCCCAGCCCTTCTCGGGGTCGTAGGCGCGCAGCCGGCTCTGGGCCTTCTCGGTGGTGTAGCCGTCGCCCTTCTTCTTGGGGCGGGTCTGGGCCGGGGAGCGGGTGATCTCCAGGCGCCGGCCGCCCGCGGTCAGCTCCAGCAGGACTTCGGTGGGGGTGGCGGGGTCGGCGTGGTCGCTGCGGAGCGAGGTGCCGGGGCTCTGGCGTGCGCCGGGGACGGCTCCGTACAGGGCGTAGCAGACCGCGTCGAGCACCGAGGTCTTGCCCGCACCGGTGGGGCCGTGCAGCAGGAAGAGGCCGGCCGAGGAGAGTGCGTCGAAGTCGACCTCGGTGGTGGTGCCGAAGGGGCCGAAGGCGGTGAGGACGAGCCGGTGGAGCCTCATCGGGACACCTCGCGGACCACGTCGTCCACGCGCACGTCGTCGAAGGCGGCGCGCAGCACGGTGCGTTCCGTCTCGTCCGGGCCGCTGCCGCCGCGCACGTGCGCCACGAAGTCCTCCGCGATCTGGTGGTCGTCGCGGCCCTTGAGGCGCTGCGCGTACGAGGCGAGCGGATCCTCGGGGTCGCGTTCGGGGTCGAAGACGAGGCTGAGGGTGTGCGGGAAACGTGTCGCGAGCCGCGCCATGGGGTCGGCGGGGCGGGTGGGGTCGGTGAGGGTTGCCTCGATCCAGGAGTCCCGGTGCCGCTCCAGGGCGGGGTCCTCCAGGAGTGCGTCGAGACGGCCGCGGAGCCGGGCGAGCGGCCGGGGTACGGGGCAGTCGACGCGTTCGCCGGTGACCGTTCCGTCCGCGTCCAGGTCGATCAGCCACATGGTCTTGCGGTGGTCCGCCTCGGAGAAGGAGTACGCGAGCGGGGAGCCGGAGTACCGGACCCGCTCGCTGACCCGCTGGCTGCCGTGCAGGTGGCCGAGGGCCACGTAGTCGACGCCGTCGAAGACGCCCGCGGGGACGGCGGCGACTCCGCCGACGGTGATGTCGCGCTCGCTGTCGCTGGGCTCGCCGCCCGCGACGAAGGCGTGGGCGAGCACCACGGAACGGGTGCCCGGCGCTCGTCCGGCGAGGTCGGCGCGGACCCGGTCCATGGCGGCGGAGAGTACGGACTCGTGCGCCGCCTTCCCGGCCCCGAGGGAGTCCTTCACGAGGGCCGGTTCGAGGTAGGGGAGCCCGTAGCAGGCGACGTCGCCGTGGGCGTCGGCGAGCAGCACGGGGGTGCCGCACCCGGCGGGGTCGGTACGCAGGTGGATACCGGCCCGGTCGATGAGTCCGGCGCCGACCCCGAGCCGGCGGGCCGAGTCGTGGTTGCCGGAGATCATGACGGTGGGCACCCCGAGGGCGGCGAGCCGGTGCAGGGCGGTGTCGAAGAGTTCGACGGCGGCGAGCGGCGGCACGGCACGGTCGTAGACGTCGCCGGCGACGAGGACGGCGTCCACCTCGCGGTCGCGGACGGTGGCGACGAGGTGGTCGAGGTAGGCGGCCTGGGCGTCGAGCAGGGCGACGCGGTGGAAGGACCGGCCCAGGTGCCAGTCGGAGGTGTGCAGCAGTCTCAAGACGTCGCTCCACCCGCTGTGATCCGCATGTTCCTGGTCCTCCGCCCCGTGGCCGGCAACGGCCTCGCGCCCTGTCCGGGCCGTCCCGGTCTCCTGCTGCGTGCGCGGACCCGCGGCTCGGGGCCGTCAGCGGTCCCGGCGCGGCCGTGCGGACTCCACGCTAATGCCGCCGGGCCCCGGTTCCCGCATCGCCGTGGGGTGGCGATCCTCACCGGACACTCGCCGGGCCTCCCGGTGGGACCCACCAAAACCTCGCCGGGCCTCCCGGCGGGACCGCACCGTTCCTCGCCGGACCTCCCGGCGGGACCGCACCGTTCCTCGCCGGACCTCCGCCGTGGGCAGGAAGCCCCGCAGCGGCGCGGGCCGTGCGGTCACACGTCCCCGTACGCCTCGCCGCCGAGTTCGAGCGTCGCGGAGCCCGCCGTGGCGTCGGCGAGCCAGGCCCGGAATCCGGCCACGTCCGCGTCGGGCAGGCCGATCTCCAGGGTGACCGCCTCCGCGTACCGCACCTCGCGCACGGCGGTTCCGGTGGCCCTCATGTCGTTCTCCAGCTTGCCCGCCCGCTGGTGGTCGACCGTGACGGTGGCCAGCCGGTAGCGCTGCCGGGTGAGGGTGCCGAGCTCGTCCAGCGCCTCGCCGACCACTCCCCCGTACGCCCGGATCAGGCCACCGGCGCCGAGCTTCACCCCGCCGTAGTACCGGGTCACCACGGCCACGGCGTACCGGACCTCGCGGCGCATCAGCATCTGCAGCATCGGCACCCCGGCGGTCCCGCCGGGTTCGCCGTCGTCGCTGGCCTTCTGGACGGAGGCGTCCGCGCCGACCACGTAGGCGTAGCAGTTGTGGCTGGCGGTGGGGTGCTCCTTGCGGACGCGTGCGACGAAGTCCTGCGCCTCCTGTTCGGTGGCGGCGGGGGCGAGCGCGCAGAGGAAACGCGACCGGTTGATCTCGGTCTCGTGCACGCCCGCTCGGGCAACTGTCCGGTACTGCTCCTGCATGTCTCCACCCTAGGTGGTGCCCGGCGGGTCGATTTTCGTACGGGAATGGCGGGGCCGCCGCCCGGGTTGTCGGTGACATGTACGCAGACGATGAGACGATCCGGCGGATTCTCCGGGATTCCGGCGACACCTGGGCCGTGGTCGGCCTCTCCACCAACACCTCGCGCGCGGCCTACGGCGTCGCCGGGGTCCTCCAGCGCTTCGGCAAGCGCGTCGTCCCGGTCCACCCGAAGGCCGAGACGGTGCACGGCGAGCAGGGGTACGCCTCGCTCGCGGACATCCCGTTCCCGGTGGACGTGGTGGACGTCTTCGTCAACGGCGCGCAGGCCGGCGCCGTGGCGGACGAGGCCGTGGCGATCGGGGCGAAGGCCGTCTGGTTCCAGCTGGGCGTGATCGACGAGGACGCGTACGCACGGACGCGTGAGGCCGGTCTCGACATGGTCATGGACCGTTGCCCCGCGATCGAAATTCCGTCCCTGCACTGACCTGGTTCGCCCCGGTTCGATCAGTTGGCGACTGAACCTGCCGTTGGTGGTCGCGCCCTTCCGTCGGCCGGGGGCGCGGCGGAGAATGACCGGCTGTGGAGACGGTGTCGTACCCGGCGCGGCTGGCCGCCGAGCTGCTCACCCTGGGCGTACGTCCCGGCGCGACGCTCATCGTGCACGCCTCGCTGCGCGCGGTACGCCCTCCGGACCGTGGCGCGGCGGCCGTGGTCGCGGGGGTGCGGGGGGCGCTGGGACCGGCGGGGACGCTGGTCGTCCCCGCGTTCACGCAGGAGAACTCCGACACCTCGCGCGCCCATCTGGCCCGGGTGGCCGGGCTCACGGAACCGGAACGCGCCCGGTTCCGGGCGGACATGCCGGCCTTCGATCCGGCCACCACGCCCGCCCCGGCGATGGGCCGGCTCGCCGAGGCGGTCCGGCGGGCCCCCGGCGCGAGGCGCAGCGGTCACCCGCAGACCTCCTTCGCCGCGCTCGGTCCGGCCGCCGCGCGGCTGACGCGGGGCCACCGCGCCGACTGCCATCTGGGCGAGGACTCACCGCTGGCCCGTCTGTACGACGCGGGCGCGCAGGCCTTGCTGCTCGGCACGGGTTTCGGCACGTTCAGCGCTTTCCACCTCGCCGAGTACCGCGTCCCCGAGCCACCCGTACGCCGCTACCGCTGCGTGGTGGGCGGCGCCGGCGGGAGGCGGTGGTGGGAGTACGAGGACGTGGCGCTCGACGACTCGGACTTCGCCGCGCTGGGCGCGGAGTTCGCGCGGTCGGTGGGCCCGGGGACCGTCCGCACCGGCCGGGTGGGCGAGGCCGCCTGCATCCTGGTGCCGGTGCGGGAGGCGGTGGACTTCGCGGTGGGCCGGTTCACGGACGGGACGTACGCGGGCGCCCGCCGCACACGCGCCGGGGACACCGCTCCGTCCGGCAGCGCTCCGCCCGACGCCACTCCGCCCGACGCCACTCCGACCGACGCCACTCCGGCCGATGCCGCTCCGACCGGCAGCGCCCATGCCGGGGACCCGGGCGCCGGGGATGCCGGTGCCCCGTCCCTCAGACGCCCAGCCCCTCCACCACCACCGCGCCGGGGAGGGCCGCGAGGGACTTGCCGGGAACGATGAGCTTGCCGCGGCGGCTGCCGCTGCCGATGAGGACCCACTCCTCGTCCACCACCGCCGGGTCGATCAGCAGCGGCCAGGCGGCCGGAAGGCCGATGGGCGTGATCCCGCCGTACTCCATGCCGCTCTCGCCGACCGCGACGTCCATCGGGGCGAAGGACGCCTTGCGCGCGCCGAGGTGCTTGCGCACCGCGCCGTTGACGTCGACGCGGGTCCGGGAGAGTACGACGCAGGCGGCCAGGGTGACGTCGGTGCCGCGCTTGCCCGCGACGACCACGCAGTTGGCGGACTCGTCGAGGAGACCGGCGCCGTAGTGCTCGACGAAGACGGCGGTGTCGGCGAGGTCCGGGTCCGTGTCCACGTGCAGGATCTGCTCGGCGGCGAAGCCGCCCCAGCCCCGGGTCACCGCCGCGGCGACCGGCTCGGTGAGCAGGTCGGTGCGGTCGGCCGCGGGAGCGGCGGCGTCGTCGTCGAAGTTTCCGATGGGTGCGCGCATGGATCAACGCTAACAGCAGGCCACACGCGGGATGTTGCCGGTTTCAGCGGACCGGCGGGATCCGGACCGCCATGGTCAGCTCGACCGGCTCCGTGCCCTCGTTGCGGTAGCCGTGGGAGACGTGCGCCTGGAAGGTCGCGGAGGTGCCGGCGGGGACGGTGTGGGGCTCGCCGCCGACGACCAGGGTCAGTTCACCGGCCGTGACGTGGAGGAGCTCGACGGTTCCCTCCGGGTGCGGGTCGGAGGCGCTGCCGTCACCCGGTTCCAGGTGCCAGGACCAGAGTTCGAACGGCCCTCCCGCCTCGGCGCCGACGAGCAGGGTGGTCGAACTGCCCGCTTTGGTCGACCAGAGGCGTACCGCCTGCTCGGGGGCGACCAGGCGGACCTGCGGGCCCTGTTCGTAGTCGAGGAGGGTGGTGATGCTGACGCCGAGCGCGTCGGCGAGCTTCACGGTGGTGCCGACGCTCGGATTGGTCCGGGCCTGCTCGATCTGGATGATCATGCCTCGGCTGACACCGGCGCGGGCGGCGAGAGCGTCCAGGGTGAAGCCCCGCTCCCCCCGCCAGTGCTTGAGGTTCCGTGCCAGCGACTGGGTCAACTGATCGAGATCAGACACATTCAGTCCAATATCCTTGATGGCGAAGTACAAAATAATGAACTACGGTGTGGTGCACCCCTGCCCCAACCGTTCGCCGCACTGTACTGCGAGGCCTGTCTTGTCAGCACTTTTCGCCCTGGCCACCAGCCTGCTGTGGGGGCTCGCCGACTTCGGCGGCGGGCTGCTGACCCGCAGAATCCCGGCACTCACGGTGGTCGTCGTCTCCCAGGCGATCGCCGTGGTGGTGCTGGGCGTCACGGTGGTGGCGACCGGTGCGTGGAGCGAGGCCGGCGGCCGGCTCTGGTTCGCGGTGGCGGCGGGCACGGTCGGCCCGGTGGCGATGCTCTGCTTCTACAAGGCGCTCGCTCTCGGCCCGATGAGCGTGGTCTCCCCGCTCGGATCGCTCGGCGTCGCGGTACCGGTCTCCCTCGGCCTGCTCGCCGGTGAGCGGCCGGGTCCGGCCCAGCTGGCCGGGGTCGTCATCGCCGTGGCGGGCGTCGTCCTCGCGGGCGGGCCCGAACTGCGCGGGGCGCCGGTGCGCCGCCGGGCGGTGCTCCTGACGCTGGTGGCCGCCTTCGGTTTCGGGGCCGTCATGTCCCTGGTCGCGGAGGCTTCGACCAGCACGAGGGGCCTGTTCCTGGCCCTGTTCGTCCAGCGCGTCACCAACGTCCTGGTCGGCGGTGCGGCGCTGGGGGTGTCGGTACGCCGTGGCGGCCGGGCCCTGCCCGAGGAGGGCGGCGGGGCGGTGATCCTCGGGGCGCTGCCCGCGCTGGCCTTCGTCGGGCTCGCGGACGTCGCGGCGAACGGTACGTACGCCACGGCCGCGCGGCACGGGTCGGTGACGGTGGCGGCGGTGCTGGCCTCGCTCTATCCGGTGGTGACCGCTCTGGCCGCGCGCGGGGTCCTCAAGGAACGGCTCCGCGGCATCCAGGCGGCCGGCGCGGGTCTCGCCCTGATGGGCACGGTACTGCTGGCCTCGGGGTGACTCCGGCCCGACGGGTGGGCCGGGCGGGATTCACGCCGGAGGCGCGCCGCCCTCCGCGGCGGCGAAGTCCAGCAGCTGCGCGGGCGTGACGCCCTCGGGAATCGGCACGGGAGCGGGGGTACGCAGCGGCGGCTGCCAGCCGCGTTCCGGGTCGTAGCTCCGCACCACCCGGGCCGGGGCGCCCGCCACGACGGAGTGGTCCGGGACCTCTCCCCGTACGATCGCGCCCGCCGCCACCACGACGTTGCGGCCGAGCCGGGCGCCGGGCAGCACCACGGCTCCCGTACCGATCCAGCAGCCGGGGCCTATCACCACCGGTTCCATGCGCGGCCACTGTCTGCCGACCGGCTGGTCCGGGTCGTCGTAGCTGTGGTTCGTGGAGGTGATGTAGACGTACGGACCGCAGTACGTGTTCGAGCCGATGGTCACCGTGGTGTCGGCGATGACGTGACTGCCCCGGCCGAGCACGACCCCGTCGCCCAGGGTCAGGATGGGGTCGGGGCCCAGCTCCAGACCGGGCATCATCCCCGCGGTGAGCGTCACCTGCTCGGCTATGACGCAGTGGTCCCCGAGGCGGATCCACGGCTCGCCGAAGACCGTGCCCTGAGGGAACGCCAGCCGTGTCCCGGGACCGATCCGGCCGAAGCGCAGCGGGCCGGGGTGCTCGGCGGTCACCGCACCGTGCTCCCCCACCCAGGCCCGGCCGCGGTGGACCGCGCGGGAGGCGGCGTGGCGCCACCAGCGGGAGAGGAAGGGGAACATGCGTTTGCTCTTCGGCACCCGCTCACGGTAGCCCTCCGGCCCACCGCCCCCGGCGCTCCGCTCTGTGATGTTCACCCCAATGTTCGGCGTCGATCTTCGGCGGGTGAGGCGGCGTCGCCTACGGTTCCCCCGGACATCACCGTCGGACGAAGGAGCGGACCATGGCGGAGCAGCCGTTGATCACGGGCGTGGGCGGCAAGGAGCCGTCGGTCGACGCGGACGCCTTCGTGGCGCCGACCGCCGTCGTGATCGGCGAGGTCACCCTCGCACCGGGTTCGAGCGTCTGGTACCAAGCGGTGCTGCGGGCGGACTGCGGCCCCATCTCGCTGGGGGCGGACAGCAACATCCAGGACAACTGCAGCGTCCACACCGACCCGGGCTTCCCGCTCACGGTCGGAGACCGGGTGTCCGTGGGGCACAACGCCGTACTGCACGGCTGTGTGATCGAGGACGACGTGCTGATCGGCATGGGTGCGACCGTGCTCAACGGCGCCCACATCGGGGCCGGATCACTGGTCGCCGCGCAGGCCCTCGTCCCCCAGGGCATGCGGGTGCCGCCGGGCTCCCTCGTGGCGGGCGTACCCGCGCGGGTCAAGCGGCCGGTCACCGCGGAGGAGCTGGAGGGGATCACGTTCAACGCGGTCGGTTACGTGGAGCTGGCCAAGGCCCACCGCGAGGCCCACGCGGGCTGAGCCGGCACCGCTGAACCGGGGCCGGACACCCCTGGCTCGAACCGGCGGGCCGGTCCGGCTCCTTCTGCCCTCAGTCCGCCACGGCGGCCGGGGCCGGGGTTTCGTCGGACCGGGCGGCCGCCTTCTTCGCACGGTTCTTCAGCACCAGCATCGACGTCAGGCCGATGAGTACCGCGACCAGGAGCCCGAGCCAGGAGAAGCGCTTCAGCCACGCCTCGGCCACCACGCCCACCGTGTAGATGACGGCGGTGGTGCCGCCCGCCCAGACGATCCCGCCGAGCACGTTGGCGATCAGGAACTTCCAGTACGGCATGTGCAGCACACCGGCGAGCGGTCCCGCGAAGATGCGCAGCAGGGCCACGAAGCGGCCGAAGAAGACCGCCCACATGCCCCACTTCTCGAACGAGCGCTCCGCCATGCCCACCTGGGCGGCGCCGAAGTGCTTGGGGAACTTCCCCTCCAGCCAGGCCAGCAGCGGGCGCCCGCCCTTCCTGCCGATCGCGTAGCCGATCGAGTCGCCGACGACCGCCCCCGCGGTGGCGCAGGCGCCCAGGACGTACGGGTTGATGTCGCCGTGCTGGGACGCGAGCAGGGCCGCGCTGACGAGGACGATCTCGCCGGGCAGCGGGATGCCCAGGCTCTCCAGACCGATGACGCCCGCCACCAGAAGGTAGATGCTGAGCGCGGGGATGGTTTCGAGCCACTCCTGGACGTGCAACGCCGTTCCTCCCGAGCAGGTGTTCCCCCAGCCGACCGCCCGTGCGGCGGCAAGGCACAGTGCACCAGCCTACCGGGCGCGGCCCCCTCGGGAACGGCCGCTCCCGGCGGCGGAGCTCCCGCGCGGGGCCGCGCGGACGGCGGAGCGGATCAGCCGTGCGGACGGCGGGGCGGATCAGCCGTGCGGACGGAGCGTCCAGATCACCGTCATCTCACCGGTGACCGCTCCGTCGGCGCGGGTGATCTCGATCGTGACGGGGAACTCGGGCCGCTTGCCCTCGTCCAGCTCGGCCACTACTTCGGCGGCGGGACGGCCCAGGGTGGCGGTCGCGGTGACCTCACCCATGGCCAGCTTGCGGTAGCCGATCTCGGCCCGGACGGCGAGCGGCACGGCGCGGTGGAGCTGGTCGCCGAAGGCCGCCATCACGATCGCGCCGCTGGCGGACTCGGCGAGCGTGAACATCGCTCCGGCGTGCGGTCCGCCGAGGTGGTTGTGGTAGTCGGCCTGGTCGGGCAGGCGCAGCACGGCGCGCTCCGCCCCGGTCTCCAGGAATTCGAGGTCGAGGGTGCGGACCATCGGCACCGTCGCGGCGAGCATGTCGCCGAGGTTCTTCTCTTCTGCAGCGCTCATGGCCAGGATGTTACTCACGGGTAGATGCGCTTGGCCATCCCCTCGTGGGGGCGGCCATGGCCGCCGACTCCGCGTCCCTCTATGGTTACTGGCCATGTGGCCAGGACAGCAGCCGCCCGGGGGCGAGCAGAACCCGCAGGACCCGAACCAGAATCCGTACCAGCAGCCGGGGTACCAGCAGCCGAATCCGTATCAGCAGCCGGGCTACCCGAGTGGTCAGCCGGGACAACAGGGACAGTCGGGGCACCAGGGGCAGCAGCCCGGCTACGGCTACCCGCAGGGCCAGCAGCCCGGCTACGGCTATCCGCAGGGCGGGCCGAACGCCGGTCCGCCGCAGCCGAACCCGTACCAGCAGCCGACCGTCCCGGCCTACACCGTGCAGCCGCCGCCCGTCGGGCCTCAGCGGCCCGACGACAAGCGGAAGACCGCCGTGGTCGCCGTGGTCGCGGCAGCCGCGGTGGTGGTGACGGCGGTCGTCACCGGCGTCGTGGTGATGAAGAAGGACGACCAGCACGGCGGCAAGGACGTGGCCGACGACAAGCCTTCGTCGTCCGCCCCGGTAAAGCCGTCCGCCGAGACCTCCACGCCCGCCAATCCGCGGAGCGGCGACGACGATCCGAAGCCGACCGTGCCCGGGTGGAAGGTGGTCACCAACCCCAAGTGGGGGACGCGGTTCGAGGTACCGGGTGACTGGGAGGTGTCGTCCGCCGGCTTGAGCGCCGGGTTCGAGGACGCCAAGGACCCGACGGGCACGCCCGCCGCCGTCTTCACCGCGCCCGCGTACCTCAAGACCAAGTGGTGCGTGGACGACTCCGACAAGGACGGGTACAAGGAGGACACCAGCCTCGCCGGTGTCGGCAGCAAGGGCGCGCAGGGCGCCAAGTCGACCGACGAGGCGGCGACGAAGACCGCGGAGCAGTGGGTCTGGGCGGGCTACGCGCAGACCGACCCCGTGGACAAGATCAAGGTCGGCACCCCGGAGCCGTACACCACCACGTCCGGGCTGACCGGGAGCGTCGCCAGGGCCACCGCGCTCGGTCTGGCGAACAAGCACAAGTGCGACACGGACGGGAAGTCGGTCGTCTTCAGCTTCAAGAACAGCGACGGGGCGTACGCGAGCTGGGTCCTCTTCGGCGCCACCGGTGTGGACGACGAGCTGCCCGACACCACCATCGACAAGATCCTGAGCACCGTCCGGCTGGTGGACGTCAGCTCCTGATCCCGGAGAGCGCCACACGCACGTTTCCGCCGCCGGACACCTCGGTGCCCGGCGGCGGAGGCCCGGAACGAACCGGACGAAGTGGCGCTCCGACCCCGCCCGGGAACATATCCATTTGGCAACGCGGGGCACCTGCGTGTTTAGTCCCTGGGTGACAACCCCCGCTCCTTCCCCCGCGAAGCGGCGCCGCCCCGAGTGGGCCGGCCGCAATTACACCCTGCTGACCAGCGCCGCCATCATCACGGGCGTGGGCAGCAGCAGCGCCCTCATCGCCACCTCGTTCGCGGTGCTCCAGCAGGGCGGGGACGGTGGGGACATCGGACTCGTGGCCGCCGCCCGGACCCTGCCGCTGGTGGTCTTCATCCTGATCGGCGGGGCCGTCGCGGACCGGATGCCGCGCCACCGGGTGATGGTCGCGGCCAACGCGCTCAACTGCGTCTCCCAGGCCGCCTTCGCCCTGCTCGTGCTGACCGGCACCGCCGAGCTCTGGCAGATGATGGTGCTCACCGCGCTCTGCGGTACCGGACAGGCCTTCTTCAACCCGGCCGCCGAGGGCATGCTGATGTCCTCGGTCACTCCGGAGCAGTCCGCCCGCGCCTTCTCCTTCTTCCGCATGTCGACCCAGGGTGCGGGCATCGGCGGGGCCGCCCTCGGCGGCGTGATGGCCTCCGCGATGAATCCCGGGTGGGTACTGGCCGTGGACGCGGTGGGCTTCGCGGTCGCCGGTGCGCTCCGCGCCTTCCTCGACGTGAGCCACATCCCCGCCCGCGAACCGGGCGGCGGTCTCCTCTCCGACATGCGCGAGGGGTGGCAGGAGTTCATCGGCCGCCCCTGGCTCTGGTCGATCGTGGCGCAGTTCTCGGTGGTGGTGGCGGTCGTCGGCGCCGCCGAGTCGGTCTACGGCCCGCTGGTCGCCCGCGACGAGTTCGGGGGTCCGGGTCCCTGGGGAACCGCCCTCGCCACCTTCGGTGTGGGCACGCTCGGCGGGGCGCTGCTGATGTCCCGGTGGAAGCCCCGGCGGCTGCTGCTCGCGGGCACGCTCGGCGTCTTCCCGCTGGCCCTCCCGTCGGCGGCGCTCGCCGTACCGCTGCCGGTGGCGGGGCTCTGTGCCGTGATGTTCGTGAGCGGCGTCGCCATAGAGGTGTTCGGGGTGTCCTGGATGACGACGATGCACCAGGAGATCCCGGAGGAGAAGCTCTCGCGGGTCTCCGCCTACGACTGGTTCGGCTCGGTGGCGATGCTGCCGCTCGCCACCGCGGTGGCCGGTCCGGTCGAGGGCCTCGTGGGGCGGGGCACGGCGCTCTGGGGGTGCGCCGCGCTGGTGGTCCTCATGACCGCGCTGGTCCTGCTCGTACCGGACGTACGGAACATGACCCGGCGCGAGCACACCGGGCCCGTCGCGGCCGGCGGCTCCGAGTCCGAGGGCTCCCTCGCGGTCCCGGCCGCCGGTGCCGCCGTGACGGCGGGTTCCTCAGCCGATGCTGAAGGCGCCCTCGGGCGGCTCGGGTGAGGCGACCGCGTCGGCGTCGCCGACCGGTTTTGCCCGCCCGATCAGGCGGGTGAGCGCCGGTCCGTGTTCGACCCGGGCCGGGAACGCGTCGCCGGCGCAGCGGCGGGTGAGCGCGGCGGTGTCCAGCGCTGCGTGCGCGGCCAGCAGTACGACGTTCCCGAAGCGCCGTCCGCGCAGCACGGCGGGTTCGGCGACGACCGCGAGCTCGGGGAAGACGGCGGCGAAGCCGGCGAGCTGGGAGCGGAGGAAGCCGAAGGGCGCGCTGTCGGCGAGATTGGCGGCGTAGATCCCGTCCGTACGCAGCACCCGGGCGGCGGCCCGCGCGTACTCGACGGACGTGAGGTGGGCCGGAACGCGCGACCCGCCGAAGACGTCCGCGATCAGCACGTCGACCGAGCCCGGCGCGGTCCGCTCCAGCAGCTCCCGGGCGTCCTCCGCGTGCACGGTGATCCCGCTGTCGTCCGGCAGCGGCAGCAGCTCGCTCACCAGCTCCAGCAGTCCCCGGTCGGCCTCGGCGACCCGTTGCCGGGAGCCGGGCCGGGTGGCGGCGGTGTAGCGCGGCAGGGTCAGCGCCCCGCCGCCCAGGTGCAGGACGTCGAGCGGTTCGCCGGGGGCCGCGGCGGTGTCCAGCACGTGCGCGAGCCGCTGGACGTACTCGAACTCCAGGTACGCGGGGTCGTCCAGGTCCACGTAGGACTGCGGGGCCCCGTCGACCGTGAGCAGCCACGCGCGGTCCCGGTCCACGTCGGGCAGCAGGCGGGCGGTGCCGCAGTCGACATCGCGGATGACGGGTATCGGCTCGTTCACTCCCCCATTGTGAGGCGTCCCGCGGGGTGCGGCGTCCGCCGGGAGGCGGCGGGACGCGGATCCCGGCGGGCCCGCCTCCCCGGGTGGGGAGACGGGCCCCGGACGGGGAAGGCGGGCCCCGGGTGGGGAAGCCGCCCGGCCGCCGCGGCCCGCGCTCCGCCACGGCCTTCGCGCCGGTCGCGGCTCAGAGCAGCGCGGTGACGGTACCGGCGCCGACGGTGCGACCGCCCTCGCGGATCGCGAAGCCGAGCCCGGCCTCCAGCGGGACGTCCCGGCCGAGCTCCACGGTCATGGTGACCGTCTCCCCCGGGCGCGCGACCCCGGCCGTTCCCAGGTCCACGTCACCGACCACGTCCGCGGTACGGATGTAGAACTGCGGCCGGTAGCCGGTGGCGACCGGGGTGGTACGGCCGCCCTCGCGGGCGGACAGCACGTAGACCTGGGCGGTGAAACGACGTGTCGGGGTGGTGCTGCCCGGCGCGGCCACGACGTGGCCCCGCCGTACCCGGTCGCGCTCCACTCCGCGCAGCAGGAGGGCGACGTTGTCCCCGGCCTGCGCGGACTCCATCGGCCTGCCGAAGGTCTCCAGGCCGGTGACCACCGTCTCGGTGTCGGCGCCGAGCACGTGGACCCGGTCGCCGATGCGTACGGTGCCGCGCTCGACCGCACCGGTGACGACGGTGCCGCGTCCGGTGATGGTGAGGACGTTCTCCACCGGGAGCAGGAAGGGCGCGTCGGTGTAGCGCACCGGCATCGGCACGTACGTGTCCACCGCGTCGAGCAGCCCTTCGATCGCCGCCGTCCAGCGCGGGTCGCCCTCCAGCGCCCGGAGACCGGAGACCTGGACGACGGGGACCGAGTCGCCCCCGTACCCGTGGGCGGAGAGCAGGTCGCGCACCTCCAGCTCGACCAGTTCGGCCAGCTCGGGGTCGGCGATGTCCGACTTGTTGAGGGCGACGACGATGTGGTCCACACCGACCTGACGGGCCAGCAGCACGTGCTCGGCGGTCTGCGGCATGACGCCGTCCAGGGCGGAGACGACGAGGATCGCCCCGTCGAGCTGAGCCGCTCCGGTAACCATATTTTTGATGTAGTCGGCGTGGCCGGGCATGTCGACGTGGGCGTAGTGCCGGGTGTCGGTCTCGTACTCGACGTGCGCGAGGTTGATGGTGATGCCGCGTCGGCTCTCCTCGGGGGCGCGGTCGATACGGTCGAACGCGACGTACGGGGTGGAGGCGCCCGGCCGCGCGCTGAGCACCTTGGTGATGGCGGCGGTGAGCGTCGTCTTTCCGTGGTCGACGTGGCCCATGGTCCCGATGTTGAGGTGGGGCTTGGTGCGGACGAATGCCGTCTTGGGCATGGCTCGTTCCTTGGTTTCGAAGCCGTGAGAGGGGACCCCTGAGCCCGTCCGACCCTCCCCTCGCGGGGTCCGCCGGACAGTCGGAGGAGGGTCAGCTTCGGGCGCCGCCGAGCGGCGCCGGTGCGGCGGAGGCGGAGACAGCCGCCGCCAGGAATGCCGCCGCGGCGCACGCGGTCGCGGGGGATGCCGCGGCGGGGAACGCCACGGCGGTGTTCGCGGCAGCCTTCGGCGCGTCCGCGACTGCGGACGGCGCTGCGAGGAAGGCGTACCGGGACATGTCCTGGATGATGTCCGGTCGGCACGGTGCGCGTCGACCGGTTTTCCGGGGCGGGACCGGCCCCTGCTGTCGGACCGTCAGATCATCACGCGTGCATTACGGCGATCACATGTCTCTTTCCGTTACTCTCCCCAAATGTTCGAACCCGTCCCCGCGGCCCGTCCCCGCAACGGTCCGGCCCTGCGCTGTTCGAAGGCGCTGCTGTCCCCCTGGTCCCGGTTCTCCCTGCTCGTGGTGGTGCTGGCCGCCGCCGCGTCGAGCATGCTGCTGTTCGATCCACAGCGGATGCTCTCCTCCGGCTGGCCGTCCCAGCTGACGGGCGGCACGGCGGTCCTCCTGTTCGGGCTGGCGTACGGCGTCTGCACCGTGGCCTTCGCGCCCCGCCCCCTCCTCAACCTGGCGGCGGGAGCGCTCTTCGGCACCCAGGCAGGTCTGGCCGCGGCCCTCGCGGGCACGGTTCTCGGGGCCGGTGTCTCCTTCCTGCTCGGCCGGGTGCTGGGGCAGGACGCGCTGCGCACCCTGGTGCGCGGGCGCTGGCTGAAGGCGGCGGACGGTCTGCTGAGCCGGCACGGTTTCCGTTCCATGCTGGCGCTCCGGCTCTTCCCGGGCGTGCCGTTCGCCGCCGCCAACTACTGCGCGGCCACCTCCCGCATGCGTTACGCGCCGTTCCTGCTGGCGACCGGGCTCGGTTCCATCCCCAACACGGCCGCCTACGTCGTCGCGGGCAGCGAGGCCGCCTCGCCGACGTCCCCCGCGTTCCTCGTCGCGACGGGCTTCATCGTGCTGTCGGCCGTCGGAGGCGCGCTGGTCGCCTGGCGCAAACGCCATCGGTTCGGCAAGGCCGCCTAGGTGCCGTTCCGGGCGTCGCGACCCCGGCCATGATCAGCCGGACACCACCTGAGCCCGCGGGGCCGCTCCGGCGGCAGAGCGGGGGAAGGGCATGCCCGGACGTGGAGCAGGCTCCGGGGCGGGGGCAGGAGTCAAGGCGTTCACCCACAAGCGATACCCTGCGCCCGACGACAAAAGATCTCCGAGGCTTTCGCCTTGTCCTTTTCTGACCGTATTCGCACGCTGCCGACGTCCTCATGTCGTGCGGCCGTAGCCTGATCACCTCCGGGATGGCCTAAGCCCCATGAGCTGGTTCGAATCATTCGTCCTGGGCCTCGTTCAGGGACTGACCGAGTTCCTGCCGATCTCCTCCAGCGCCCATCTGCGGCTGACCGCCGCTTTCGCGGGCTGGCACGACCCTGGTGCGGCGTTCACCGCCATCACCCAGATCGGCACGGAAGCGGCGGTGATCATCTACTTCCGCAAGGACATCGTCCGCATCATCTCGTCCTGGTTCCAGTCGCTCTACAAGCGCGAGATGCGCGGCAACCACGACGCCCAGATGGGCTGGCTGGTCATCGTCGGCTCGATCCCGATCGGTGTCCTGGGGGTGGCCTTCAAGGACCAGATCGAGGGCCCCTTCCGCGATCTCCGCCTGATCGCGACGACCCTGATCGTCATGGGCATCGTCCTCGGCATCGCGGACCGGCTCGCGGCCCGCGACGAGGCCGGCGGCAGGCACCGCGCCGCCAAGGAGCGCAAGTCGCTCCAGGACCTGGGCGTGCGGGACGGCCTGATCTATGGGCTCTGCCAGGCGATGGCGCTGATCCCGGGCGTCTCCCGCTCGGGCGCCACCATCAGTGGTGGTCTGCTGATGGGCTACACCCGTGAGGCCGCGGCCCGCTACTCCTTCCTGCTGGCCATCCCCGCCGTCCTGGCCTCCGGTGTCTTCGAGCTCAAGGACGCGGGTGAGGGCCACGTCTCCTGGGGTCCGACGATCTTCGCGACCCTGGTCGCTTTCGTGGTCGGCTACGTGGTCATCGCCTGGTTCATGAAGTTCATCTCGTCCAAGAGCTTCATGCCGTTCGTCTACTACCGGATCGCCCTCGGCATCGTCCTCTTCGTGCTGGTCAGCGCGGGTGTCCTGAGCCCCCACGCGGGCGAGTCGGCGGGCTGAGGCGAGGCCGTCGCGCCCGGATGCCCCCAGGTGAGACCTGGGGGCATTCGTCGTCCCCGGGGGGCCGGAACCGCGGGGAGTCACCGGCAGCCCCGCGCCGGATGCGACGGGGCGCATCCCGTCGCACGCTGGGCGCATGGCAACTCCACCGATCGTCATACACCGGCCGACCCCCTCCGGAGGCCGTCGCGTGACCGTTCACTACGAGGGCCGCGACGAGATACTGGGGCTCGCCCATTCGGACCAGGACGTGATCGTCTTCCTGGCCGAAGCCGGGCTGGACGACCCCGACCGGATACTCGACAACCCGATGTGGGTCGAGTGGCGCGGCGGCCGGGCCCACCGGTACGAAGCGGCGTGACGCCGCACCGCGACGGGCCGCCCCGCGGATCGGAGCCGTACGAACACGGATCGTCCCGCTGCCGGCCGCACGGGCCCCCGGTCCCCATCGGGCCGCCCTCACCGACCCGAGCACCGCCGCGCACCGCCGTGCACCGGTGCCACCCGTGGTCACAGCGGTACGTGGTGCGTCACGACCGGGTGGTCGTCCCGCACTCGGGGTCGTCCGCCTTCGGTTCCGCGATCGGGGCGTGGCGGTCGTAGGGGTCCGACGCGGGGCCCGTGGCGGGTTCGCCGGTGGACGGGCCGTCGGGGAAGGCGGGGTGGAACCATCCGTCGGTCACCCCGCACTCGGTGTTGAAGAACTCAGCGTGGTACTTCCCGATGCTGATCTTCCCCTCCGTGGCGACCCACTTGGCCGGGTCGACGACCACGACGTCCAGGTCGCGCCGGACGATGGTGCGCGCCACGGTCCTGTCACCGCCCTCGGCGCGAATCAGCGGGTAGACGAAGGTGTAGTCCGCGTGGATCCGTACCTGGCCCGGCTCATCGGCGGCGGCGAACGTCATGTGGCCGCGCACCTTCACCACGTCGCCCGCCGGACGCAGCTCGGCGGGGTCGAAGCGGCTGATCACGTTCAGTGGGTCGTCCGACGGATCGGGCTTGCGCAGCCCCTTCCGTATCCGGTCCGTGAAGTCCTTCTGCGCCGGGTCGACGAGGGCCAGGGCCGCGGTCGGTTCGGCGCCGCGCAGAACGGCGGGGTCCAGGCTGGTCCCCGTCAGATACTCCTTGGTTCTCCGGAGGGCTTGCTCCACGTCGCTCCGGCTGAGGCCCCCGGTCGCCGTCGCGGGCGGCAGCTCGATACCGGCGGCGCCGTCGGCCCAGGCCAGCGCGGGAGAGCCACGGAAGGGCTGGGCGAGAGTGGGCAGCCGCAGCTCGTCCGACTCGGCCGGGGCGCCGGTGGGCAGGGCCGTCTCGGCGGGCAACGGGGCGACCGCCTCCCCGGCTTCGGCTTCGGCCGGCGTGTGACCGGGGAGGTGGTCCAGGACCAGCCCGGGCCGTACGCAGGCCACGGTGATCAGCACGCAGGCCACGAGCCCGGCGACGGCCGGCAGACGGCGGCGCCGGGTCCCGTTGATCTCCTGCCAAGCCGGTCCCGTACGCCAGCCCTCCGGAAGAGCCGCGGCCACCTCTCGGGCCTTGGCCCGGCGCTCTTTCGCCGACAGTTCCTTCCGGGCGGGCCGCGCGTCCGAGCCGCTCGCGCTCAGGAAGGCCGCCCACGTCTCGTCCGGCGCGCCGGGCCGGCTCTCGTCGGAGCCGCTCCCGTCCCTGTTCTCGGGCCTTTCGGGGTTCTCGGGTCTTTCTGGGGGCACGACAGCGCTCATGGGCAGATTTTCCTCGGGTGATCCGGTGTGAAGGCCACCGGAGTCGAAGAGTCGCTTCGCACAGTCGTCGCGTCGCGCAGCCGTCGCGTCGCACGGTCGTCGCGTCGCGCAGCCGGCAGGGAACACCTGTCCGTCCTGCCACCGGGGCCTGGAGTGATCATTCGTCAGGCATGTGCGACCGACAAGGGTTCTCGTCAGCTGTGAGCAAGCTGTGATCGAACAGCGCCCGTTGCGCGCGCGTCACCCCCGCGCAGGGCGGAAGAGGCGGTGGCGGGCCACGAGTTCGACGGTGATCGCCACCGCGATCGACTGCACGGCCATCAGCGCGACCAGCACGAAGAGCTGCACCGCACCGGCCATCAACGGGCTCGCACCACCCAGCAGCATCCCGACGAACGCGCCGGGCAGCGTGACCAGCCCGACGGTCCGGGTCTGGTCGAGGCCGGGCAGCAGCGCGTCGGACGCGGAGGGTCTCGCGATCTCCACCCTGGCGTCCCGGTCCGAGAACCCCAGCGCCATGGCCGCCTCCACCTCCCCCCGCCGCTGCTCCAGCTCGTCCAGCGCCCGCCGTCCGGCCTGGACGGTCACGGTGAGCGCCCCGCCGATGAGGATGCCGGTGACCGGGATCAGCGCGATGCCCTTCAGCGGTACGAGTCCCGTCAGCAGCAGTGAGCCGACCACCGGCACCACCCCCGCGGCGATCGGCAGACACGTCAGCCACCAGGTGTGGTTGCCGGTGATCCGGCGCCCGGCCGTGCGCACCGCGACCGAGAACATCACGGCCAGGAACGCCAGCAGTCCCAGCACCTCGGTGACCGCCCACGTGATGACGAGGGACACCGCCGCGAGCTGTACCGCCGCGCGCACACCCGCGATCAGGATCTCCCGGGCCCGGTGTGCCGGGTCGCCCGGAGACAGGTGGCACAGGCCCGCCACGGCCGCCGCCACCAGGGCCAGCACGCCCAGCAGGATGCCGAGCGTGAGGTTGACCGGGAGGAGGGATGCCGCGCTCAGTGTCACCGGCCCACCCTACGGGCCGACCCGTACGGGCCCCGGGGTGCCGACCGCGGGATGCCCGTGCCGGTCGCGGGTACGGGTGCGGGTTACGGGGTGCGGGTCACGGGGTGTCGCCCTGCCAGTCCCACCGGTGGAGGTCGCCCCGGCGGGGGCCGTACTCGGCGCGGCCGCCCGGGCCGTACGCCCCTATCTCCGTGATCAGGGCCGCCCCCTCGGCCAGTGCCGTCTCCGACCATCCGGTCACGTCGAGGAGCAGCCCGTCCAGGGGGCCGCCGACCAGCTCACGATAGGTGTGCCCGGGACGTGGTCCGGGATCCGGGTCCTCATGGTCGGCGCCGTACACCCGACGCCGCATCAGCTCGTCCATACGGGCAGGATCGCACCCACCACTGACAACCGCAGTGCGCGGACCGCTCACCCCGCTTCGGGGCCGTCACCCTTCTGCCACTGAGCCCAGGGAACCCGGGCGATCTCACGGATGCCGCCGAGCGCCGCGTCGAAGCGGCTGCGTCCGCCGCGGTGTGCGCCCGGGCGACGGACCCGGATCCCGGTGGCGTCCATCAGCGCGGTCCGGCCGGTGGCGCCGGGACAGGCGATCACATCGGCAGGCGTGCGAAGTCGCAGACCGCCCTCGACGAGACAGCCCCGGTCGGCGAGCAGGGGCCGGATCTCGCCGACCGTACGGGTGATGGTCGACCGGTCCACCTGGAACCAGCAGGCCAGGACGTCGTGGGTGACGCCGTGCCTGGAGATGCACGGGTGTAGCCGGCAGCCGGTCGATGAAGACCAGCTTGTACTTCGCACCCGCTCCGACCGCTCGCCGACGCGGCCGGTCGAGCAGCTCAGCATCCCTCGGGCCTGCCGGACCGGACCCAACTCCGCGACCGGATCGGCCATCACGCCCCACGGGACAGGCGTGATCTTCCTCTGCCGTCCTCGGGCGAGGCCCGCCCCCACGGCCACGCTCATGCCTCGGGCTGACGGCGGCACCATCTGGGCGCGGCGCGGCGCGGGGCGACCGCCGACCCCGTGCTCTTGCCGGCAATCCGCAGCGGCCGCCCGCCCTCGTCGTCATCGGTGTGCCGCACCTGCGACCGCTCGGACATGCCGAACCGTCGGTACCGAACGCGCCGGCCGGGAACGAGTTCCGGGTCGGCGCGCCGAGTACGGGAGTGCGTGTCAGTTCAGATGCCGGACGAAGAACCCCAGCGAGTCGTCCACTTCGAACGACGGTGCATCCCCGTGCTTGCCGGGGTTGGCGTGCAGCGTCTTCTCGGCCGAGGCCAGGGCGTCGAACAAGGCCAGGCTCTGGTCCCGCGGCACCATCTGATCGTCCCACTGGACCAGGAACTGCACCGGCGCGGTGATCCGCCCGGCGTCCTCGGCCAGCCCGCGCACGCCGAGCAGGCCCAGCACCGCCGCGCGGATCCGGGGTTCAGCCGCGATGAGCGGGATACCGAGCCCACAGCCCATCGACATGCCGCAGTAGCCCACGGGGCCCACGCCCACGTGGTCGAGGCGCTGGACAGCGGTCAGGACCGCCTGCCAGTCCGCGACGGCCTGAGGAGCCAGATGGCTGTGCATGCCGGCGACCAGCGCGCCCGGATTCTCGCCGGCGGCCATGCCGGCCCGCATATCGGCCACGATCCGGCCGAACTCCTCGTCCTTGGGCCTGTCCCCGTGGTTGGGTGCGTCGATCGCGACGACCGCGAAACCCGCGGCGGCGTAGCGGCGCGCGCGGAACACGATGCCGGGGGCCGTCTTGTGCTGCCCGCCGCCGTGGCCCAGCAGGATCAGGGGATGAGTACCGCGGGCGTCTTCCGGCGTCCACAGCACGCCGGGGACCCCGTCGAGGGTGAAGGGCTGTTCGGTGACGCCGTCCAACGACGTCGGGGAGGTGAAGCGCATCAGCGTTTCGAGCCTTTCGGGATGCCTTGTGCGAGCGCTCCCCAGGCCATGCAAAGGAGGGAGCCCCGACTGGTCACAGCGTTGATCGGACTCACCTCCTCGGGCGTGCAGTGGTGCACGGCGCCGCAGAAGCCATCACAACGATCCTCACCCGCACCTCGACAGCGCGAGCGTCGCCTGATGCGGCACTGAGGACATTGCCTGGTCAGAAAGGCACGCAGGAGCCGAGTGGTCAGCGTGACCTGCAGAAGGCGGCGCGCAGCGCGGAGCCGCGGATGATGAACGCGACTCGGATGACGGGCAGCATGCAGACGGTCTGCATCACGGTGTACCACGGCGGGCAGACACCCGGGATCAGATCGACACCGATGATCGCGATCGGCATGATCACGGTGAGCGCGCTCACGCGCTCGAAGGCCCGTCGGGATCCCCGGGAGGCGGAGACGGTCATCCGGTGGACCAGCACGGCGACCGCAGGCAGCAGGACCGCCCGGACCCACATGAACGTGTTCACCGTATGACCACTGCTCGACACTACGACGACCGCCAGCAGGGCGACGGCGCTGAGCGCGCCGTACACCTTGATCCCGTTCTTCGCCGTGTCGAAGGCTCGCCGGGTGCGGGGATCGTCGTGGTGGGCGGCCGAGGGCGGGGTGTGCATGTTGGATTCCATGCACACAGACGCTACGAAGCGCCCGGTCGGCGCGATATCCGTCTGGACGCACGGGTAGGTGGGGGTAGCCCTACTCCCTGGCCGACCCGGGCGGTAGCGGGCTCCGGGCGGTGCACAGTGGGAGCACCGAACGGAAAGCGGGGGAAGAGAATCATGAGACAGCTGGGTTCGTGGCCGGCGCACGCTTGCGTGGGGTTCGTACGGGCGTGCGTCGTGGCAGCCGTCAGCTTGCTGGTCCCGGCCTTGTGGGCAGCCGCCGTGGCGCTGGGGATCTGGTGGGGGGCGGGAAACCCGTGGTCGTGGGTCGCGCCGGTCGTGTTGGTGTGCGGGTGCACGCTCACCCTGTCCCGCTCGGTCTGCCGGATGGTCCGCTTCCTCGTCGCGAGGTGGACAGCCACCGTCATCCCCGCCGGATACCGGCAGGCCGGGCCGGTGACGCGGATGTCCACCGGGTACTGGTGGAACGGCTTCAGCTACGAACGCACCCGCCGCGATGCCCTCTTGGACCAGAAGTGGCGAGTCCGGTGGAGCGACCCCGCCAACTGGCGCGACCTGCGGTTCACGGCGATCGCGCCGCTCACCGCGGGCGTGGTCGCCTCCCTCCCGCCGGCCGGGGTGGCCGTAGCGGTCCTCGGCCTCGGCCAGCCGGGGCCGAGCGCGCGCGTCGTCGGGGCGCTCGGCCTGGTCGGGGCCGTCGCTGGTGCCCCGTATGCCTGGCGGTGTATCGAGCCAGTGGCCGTCCGCTTCCTACGCCCGTCACCCGCCATGTCGTTGGCGGACCGTGTGGACGAACTGACCGCCCAGCGCGCGGATGCGACGGTCGCTCAGGCCGCCGAGATCCGCCGGATCGAGCGGGACCTGCACGACGGGGCGCAGGCCCGCCTGGTCGGGCTCGGGCTCTCCTTGGCGATTGCGGAGAAGCTGATGGAAACCGACCCTGACCAGGCCAGGACGCTGATGCGGGCAGCGCGGGCCGGTGCCACGGCGTCACTGACCGAGCTCCGCGAACTGGTTCAGGGAATCAACCCGCCCGTGCTGAACGACCGAGGGCTCATCGATGCCGTTCGCGCGCTTGCCCTGGACAGTCCGCTCGAAACGACTGTCAGCGCCGACCTTCAGCTCCGCCTGGATCCGCCGATCGAGTCTGCCCTGTACTTCGCCATCGCCGAACTGCTGACCAACGCGGTCAAGCACGCCCGTGCGACTCTGGCCCGGATCTCCATCACCCAGGACGACACCGGCATCGTCATCGATGTCGAAGACGACGGCCGCGGCGGAGCCGACCCGAGAGCCGACGGCGGACTTGCGGGGCTGCGTCGTCGGCTCGCGGTCTTCGATGGCACCCTGGAGATCACCAGCCCGGCAGGTGGCCCGACCCGGATGAGGATGATGGTGCCGTGCGAATCGTCGTAGCCGAAGACCTCTACCTCCTGCGTGACGGAATGGTCCGCCTCATCGAGGCGTGCGGGCACCAGGTGGTAGCGACGGCAGCCACCGGACCCGAGACGCTTGAGGCACTGCTGACGTGGCGGCCGGAGGTTGCCGTCATCGACGTCCGCATGCCGCCGACCCAGTCGGACGAGGGCCTGCGCGCTGCTCTTGCCGCCCGCAGTGAACTGCCCGGACTGCCGGTTCTCATCCTTTCCCAGTACGTCGAGCAGCTGTACGCCCGCGAGCTCCTGGCCGACGGCGCCGGCGGAGTCGGCTACTTCCTCAAAGAGAGCGTCTTCGACGCCGATCAGTTCATCGACGCCCTGGAACGTGTCGCCGCCGGCGGGACCGCCATGGACCCGGCCGTCATCGCCAAATTGCTGTCCAGCGGGTCCTCGAACCGGCGACTCGAACGGCTCACCGAACGCGAACACTCCGTGCTCGGCCTCATGGCCGAAGGACTGTCCAACCAGGCCATCGGCCGACGGCTCTTCCTCAGCGAAAGCGCCATCAGCAAGTACACGACCTCCCTGTTCGGCAAACTCGGCATCACCGATGACGACAACAGCAACCGCCGCGTCCTCGCCGTCCTCGCCTACCTGAACAACCCCTGACGCACGTCGGCCACGACCCGGTCGGGTCCGGTCCGCGGTCGCCCGCTCCCAGCCCGGAGGGCGCGGATGGCATCGAGGACGGCGGGCAGCATCGTGCGGGCGGCCGTGTTCCCGCCGCTCAGGACGATGGACAGCGGCAGGCCCCGGCCGTCGACCACCAGGTGGATCTTGGTGGTCGGCCCGCCCCGGGGACCGGCCGAGCGCCTAGCGGCGCGCAACCGCTGCCGGATCATCCGATCCGTCCTCGGGCCGGCCCACCTCTCGCGGGAGCGCGGCCCAGTTGCCGTCCTTCTCCCACTCCTCGACCCACCGCAAGATCAATTACGGGACACGGCCTGGCCGGTGGGTGTACGAACCCGCAGTCGCGGTCGATCACCTCGTGCGACCAGTCGGCGACGAGCACCTGCGGCATCAGTGGTGCGATGGGCGCCAGCCAGGGCTTCGGGCCGGTCGGCGGTCCGGCGTACGCATCGTGGAGCGAGGCGGTGATCGCATCCCTGGAGGACATCGCCGCCGATCTGGAGAGCGTCGGACTGGACGCGGCGGACCTCCGGTCGGTTGCCGCAGCGGCCACGCGTCGCCGTGCCGTGCTCGACGAGGTCACCGAACCTCACCTGTTGACCGGCGACTTGTGGACCGTCAACGCCCTGATGGATCCGGCGGCCTCCGAGCCCGTGATCAGCGGGGTACTCGACTTCGACCGCACGTGGGGCGGGGATCCCGCGGCGGACTGGACCATCCGCATGGCGACGGCCAAGAAGGACGAACGAACCGCGTTCCGGGATTCCTACGGTGCTCCGGAGAGCTCCCCGAACACGGCATGGCGGTCAAAGATCTACGAGGCTCGGCACCTGGGTGCGATCCGCCTCGAGCGTCACCGGCTGTCCAACGCGGAGGCGGTCCGCGAGAGTTACGGCACGATGGCCGAGGTACTGACCGGCCTGGCCCCGCGGGGGTGTCTCCCTGCCGGTGGCGCTGCAGGAGCAGTCCGCAGCGGCCCCGGCTCAGCCGCTCGGCCACCTTCTTCGGCCGCACCACCGAAATGTGCTGACTACTTGTCCCGGGAACCGCCTGAGCCCGGGCGCCTGCGGCCGGAGGCTCCGGGCTTCCGCGCCGAGGAGCCCTTGCGCGGACCGCCGGTGCGTGCAGCCCGGGGCGAGGCGTTCTGGCGGGCGGGCATGACCGAAGCGGTGACGCTCGCGTCCCAGTGCGACGGGCGTTCGAGGCCGGCCGGGAGGAGGGTGGCAGCGTCACCCTGCGCGGCGTTGACCTGCGTCTGGGTGAGGAAGAGGCAGTCGGTGAGGTCGGCGCCCACGAGGACCGTGTCCCGGAAGTCCGCGCCGATCACATCGGCGAGCCGCAGGTCCGCGCCCGTCATGTCGGCGGCGATGAGATACGCGCCGCGCAGATCGGCCCCGCGCAGATCGGCACCCCTGAGCCGGGCCCCGAACAGGTCCGCGCCCCGGCGATCCTTCTTCCTGCCCGGTATCTCGGCTCGCACCAGCTCGCTCGTTCGCAGCAGCAGTACGTTCGCCTCAGCCCGGTACGCCGCCACGTCCAGGCCGAGGAGGGTGTCCACGTCACTGAGGGTCAGACGCTCGATCTTCTCCAGCTCCGCCCGGACCTGGCGGTGGACCGGCCGGGCAGCCGGGCGGGCGAGCGCCTCGCAGAGGTACCGGAGCAGCTCGTGGAACTGCCGCATGACGGGGAGGGCGGCGAACATCTGCCGCGAACCGTCCGGGTCCTCCCGCCAGTTCTGCCCGGCGAAGGTGACCTGCGAGACCTTCTGTCCCGCGCCGAAGCAGTCGTACACCGTGCACCCCTGAAAACCCGCGGGCCGCAGCCTGTCGTGGACTCCGCAGCGGAAGTCCTGCTGGAGGTTGGGGCAAGGATCCCCGACCTCCTTGTCGATCGCGAAGTCAGTCGATCGGGAGAATGCCAGCGCGACACAGCACAGACCGAAGCAGTTCGCGCAGTCGGCCCGCAGGGCGGGGGTCTCGGACAAGGTGGGTAGCCTCCTATGCTGTCGGCCCCGGTACGGCTCCCGATCGGACGCGCGGCGGTGCGCAAGGGCCCCGCACCGGCAGGTCGAACCTACCGTCTGAAGTTTTGTCCCTGGAGCGGACCACTGATGATGGATCCCGAAGGTCCAGGGGGACCAGGGCTGTTGATCACGGCGTCGCGCCGGGGAACTCCGAGACCCCGACGGCCGAGCCCGGAGGACCAGTGCTACCGCGGCCCCACCATGGTCACCTCACGATTCCAGGACCGCGACGGGGCGAACCGGCGGCCAAGACGCGGGAGATGGCCGACGCCTTCTCCTCCCCGGAAGTGGTTCACCTCCGGTCGCGCGGCAAGCGCGCGTGTTTCCCCATGTGCTTCCCTTCCCGAACGGTTCACCTCCGCTCGCGCGGAGAGAGCCCTTCGAGCGAGCCGTTGCCACACCCTCCAACCTGCCTGCGCCGACGACCTGTCATCGCTTTCCATGCGGAACGAGCTCGGCCGGTCCGGACCCGTCCACGCGCCCGCCCCCTCTCGGCGTGTGCGCGCACTGCCGTCCGAGTGCGTACCGGGACGTACCGGGCGTACCGCCGAGCCAGGGGTCGTAGGACGACCGCGGAGAGACCCCGTGCGCTCAGAGCCGAACGGTCGCCTCCAGGATCGCGGCTGCTCCCTGGCTCAACAGGTCGGCGGCGACGCGGAGTCCCAGTTCCTCCGGTTCGCCCGCCGGGCCCGCACCGTCCGCGGTGATCTGCGTCGTCCCGTCCGTGGACGTGACGGCGGCCGACAGGTGGAGCAGTCCGTCCGCCGCGATCCTCCCCCACGCCCCCACCGGTACGGAGCAGCCGCCGTGCAACTCCGCCAGCAGGGCGCGCTCTGCTCGTACGCATGCGTCGACCTGGAGGTCACCGGTGGCCGCGAGGAGCCGGGCGGCCGGCGAGTCGGTGCGGACCTGGATTCCGAGTGCGCCCTGCCCGGGGGACGGAGGGAAGAGGACCGGGTCGAGGACCTCGTGGATCGCGGACGACAGCCCCAGCCGGTTCAGTCCGGCCGCGGCGAGTACCACCGCGTCCAGCGTCCCTTTGGTGGTCCTGGCGAGACGGCCGGGGACGTTCCCCCGGATCGGCACCACTCGCAGATCGGGCCGGAGGGCGAGGAGTTGAGCCACCCGCCGGGGCGCGCCCGTACCTACGGTCGCACCCTCGGGAAGTCCGGCGAGGGTCGCACCGCACAGGACGTCCCGTACGTCTTCACGCGGGCCGGGGGTGGTGAGGAGCGTCGTTCCCCCGGTGACGCCCGTGGGGAGGTCCTTGAGGGAGTGGACGATCACGTCGATCTGTCCGGTGACCAGCGCCGCTTCCTGGTTGGTGGAGAACGAGGAGCCGCCCGTGGTCCTGGCGACCTCGGCGAGTGTGGGTGTCACCCGGTCCTGATCGCCGCCTTCGAGGATGATCTCCCGTTTGAAGGAGACGTGGGGGAACTGCCGGGCCAGGGGCGCTAGCCATGCGCCGGCTTGCGTTCTCGCCAGCTTGCTCGCCCTGGAGCCGACCCGTACCACTTCGCCCATGCGGGTCAACTCCCTCAGGTTTCGCGACTGTTCGCCTGTCGGCCGGTTCGCTCGTCGCCCTGGTCGCCTTTTCGAGAACGAGCCTACTTGCCCCGGAACCATGCGTTTTCCGACAGCTTGTCACCGAAGAGGAGTTCTGTGACCGCCGCCTCGGACGCGTCCGCGAGGCCGCGGCCGCCTACCGGTCGGCGGAGGCTGCGGCACACCGCGGGAGCGCGGGTGGGACTCCGGGCGTCACCCGCACGGGCACCCGGAGTCCCGGCACCCGGCTCCCGGTACCCGGCTCCGCGCCTTCACCGAATGAACGGCCCAGCGGGCCTCCGCGCCACCATGGAATCCCACCTGCCGCGCGGGCATCGGGCCCCGACGGGGCAGTACACAGCCCGCTCACAGAAGAACCCGCAGACGCGATCCTTCAAGAAATAAACCCGATCGGCGCCCGAAAAGACCTGCGTACCGAAGTCTTGACGGCATATGCAACCCCGGCTGAGACTCACGCCGTACTCGCATCGAAGCGAAGAGCGACACCGGCACGTCAGGGCCGGTGTCGCGACCCCGCTGGGTGCGTCACGCCCAGAGCCGGGTTGCGGGACCCGGCTTTCCACGCCGCGTCCGCCGGGAGACCCGCACTCCCGAGGCGCGCGGCACACCCTCACCGGAAGGGCCACAGCCATGTCAGGCGACCCGCTCCTCACCGCGTCCGAGCCGCAGTCCACCACCGCCGAGCACACCCGCCGCGCCATCCTGCAGAGGCTGGGCGGTACCGCCGCCGCCTTCGCCTTCATCGCCGCCGCGGGCCCGCTCTCCTCCTCCCCCGCCGCAGCGGCATCGCCCACCACCGGCGCTTCCCGCACCCGCGACAGCCGCGTCGCGGCACTGCTGCGCAAGCTCACGCTGGACGAGAAGCTCTCCCTCGTCCACGGCGCGACGGACCCCCAGCGCCTCGGACAGGCCGGTTATCTGCCGGGCATCAGCCGCCTGGGCATCCCCGAGCTGCGACTCACCGACGGGCCCGCGGGGGTCAACGTGGCGCGGTCCGCGACCGGGCTGCCCCCGGTCTCCACGCTCGGGGCGACCTTCAACCGCGAACTCGCCCGGGAGTACGGCGCGGTGATGGGCCGTGAGGGGCGGGCGCTGGGCATGGACGTGCTGCTCGCCCCGCAGATCGAGCTGTCCCGCTCGCCGCTGTGGAGCCGCAACAAGGACCAGTCCGGCGAGGACCCGTACCTCAACGGCGTCATCGGCGCCGCACAGGTCCAGGGCATCCAGGCGCAGGGCATGTTCGCCCAGGCGAAGCACTTCCTCGCCAACAACCAGTCCGTCGGGCAGAACACCTCGGACTTCGTCATCGACGAACGCACCCTGCACGAGATCTACCTGCCCGCCTGGGAGGCCGTGATCCAGGCCGGTGTCGCCTCGGTGATGGCCGCGTACAACCACATCAACGGCGAGTGGAACGGTTCCAGCGCCGCCACCCTCACCGACATCCTCCGCGGCGAGCTGGGCTTCGAGGGCTTCGTCACCTCCGACTGGGGCGCCACCCACAGCACGTCGATCGCGGCCGGCCTCGACATGCAGATGCCCAACGGCAGTTACTTCGGCGACCCGCTCAAGGCGGCCGTGCTGAACGGCAGCATCCCCGAGTCCGCGGTCGACACGGCGGTCGGCAGGCTGCTCGGCCGCTACGACGCCTTCGGGCTGCTGGACGGCAGCCGCAAGAAGGCGCCGAAGGCCGTCGACGTGGCGGAGGGTGCCCGCGTCGCCCGTGAGGTCGCCACCCAGGGCGCCGTCCTGCTCACCAACAACGGCGGGCTCCCGCTGAGCGGGGCCGCGCTGGCGGACCTGGCGCTCATCGGACCGACCGCCGGGCAGGTCGCCGTCACCGTCGCGGGCGAGCGCGCCTACGGCTTCGAGGACCGGATGGTCGGCCCCCTGGACGCCCTGCGCCGTACCGCCCGCAACGCCCGGATCGGGTACGAGGTCGGTCTGGACCTCACCGGCAGGGCCGTCCCCGCCTCGGCGTTCCCCTCCGGCCTGACCCGTACGGACGCCTCCGGCGCCACCTCCACCGACCACACCGTCGACTTCACCGGCGCACACGCCTTCGACGCGGGTACCACCGCCACCTGGACCGGCACCCTGGTGCCCCCGTCCACCGGCGAGTACGCCCTCAAGATCCAGGGCTGGGGCGCCTCCCTGTCGCTCTCGCTCGACGGCACCCAGATCGCCACCGCCGCCTCGGTCCGCGACGCGTTCACCCGCAAGTGGTCCAGCATCGTGCCCACCACCGACGGCCTGGACAACGGCCAGACCACCGGCGTCCTCACCGGCGGCCGCTCCTACCAGGTGAAGATCACCGCGACGGCGTGGGCCGAGACTGTCGCCGACCGGGGTCCGGTGCAGGTCCGCTTCGCCTGGGTCACCCCCGAGCAGGCCGCCGCCGACGTCAAGGCGGCCGTCGCCCTCGCCCGCCGGGTTCACACCCCCGTCGTCTTCGCCTTCAACGGAACGGGAGGAACCGTCGGTTCCACGGCCGAGACCGGATCGCTCGCTCTCCCCTCCCACCAGGACGACCTGATCACGGCCGTGGCGAACGCCAACCCCCGCACCGTCGTCGTCCTCACCGTGGGCGGCCCCGTGGAACTGCCCTGGCGCAAGAAGGTCGCCGCGATCCTGCACGCCGGATACACCGGCCAGGAAGGCGGCTGGGCCGTCGCCGACCTGCTCCTCGGCCGGGCCAACCCCAGCGGACGCGTCATCGTCACCTACCCGGACAAACTGACCGACCACCCTGTCCACGACCCCGCCCACCCGGAGCGCTACCAGGGTGTCGATAACGTTGTCAGGTACAGCGAGGGCGTCTTCACCGGCTACCGGGGCTTCGACAAGGCCGGCGTCACCCCGCTCATGCCCTTCGGCCACGGCCTGTCCTACACCCGCTTCGGGTACAGCCACCTCTCCGTGGAATCCACCCGGGACGGCGGCCTGAGCGTCTCCTTCACCCTCACCAACAAGGGCCGGACCAGGGGGGCCGAGGTTCCTCAGCTCTACCTGGGCTCGCCCCAGGGCGCACCCGTCGAACTCCCCGTACGCGCTCTGGCCGCCTTCGACCGGATCGACCTCGCGCCCGGCGCCTCCCGGCGTATCACCCTCAAGGCGACCGCGCGGCAGCTCTCGTACTGGGACACCGCCCGCTCCCACTGGGTCCGCACCACCGGCCGCAGGAACATCTACGTCGGTGCGTCGTCCCGCGACATCCGGCTGACCGGCACCGGCCGGTAGGCAGCCCGACGGAGCCCGTCCCCTGCCTCATGGCCGCACGGGGACGGGCTCCGTCCTGCGCCCCGCACGGGCTCCGTCCCGCGCCCCGCACCACGCGGTTCGGCCTGCGGCCGGGAAGCAGCCGGGGTCGGCGTCAGCGGGCCAGCGCGCAGTCCCCGCACAGGGGGCCCCTGCGGTCGGGGGCGGCGCGGTAGATGAGGCAGCAGCTACGGCGCCTGAAGGCTCCGCCGTCGGCCGTGGTCGCGGTGGAGCGCAGCGGAGGGCGTGCGAGGAGGAGCGAGGTCAGGGTGCGGGTGCGGGCGGCGAGTTCCGGGCGGGAGGCCGCGATCATGGTCGCCGCCCCGTTGAGGGCCGAGGCGGTGTTCCCCCACAGGATGTGCCGGGATACGGAGAACTCCCCCACCATGTCGGCGAGTTCGCGCAGCGGGCCGTCCAGCAGGCGGGTGCTGAGTTCGTCGGCGAGGTGCTCCGGGGATCCCGCCGGGCCGTCGGCGACGGCGCTGTCGGGCAGCGAGAGGGGGATCGGTCCGCCGATCACGGGCTGCCATCGCAGCTCGGTGAGGCCGGGGGCGAGGACTCTGTCGTGCAGCACCGCGGCGGCCAGGGCCGGGGAGATCAGCCGGGCGGCCAGCCCCAGATGCGCGACGGAGGCCGCGACGCGCTGTTCCACCGAGCCGGGTGGCCGGCCGCCCGCCGCGGCCAGCCGGTCTCCGACCGCGGCGACTCGTGCTTCGACCAGCGGGCGGGACATCGGCTGCCAGGGGCCGTCGGGTTCGGTACCGAGCGGATGGATCCGGAGCGCGAAGAACGGGCCCAGGACGGTGACCGACTCGCTCAGGGCCGTCGCCGTGGCCGTATCCGTCGTATCCGTCATGCGGATACCGGCCCGGTGGCGGAACGGCGGACCGGTGCGGCGACCGGGGTGTCCCGTGGGGAATTCCGTCGGAACGCGGGCGGCATGCTCACGGTTGGCTCTCTCTTCGGGATGGCGCGTCCCTCGCGAATGCGGGCGGGATGAGGGCTCGGGTGTCCGACTCGCCATCTGCCGGTGGCGAGCTCACGGTGGCGCGATCGTGCTGGAATTCCACCGGCTTCCTCGTGCCATCACTCCGCGGAAAACATATGAGCGGTCCGTCCACCCGGTCAACCGCACCATTCCGGCCCCTCGCACGGCCAGGGGCCCCGCCTCACGTTCCGGACCGCCTCACGTTCCGGACCGCCTCACGTTCCGGAATGTGAACGGAGGTGCGCCGCGTCGACTTCCACCCTCTACCCTGGCGATGCAGCTGGTTCGCCCTGTCCGCCAGGCAGGCGCGTCGTAAGAGGGAACCCGGTGGGAATCCGGGACTGCCCCGCAGCGGTGAGTGGGAACGACCGCCGTCATACGCACTGGGTCCGGTGGGACCTGGGAAGCGACGGCCAGTAGGAGTCTGCACAGCAGACGCGCCCGCGAGTCCGAAGACCTGCCCGTTGCCCGCACACGACCATTTGTGTGCGGATATCCCGGTGACCTCGTGGGCGGGTCGGCGTACACATCGGATGGACCGTCACGCCCGTGCGGCGTACCGGGATCCGTCCGGTTCCGTCATTCCTTCGCGTCCGCGTCCCGTTCCCGGGGTGTTCAGGAGTCATCTCGCGAAGGAGATTTCCGTGACAACGAAGTCCGCAGCCGCGGCAGCACGATCCACCGTGTACGGCTACCCCCGCCAGGGCCCGCACCGGGAACTGAAGAAGGCCGTCGAGGGCTACTGGAAGGGCCGGATCACCGCCCACGAGCTCCGGGAGACCGCGGCCGGGCTGCGCCGGTCCAACTGGCAGCAGCTGGCATCCGCCGGTATCCAGGAGGTGCCCACCGGGGACTTCTCGTACTACGACCACGTCCTGGACACCAGCGTCATGGTCGGCGCCGTCCCGCGGCGTCACCGCGCGGCCGTGGCCGCCGACGCGCTCGACGGGTACTTCGCCATGGCGCGGGGCACCCAGGACGTCGCGCCGCTGGAGATGACCAAGTGGTTCGACACCAACTACCACTACCTCGTCCCCGAACTCGGGCCCGACACCGTGTTCACCGCCGACTCCGGCAAGCAGGTCTCCGAGCTGGCGGAAGCCCTCGCCCTCGGGCACACCGCCCGGCCGGTGCTCGTCGGCCCGGTGACGTACCTGCTGCTGGCCAAGCCGGCCCCCGGCGCACCCGCGGACTTCGAACCGCTCACCCTGCTGGACCGGCTGCTTCCGGTGTACGCGGAGGTGCTCGCCGATCTGCGGGCCGCCGGTGCCAGGTGGGTCCAGCTGGACGAGCCCGCCCTCGTCCAGGACCGCACCCCGGCCGAACTGGACGCCGTGGCCCGCGCATACGGTGAGCTGGGCGGTCTCGCCGACCGGCCCGAGCTGCTCGTGGCGTCCTACTTCGACCGGCTCGGGGAGGCTCTTCCCGTCCTGGCGAGGGCCCCGATCGAGGGGCTGGCACTCGACTTCACGGGCGTGGCCGCCGCCAATCTCGACGGACTCGCCGCCATCGGCGGGCTGCCGGGCAAACGGCTGGTCGCGGGGGTCGTCGACGGCCGCAACGTCTGGATCAACGACTACGAGAAGTCGCTCTCCGTCCTCGCCACTCTGCTCGGTCTCGCGGACCGGGTCGACGTCGCCGCGTCCTGCTCCCTGCTCCACGTCCCGATCGACACGGCACCCGAACGGGACATCGACCCTCAGATCCTGCGCTGGCTGGCCTTCGCCCGGCAGAAGACCGCCGAGGTCGTCACCCTCGCCAAGGGCCTGGTTCGGGGCACCGCGTCGATCGCCGGAGAGATCGCCGCCAACCGTGCCGACCTCGCCTCCCGCTCCGCCTCCCCGGTCACCCGCGACCCCGCCGTACGCGCCAGGACCACGGCCGTCACCGCCGCCGACGGCCGGCGCTCCCAGCCGTACGCCGAACGCGCCGCCGCCCAACGCGCGCACCTCAAGCTGCCGTTGCTGCCGACGACGACCATCGGCTCGTTCCCGCAGACCGACGAGGTACGGACGGCACGCGCGGACCTGCGGGCCGGCCGCGTCGACACGGCCGGTTACGAGGAACGGATCCGGGCCGAGATCGGCGCGGTCGTCTCCTTCCAGGAGAAAGCCGGGCTCGACGTGCTGGTGCACGGCGAACCCGAACGCAACGACATGGTGCAGTACTTCGCCGAGCAGCTCACCGGCTACCTCGCGACCCGGCACGGCTGGGTCCAGTCCTACGGCACCCGCTGCGTCCGGCCGCCGGTTCTGGCGGGCGACGTCTCCCGGCCCGGTCCGATGACCGTGCGCTGGACCTCGTACGCGCAGTCGCTCACCGCCCGTCCGGTGAAGGGCATGCTGACCGGGCCGGTGACGATGCTGGCCTGGTCCTTCGTCCGGGACGACCAGCCGCTCGGGGAGACGGCCCGGCAGGTCGCGCTCGCGCTGCGGGACGAGGTCGCCGATCTGGAGGCGGCCGGTACCTCGGTGATCCAGGTGGACGAACCCGCCCTGCGCGAGACGCTTCCGCTGCGGTCCGCAGACCGGGCCGCGTACCTGGGGTGGGCGACCGAGTCCTTCCGGCTCACCACCGGCGGCGTACGGCCGGGTACGCAGATCCACACGCACATGTGCTACGCCGAGTTCGGCGACATCGTCCAGGCCATCGACGATCTCGACGCCGACGTCATCAGTCTGGAGGCGGCCCGCTCCCGCATGGAGGTCGCCCGCGAACTCGCGGCCCACGGCTACCCGCGCGAGGCGGGACCGGGCGTCTACGACATCCACTCCCCGCGTGTTCCCAGCACGGAGGAGGCCGCCGGACTTCTGCGGGAGGGCCTGAAGGCGATTCCCGCCGAACGGCTGTGGGTCAACCCCGACTGCGGCCTGAAGACCCGCGGCTGGACCGAGACCCGGTCGTCCCTGGAGAACCTGGTCGCCGCCGCTCGTACGGTCCGCGGCGAGCTGTCCGGATCCTGACCCGGGGAGCAACGGCGGGGCCCGGGAGCAACGGCGGGGCCGGGACGTCTCGGGCGTCCCGGCCCCGTCGGCCCGGCTCGCGTCGGACGTGCGCGGGCCGGGGCGAATCCCGACCGTTTCCCGCCGCCCGGGCCGCTTCCGGGCGGGCGGGCGGGCGTCCTCCCCCGCCGGTCGGCCGTCCTCCGCCGGGGCCGGTCCTACCGGAGGCCCCGGCGCCCGGGAGGTTCGAAGGTGTAGAGGTCGAGGATCTCCGGGCGCGGGGCCACGCCCGGCCCTCCGGCACGTATCCAGGAGGCGATGTCCTCGGTCGCGTCGGGGTCGTTGACCAGTCCCAGCCAGACGGGCCGGGCTCCGGCGGCCCGGCCCTCGGTGGAGGGCTGCACGACCACGACGTTGGCCTGGTCGCAGACGTCCAGACAGTCCGATATCCGCACCGGGGCCTCCTCGCGAAGGCGGTCCGTCTGCGCCGCGTGATCGACTCCGGTCACCTTGCGGCTGCCGCAGCAGCAGTCCCGGCACACGACGACCCGGCAGGGCACCGCTCCGGCCGTCGCGCCCCTGCCGGGCACGACCCCGGTCCCGGTGCTGTTCTTCTGTACGTGAGCCTCTTCGGCCGGCCTTGCGGGCACGCCGAACCACCCCTCTCCGGGGAGATCCGCCCCGGCGTTCGTTGAGGAGGCGACCGCGTGAGTCTCCTGGCTCTCGGGTCGCCGCTCGTCCCGCCCTTCCCGCCCCTCGCCGGAGGCAGTGGTACGCCGGGATTCGCTCACCGATCACAGTGGCGGGACCGCTCCGGTTTCGCACCGGATTCCTCGGACCGCCGTCGCCCTGTCACCGGGCATCATCCCATCCGGCGCGCTGGGTCGGTACGGGCGGGAGCGGCACGGCCCGACCCGCCCCTATGATCATGCGCCTGACACATCGTCGTACCCGAGTCATATCTGAGTCGTACCCGAGTCGTACCCGAGGAGTGCCACCGATCATGCGCCTGACCCGTATCGCCACCACCGTCCTTGCCACCGCGGTCGGCTTCGCCGGAGTGGTCGCCACCGCCCCCGGTGCCGCCGCCCAGTCCGGCTGCCAGTACAAGGTCGTGTGGCCGACCGCCGGGGTGTACGAGAACCCGAACCCGAACAGCGCCGTCGTGAAGACCAAGTACGCCGGTGACATCGTCGGCGCGTCGACCTGCGAGGGAGCGTCGTACAACGAGTACGGCTACGTCCTGGTCACCACCGACGCGGCCGCGGACGGCCGGGGCTGGATGCGCGAAGGGGCGGTCGTCGCCATCTGAGCCGTCCCGCCCGGAACGGACGTCCGGGGCGGCGTGGCTCGCGGCCCGACGCGGCCCCCGACCCGACACTCCCCCGGCCCGACGCGGCCCCCGACCCGACGCGACTCCCGGCCCGCCCGGTTCCCCGCCGGTGCCGCCCTGCGCCCGCACCCGGCCGGAAGGCGCCCTACCTGCCCGGCTCTCCCCCGTCCGCTGCCGCGACGAGGAGACCGGCCAGGGCCTGGTCGACGACGGCGGGGGCGAAGTCCTCGGTGAGCTGGTCGGTGAGGTGGGGCAGGAGCAGCCGGATGTAGCAGGCGCCCCAGATGAGGTCCACCATTAGTCCGGGGTCGGCGTCCGTACGGATCTGTCCGCGGTCCTTCGCCTTCTCCAGCAGGGCGAAGGCCTCGCGCCGGCGCGGGCCGAAGTAGTGGTGCTCGAACTGTCCGGCGAGTTCCGCGTCCGTCTGGGCGGCGCCGATGAGCTGGGCGAAGACGGGACCGGCGGGCCGCTGGGTGGCGAGCCGGATGAACGCGGTGATGAACCGCGTCAGGTCCGCACGGACGTCTCCGGTGTCGTCGAGCGCGACCTGGTCCCCGACGGCGTGCCGGAATCCGTCGAGGGCCAGCGCACCGCGTGAGGGCCAGTGCCGGTAGACGGTCGCCGGGCTGACGCCGGAGGCGGCGACGACCTTCTCGACGGTGAAGCCGGCGACCCCGTGCGCCATCAGCACCTGCGCCGCGGCCTCCAGCACATCGGCACGGACCTCGGCCATCGGCCTTCTGCCGCGGCCCCGACGCGGCCCGGCGGGAAGAGCTGTCATCGGTCTCACCTTCCACCCGGTCGAACCCACCCTCCGCCGCAAACTACTATATGAAGAGTCCATTCATATACGCGGCCCCGGCCGCGCACCCTCGAAGGAGCACCGTGTCCTCGGCATCCCCGTGGCGCCGGGCGGTAGCGGTGACCTGGAATTTCTTCGCCCCTCGGCACACCCCCGGTTCGATCGCCCCGAACCTGGTGTCCGCCGCCATCTCCTCGGTGACCGTCCTGACCGCCTGCCTGGCGTTCGGACCGAAGCTCGGAATGATCTCGCTCATGGGCGCCATGACACCGTTCTGGGAGACCGGCCGCCCCCTGTGGGCCCGGGTCCGCAACAGCCTCCTGGTGGCCGCCGCGCTGACCGGCGCCATGTCGGCGGGGGTGCTCGTCGCTCCGTACCGCTGGGCGATCGTCCCGGCGAGCGTCGTGATCATCGTGGTGGTGGCCGTCCTCTACTACGCCTTCATGCTGACCCGTGGCCCGAGCCCGGTGATGATGTTCTACGCCGCCGTCCTGGGGACGTACTTCGGCGCCGACCCGACGGTGGGCTGGCAGATGGTCGGCGTCACCGCCTTCGCGGCCCTGCTCGCCTCGGTCCTGCTGCTGGTCCCCCTGCTCTTCGCCCCGCGCGGCCCCGAGGAGCGCGCCGTGGCCGCCGCCCGCCGGGCGGTGGCCGAGTACCGGCTGACGGAGGCGGGCAGCCAGGCCGCACGCCTGAGCCGCAACGCCGCCTACCAGGCGGTCAACGGGGCGCGGCTGACCCTGCACTCCGCCTGGCCGGCCGCGCGTGGGCAGCGCCATCAGGCGCTCGCCTCCGACCTGATGGAGACCAACCGGGCCCTCGCCGAGACCGTCCTCGGCCGTCTCGGCGCCGACGCCCCGGCCGCCTCCGACCCCGCCATCGGTGCCCCGCCCGGCAGGCCTGGATGGCGCTACCTGCTCGGCCACGCGCTGCGCGGCAACTCGGTCGAGTGGTTCACCGCCTGGCGGATGGGACTCGCCGCGGGCATCGCCGGCGTCATCAGCCTGGCCGTCGGCATCGGCCACCCCTACTGGGCCATCCTGACCGCCACCATCGTGATCAACCAGTGGATGGACCGGGTCGCCGCCACCCGGCGCGCCGCCCACCGCACCGTCGGCACTCTCCTCGGCGTCGGGGTCGTCTGGGGCGTCTTCAGCCTGCACCCCGGCCCGTGGTGGACGGTCGTGGCGGTGGTCGTCTGCATGATCGGCCAGTACCTGCTCTTCCCCCTGAACTACGCCCTGGCCCTGGTCGCCATCACGCCCATGGCCCTGCTCGCCGTCGGACCGGGCGGCGGCGCCGGGGTCGCGGCCATCACCGCCGACCGCTTCACCGACACCTTCATCGGCGCCGCGACCGCCGTCCTGGTCACCTGGGGCACCAGCTGGGCGTTCCCCCGCCGCCTCGTCCGCTCCCAGTCCGCACGCGCCGCCGCCGCCATCGCCGAGGTCCGGCGCACCACCGCCGAGGGCGCGTCCTTCGCTCCCGAGGGCCGCCGCGCCCGTGTGGAGCTCCAGTACGAACTGATCCATCACCTCAGCGTCCTGGAGCGCGCGGTCGCGGACGATCCGCGCCTCGCCGACCTCGCCCCCGCCGAGCACGAGCTCGCCGACCAGGGCTACGCGGTGCTCGGCCGGGCCTGGCAGAGCGACCCCGCGCGGCAGGCGGCCTGACCGGCGCGGGGGTCGTCGCCGCCGATACCGACGGGCCGGACGGCGGCTGCCGGACCGAGCGGCCGAGCCCGTTCAGCGGGCGGCCACCGCGACCTTCGGAGCGTCCCCGGTTCCGTACGACGGCAGTTCCGGGCGCCGATGTGCCCAGGGGCGCGCCCTCTCGTACGCGGCTGCCGCGCGGAGCACGGTCTCGTCCGCCAGATGACGTCCGATCAGCTGGAGTCCCACGGGCAGGTCGTCGGAGGTTCGGCCCGCCGGGACGCTGGTCGCGGGCGCGCCGGTGAGGGAGGCCGGGTAGTTGAAGCCGATCCAGGCGGTGTCGCCGACGGCGCGGCCGGCGATGCGCTCGGGGCCGTGCACGCCGACGGGGAAGGGGGGCACGGCCGCGGTGGGGGTGATCAGGAGGTCGTACTCGGACATCAGCGCGGCCATGCGGTTGGTGAGCGCCTTGCGCGCGATGTTGGCGTCGGTGAGTTCCCGCGCCGTCCAGTCGCGCGTCATCCAGGCCACGAGATGCGGGGACATGGCGGGCCCGTACTGGTCGACGAGGCGCCGCATGCCGGTCAGGTCGGTCTCGGCGGTGATGATCGCCTGGAATGCCTCGGCGGGGTCGCTCCAGCCGGGGTCGACCTCCTCCACGGTGCAGCCCAGCGCGCGGAAGACGGACACCGCCTCGTCGGCCACCGCGCGTACCGCCGGGTCTACGGGGAGATAGCCGAGATCCGGGCTGTAGGCGATGCGGAGTCCGGCGCATCCTTCCTCACGGCCGCGACGGGCGGCAGCCGTCCAGTCCACGTCCTGGCAGGGAATGGAGTGCCGGTCGCGCGGATCGGGACCGGCGAGCACGGAGAGCATGAGCGCGGTGTCGGCGACCGTGCGGGTCAGGACGCCGAGATGCTCGATGCTCTCCCAGCCCGAGGCGCCCGGCATGCGTTCGTCGCGGCAGCCGGGCCAGACGGGCACGCGGCCCATCGACGGTTTGAAGCCGACCAGTTCGCAGAAGGCCGCGGGCACCCTCAGGGAGCATCCGCCGTCGCTGCCGAGCGCCACCGGTCCGAGACCGGCGGCCACCGCTGCCGCCGACCCGGCGCTCGACCCGCCGGGTGTGAGATCGGTTCGCCACGGGTTGCGGCTGGGCGGGAAGAGCGGGTTGTGGCCCGCGGGGCTGTAACCGAACTCGGTGGTGTTGGTCTTTCCCAGCACGACCGCTCCGGCTCCGGTGCCGCGTTCGACGACGATGTCGTCCTGGTCGGGGACGTGGTCGCGGTAGGCGGGTGACCCGAAGGTGGTGAGCATCCCCGCGGTCGCGATCAGGTCCTTCACCCCGAGGGGTACGCCCGCCAGCGGGCCGGGCGTTCCGCCGCGGGCCAGGCTGTCCGCCAGCAGGACCGCCCGGGAGCGGGCCTGCTCGGGGGCGGTGGTGCAGAACGCCCCGATCAGCGGGTTGATCTCCTCCATGCGGTCCAGCACGGCATCGACCAGCTCGACGGGCGAGAGCCGGCGGGCGGACACGTCCGCCACGATCTCGGTGGCCGGGAGGAAGCAGAGGTCGTCGCGCTCTTCGGGGGTCATGGGGAGCCTTTCCGCGCAGGGGTGGACGGCAGTGACGGCGGTGGGGTCGGACGCGGGCCTGGTCGGACGCGTGCCGGGTCGGACACGGGCCGGGTCGGACGCGGGCGGGTCAGACGCGGGCGGGGTCGGCGGCCTCGGTCACGGCGTCCCTGTCCCCGGCGCCGACGGCCGCCACGGGAACACCGGCGACGGTTCCCGTGGCGCGCCCGGCCCACCGGATCCGGGCCCCGTACACGAGTGCCGCCACCCCGAAGCCGAGCACGGCGTCCACCGATCCCGGATACACCTGGTGGAGGATCCAGGCGGCGATCGCTCCGGCCGCCCAGGCGGTCAGCGCGGGAAGGGCGAATCCCGGCCCGTCCGCCCGGCGGGTTCCGTCGGCGGGCGCGCCGTCCGGGGTGGGTGCGCCGACTCCGTCGGCTCCGTGGCCGCGCCGCGACCGCAGCCGGTCCGCCGTCTGCCGCACGATCAGGACGGCGCCGATGGGCGGTACCAGAATGCCGAGGAGCTGGAGCCAGCTGACGATCGAGCTCCACACGCCGGTCAGCGCGACGACCGAACCGAGTACGCCGAGGGCGACCACGAGCGGGCGCATCCGCAGAGGCGTCGTCCCGGACCATCCCAGCGCGGCGTTGTAGAGGCAGTGCGCCGCGACCGAGCCGAGGTTGGTGAGGGTGAAGAGCACGGCGAGTGCGGTGATCCACGCGCCGTGTCCGGCGAGCAGCCCGAGGTAGGAGCCGCCGTCGGTCTCCGGCGCGGCGGCGCTCCCGGTCGCGACGACGGCGCCGCCGACCAGGTAGGCGACGGTGTTGGTGAGGGGGAAGGCCGACGCGGTCGCCCACACGGCCGAGCGGCCGTTCCTGCTCCAGCGGGTGAAGTCGGCGGTCATGGTCCCGGAGTCGACGAATCCGGCCACGACGATGCCCACGGCGGACCAGAAGGTGATGCCGTGGCCGTGGCCCTCGAAGGCGAGTGCCTGGGAGACGCTCGCGCCTTCGTCGGCCGCGTACCAAAAGGCGAGCGCCGCCGTGACGAGGAAGAGCGGCACACCTAGCAGGCCGACGGCGGACAGGGCACGGATTCCGGCCGCGGTGAGGCCGATGTAGACGGCGGCGCCGAGGAGCGCGCCCCACAGCGGGGCCCAGCCGAGGACTTGGTGCAGGGTCGTTCCGGTAAGACCCACCTGGTAGGAGAACCAGCCGATGACGACGGTGGCGAGGAAGCCGGAGACCAGTGCCCGGCCGCGGGGACCGAAGACCGCGGCGGCCTGCTGGGCGAAGCTGCGCCCGGTCCGTCCCGCGTGGTGGCTCAGGGCGCCCACGTAGGCGAAGAGGAGGAGGTTCCCGGTGAGGATCGCCCAGAAGCCCTGCTGGAGGCCGAGGTTGTAGACGATCAGGCCGCCGAACACGGCGTTGCCCAGGCACATGGGGAAGCCGGCCCACACCCCGGCCACGGAGAGCAGGCTCTTTCTGGCGTGGACCGGTACGGCGGTGTGCTCGTACTCCTCGCCTGCGGTGCGGTGTTCACGGTCGGTCGCGGCAGCGGTGGCCATGCGGTGTCCCTTCGGGGGTACGGACGGGGCGGGGGCGGGGCGAGCGGTGGGCCGGGGCGGCGCGGGGGCCGCCGCGCGGTCATGCGGTCACCGGACCTCCGCGACGGGGGCGCCCGGTGCGGTGGCCGACTGCGCGGGGGCGCCCGGTGCGGTGGCCGACTGCGCGGTGGGGGCCGGGGCGGTCGTGCGGGCGAGGGTGGCCCAGTTCGCCGCGAACGCGTAGACGGGGCCGAGCGCGTTCATCGCGACGACGCTCACCCATGCCGCCCAGACGTTGCCGTGGTCGAAGCCGAAGCCGCCGAAGTAGGTGGCGAAGAACGAGGCGAACCCGAGGAACATGCCCGGGACGAGCGAGACGGGCTTCAGGCGGCCCGCGTACATCAACGCGGTGTTCAGTACCAGGATGACCGCGCCGAGCAGGGCGTTCTGGGCCAGTCGCCCCCCGCCGACGTGCGGGGCGAGGTGCTGGTCGACGAGGACGATGGCCAGGGCGAAGGCGGAACCGACGGGCATGGCGGCCCACAGGCGGGTGGCGTTGGCGAGGCTGGGACCGCCCATGAGGTGCAGTCCCGCCCAGGAGATGAAGATCGCCCAGGGCGGCAGGTTCAACGCGGTTCCGCCGACGAAGGCGGTGGTCGCGGCGAGGACGGACGCGGTGATCTCGTGCGGAATGCGTTCACTCATGGCGTGCTCCTGACACGACGAAGGGAGGCGGGGTGCGCGGTGCGGCGCGCGGGACGCGCCCGTGGGCGGACAGCGCCGCCGGGGCGGGGCCGGTGACGGGCCGTACGGCCGGGCGCGAGCGGGCGCTCGGCCGCGGCGAGGACTCAGGCGACCCGGACCCGCCGGGCGGCGGCCGTGCGGCCGGGGGCGCCGGAGACGGAGGACCCGTCAAAGACGCCGGCGGCGTCGGGTCCATCGGGTGCGTCGAGGAGTTCGGTCGTGCGGACGGTACGGGCGACGACGCGGCCGCGCTTGACGACCAGCCGCCGGTCCGGACGGTCGGTCAGTACGTCCGCGTGGCGGCGGGTACCGAGAACCACCAGGTCGGCCCTGGCTCCAGGGTGAATCCCGTAGCCGTCGTGGACCCCGGTGACGCGGGCGGCCTCCGTGGTCGCCATGCGGAGGATCCGCGCGGTGTCGGACGGACTTCCCATGTGGCAGGTCTGCGCGAGCAGCAGGCCGATGTCGAGCATGTCGGCATTGCCGAAGGGGGTGAAGGCGTTGCGGACGTTGTTGGAGGAGTACGCGGTGACCACCCCGCCGTCCAGCAGTTCGCGCACCGGGGTCACTCCTCTGCGCACGGCACGGGCGTCACCGCGCCCCCCGATGTGCAGGTCGGTCGCGGGCAGCGCGACGACCGCGACCCCCGCCTCCGCGAGCAGGGCGACGACCTCGGCCCGTTCGGCGGGCGGGCAGGCGGCGAGCGAGGTGACATGGCCGAGCGTCACCCGGCCGCCGAGGCCGTGCCTGCGGGTCGCCTCGGCGATCGCCCCGGCCAGGGCGAAACGCCCGTCGGACGTGTCGTCGGCGAAGTCGGCGTGCAGGTCCGCCGGCACCCCGAACTCGACGGCGAGGCCGAGCACGGTGTCGATGTGACGGCGGGAGGCGTCGAGGTCCACCTCGTTGTATGCACATCCGCCGACGACGTCCGCGCCCCGCCGGAGCGCCTCCCTCAGCAGCTCGTAGGTGCCCGGCGCCCGCTCGATGCCCTCCTGGGGGAAGGCGACGACCTGGAGGTCCACCAAGTGCCTCTGCGAGTCCCTCAGTTCGAGCATGACGTCGAGGCCGGTCAGACCGCCGATCGGATCGACGTCCGGATGTGCGCGGATCAGGGTGGTGCCGTTGGCCACGGCCCACCGGAGCACCCGCAGCGCGCGGGCCCGGACCGACGCGTGGGTGAACTCGCGCTTGAGCCTGCCGGTGACCTCGATGGCGCCCGCCAGCGTCCCCTCCGGGTTGGGGGCCACGCTGTCCAACAGAGCCTTGTCCAGGTGCAGATGCGGCTCGATGAACCCGGGCACCACGACGAGCCCGTCGCAGTCGAAGGTCTCTCGGGCCGCTGCCCCCGGGGCGGCCTCGCCCACCAGGGCGATCGTGCCGCCCGCGACGGCGATGTCCACCGGCGGGCGGCCTTCGGCGATCAGTGCGCGGCGCAGTACGAGGTCGTACACGGTTGTCCCCTTCTGACGGCCCGGAGGTCCGGAGCGGAGCCGACGTCATGGCGACGTCCAGAAGGTGTATACAGAGGGCAGGTTACGGCTTCCGACGCGTCGCGTGACGCGGTCGTTTCCGACACCTCGCCGCGTGCCGCCGCGCCCCCTCCGCGCCCGCCCGGCTCGACCGGCCCCGGACTTGACGGTTCGTCAACGTCGGCCGCGCAGACGGTAGGCGGCCTGAGCACGTCTGATGTGGTCGGCCACCCGCTCCCGGGCGGCAACAGGATCCTGCCGGCGCAGCGCCTCGACGATGGCCTCGTGCTCGGCCCAGGAGTCCGGTGCGCGCCTGGGGAGTTCCACTGAATACACCCAGGAGATCTTGTAGCCGAGTTGGGCGACGAGGGCCGCCATGGTCGGGCTGCCCGACGCCTCGGCCAGGACTTGATGGAAGCGGGTGTTGAGGGCCGCCAGCCCGGACGACGAACCGGCCTCCAGGATCTGCCGGGCCTCGGCGAGGAGCAGCTCGAGTGTCGCGAGGTGCACCGCGGTACGTCGCCCGGCCGCGCGCTCGGCGCCGAACGGCTCGATGAGCAGCCGGATGCCCAGCAGGTCCTCGGCCTCCTCGTCGCTCAACTCGGCGACGAACGTGCCTCCGTAGGGGCGTGAGTGCACGAACCCCTCGGATTCCAGGGTGCGCAGGGCCTCGCGTACGGGGATGCGCGAGACCCGGTAACGCGTCGCGAGCCGTTCCTCGGTGAGACGGTCCCCGGGCGTGAACACCCGGTTGATCACGTCGTTCCTGAGGGCGTCGCACACCGCCTGTCCCGTGTCCCGCCTCCGCACCGCGCCGACTTCGGCCATCGCTCCGCCTCTCGGGGTCCGGCCGGTGCGCACAGAGGTTAACCGGCCTGTAACGGGTGTATGCAAAGGTCAGCGCCATGAGCGTACTTCAGCCCCACGACGGCACGACCGAAGGTTCTTTCTACCTCGCCGCAGAACTCGGTACGACCGCCTGGGGGTTGCTCCCCAACGCGGCTTCCCGTCCCGTGCTCACCGTGGAGTCCGGCACCGTCGTGTGCCTCGACACGACGAGCCACGAGGGCATCCTGCCGGACCAGGGGCGCGATCCGGTGAAGTTCTTCGCCGAAGCGGGCATCCACGAGCGGGACATACTCCGTGACGCCGTCGAACTCGCCGCGTCCGGAGAGCCGTTCGACGCGGAGGTTCAGGGGCCCCACGTGGTCACGGGTCCGGTCGCGGTCCGCGGCGCCCGCCCGGGCGACGTGCTGGAGGTCGAGGTGCTCCGGCTGCGGCGCCGCACCGACTACGGCGTGATCAGCAACCGGCACGGGCGGGGTGCGCTGCCCGGCGAGTATCCGGTTCCCGCCCCGGGCCACGAGGACGGCGTGCCGGTGCCGCCGGTCTCCCTGGTCGCCCACGTCGGCCCGGACGGCCGCGGCCGGCTCCCGGTCGGCGACGGACGGGACGTCCGCTTCCCGCTCGCCCCCTTCCTCGGCATCATGGGGGTCGCTCCGGCGACGGACGCGCCCGTCCACTCCGTACCGCCCGGCGCCCACGGCGGCAACCTGGACATTCGGCTCCTGGGTGAGGGGGCGCGCCTCTTACTGCCGGTCCAGGTGGCGGGAGCACTGTTCTACGCGGGCGACCCGCACTTCTCCCAGGGCGACGGGGAGGTCGCGCTCACCGCGTTCGAGGCGCCGCTGCGCGCCACGCTCCGGCTGACCCTCCACAGCGACGCGCCTGCCCGGCGGCTCGCGTCGAGGCTCGCGGGACCGTACGCCGAAACCGCCGACCACTACCTGGTCACCGGCCTGGACGAGGACCTCGACGAAGCCGTCCGCAAGGCCACCAGATCGGCCCTCGCCTACCTTGCGGAGCGCTGTTCGCTGCCGGGTGCGGTGGCACTGGCCTACCTCAGCGCGGCGGTCGACCTGCGCATATCGCAGGTCGTCGACCGGGTGAAGGGGGTCCACGTCTGCCTGCCGAAGGCCGATCTCCGCCCCCTGCTGACCGGCACCACCCCGTCTGCGGAGCCGCAGACCGGCACCGCCCCGTCCACGGAGCCGACCCGATGACGTCCGTCCGCACTTCGCCCGCCGCGGATCCCGCCCCGCTGCCGCTCATCGGGCCGTACGTTCCCTGGCTGCCCGCCCCCGACCTGCCCGAACCCGCGACGGCCCACGGACTGTCCGGTGCCCGGATCGCCGTCAAGGACGTCATCGACCTCGCGGGCGCGCCCACCGGCAACGGCCATCCCCTGCTGCTCGCCGGTGCCGTCCCCGCGACGCGTCACGCCGACTGCCTCGGCCGCCTGGTCGACGCGGGAGCCGTACCGGCGGGCAAGGCGCACACCGACGAGCTGGCCTACAGTCTGGGCGGCACCAACGCCCACTACGGCGCGCCCGCCAACCCCGCGGCGCCGGGGCACCTGTGCGGCGGCTCCTCCAGCGGGACGGCCGCGGCCGTCGCCGGTGGACTCGCCGAGATCGGACTGGGCACCGACACCGCCGGTTCCATCCGGGTACCCGCCTCCTACTGCGGCCTGTACGGACTCCGTCCCACTCATGCCCGCGCCGACCGCACGGGCATCAGCCCGTTGGCGCCCTCGTTCGACACCCCGGGGATCCTCACCCGCTCGCTGCCCCTGCTGCGCGACGCCGCGGCGGTCCTGCTGGCGGGCACGGAGGCGGACGACAGCCCGCCGCTGCGGGTACTGGCACCGGCCGACCTCTGGTCCCTGGCGACCGCTGAGGTCCGCGCGGCCCTGGCGCCCGCCCTCGGCCGGCTGGCCGGGGGGCTCGGCCTGCGGGTCGACCGCGCCGCTCTCTTCGACGACCTGGCCCCGGTCCCGCACGCCGACGCCCGGGACGCCTTCAAGACGGTGCAGGCCGCCGAGGTGTGGCGGGCCCACGGCCCGTGGGTGGAGCGGGCCCGCCCGGACTTCGGCCCCCACGTCACCGAGCGGCTGCGCATCGCCGCCGGTGTGGACGCCGCGCGGGAGAAGGCCGCACGGGCGCGTGTCCTGGCCGTCGCGCGGTGGCTCGGCCGCCGCCTGGACGGTGCCGTGCTCGCGATCCCCGCCACCCCGACCCCGGCCCCCGCCCACGCCGCCTCGTCCACGGCGGACCGGGACGCCCTCCTCGCGCTGACGTGCCTGGCGGGGCTCGGCGGGCTGCCCGCCCTCGCCGTCCCCGGGCCCCGTGTCCGGGGACTGCCGGTGGGACTCTGTCTGCTGACCGTCCCGGGTGGGGACGAGCGGCTCATCACGGCGGGCCTGTCGATGGAACCGGGCCGCGCGTAGGGCGTGGAAGACCCATCGGTGCGGCGCGTGCCCGGACATCCTCGCGCGGCCGCCCAGGCGTTCGCCCTCCGCGTGGATCAAGCCGGGGCCGGGGGCACGCCCGCGCGCCCGAGGGCCTGGGCGCGGAAGGCCGCCGGGGTGGCCCCCGTCCGCAGCCGGAAGAACTTGGTGAAGTCGCTCGCGTCCACGAAGCCCAGCCTCCCGGCGACCTCCTTCGCCGGGAGGCGGCTGTGCTGGAGGAGGCGCTTGGCCTCCAGCAGGACCCGGTCGTCCACGAACTGCTTCGCCCCGGCTCCCGTCACCGCGCGCGTCGCCCGGGTCAGGGTGCGGGGGCTGTAGCCGAGCGCGGCGGCGTAGTCCTCGACCCGCCGGGTCGTCGCGTGGTCGCGCTCCACCGCGTCGTAGAACCGCCGGAACACCTCGCTCACCGGGCCGGGGCGGGGTGCCGTGCCGCGTACCGTCGCGAGCCGCAGGACCAGCACCGACACCAGGTGGCGCAGCACCTCGACGTGCGAGTCGAGCGGCAGGGTGGCCATCGCGCCGTACTCGTACGCGAGGTGGTCCAGCCCCCGGCCCAGTGCCTCCGCGTCCGTACCGGTGGGCAGCAGGGGTTCCTGCTGGTACGGGGGGTCCATGTGTGCGGCGGCGACGGTCGCCGGGGGCAGGAAGCCTCGCTGGAACAGGACGACCACGCCGTCCGCCGTCACCAGGTCCGGGCCGAACCGCTGCACCTGGCCGGGGCGGATCCAGATCCAGGAGCCGGGCGGCAGGTCGTGTTCCACGAAGTCCACCGCCATCCGCAGGGGGCGGGCGCGGACCGCGATCAGCTGGTGGAAGGCCGGGCGCAGGGGGGCGTAGGGGTCGTTGCCGTGCCGTCGGGACCGGTCGTACAGACCGCCGAGCTCGACCACCTCGACGCCGGTCGGCGCACCCACCCCGGCCGTGTAGTCGAGGTCCCGGACTTCAGGTTGTCCGTTTTTTCCCATCGTGAGTCCCGAGGGTACCGCCGCCCTCCGTGAAGTGCCTCCTAGCGTGGTTGTCACCGACCGCGCGGACGTTCGTGCAGGTCACCGAGGTGCGAGGAGTGAGCGGTGCGGCTGATCGTGGGCATGACCGGAGCGACGGGGGCCGCGATCGGCGTGCGTCTGCTGGAGAATCTGGCGGAGCTGCCGGACGTGGAGACCCATCTCGTCCTGTCCCGTTGGGCGCGTGCCACGATCGAGCTGGAGACCGGCCGGCCGGTGGCCGAGGTGAACGCGCTCGCGGACGTGGTGCACAGCCCCGACGACCAGGGGGCGACCATCTCCTCCGGCTCGTTCCGTACCGACGGCATGGTGATCGTGCCCTGCTCCATGAAGACCCTGGCGGGTATCCGGGCCGGTTACGCGGAAGGGCTGGTGGCCCGCGCCGCCGATGTGGTCCTCAAGGAGCGGCGCAGGCTGGTCCTGGTGCCGCGCGAGACTCCGCTGAGCGAGATCCACCTGGAGAACATGCTCGCGCTGGCCCGGATGGGCGCGCGGATCGTGCCGCCGATGCCCGCCTTCTACAACCACCCGCGGTCGGTGGACGACATCGTCGACCACATCACCGCCCGGGTCCTCGACCAGTTCGACCTGCCGGCCCCGGCCGCCCGCCGCTGGGAGGGCATGCGCGCCGCGCGCTCCGCCGCCACGCAGACCGCGCCCTGAGGCCCCCGCACCGGTCCCTCACGACGCATCAAGACACCCACCCCCCTTTTTTTGGAGCCCCCATGGCCTACGACGATCTGCGCAGCTTCCTCGCCACGCTGGAGAAGGAGGGACAACTCCTGCGCATCACCGAGGAGGTGCTGCCGGAGCCGGACCTGGCGGCGGCGGCGAACGCCACGGGGCGCATCGGCGAGAACGCCCCGGCCCTGTACTTCGACAACGTCACCGGCTTCACCGACGCCCGGATCGCGATGAACGTGCACGGCTCCTGGGCCAACCACGCCCTCGCGCTGGGCCTGCCGAAGAACACCCCGGTCAAGGAGCAGGTGGAGACGTTCGCCGCCCGCTGGGACGCCTTCCCGGTCGCCCCGGAACGCCGCGAGGACGCGCCGTGGCGCGAGAACACGCAGGAGGGCGCGGACGTCGACCTCTTCTCCATGCTTCCGCTGTTCCGCCTCAACGACGGCGACGGCGGGTTCTACCTCGACAAGGCCGCCGTGGTCTCCCGTGACCCGGAGGACCCGGACAACTTCGGCAAGCAGAACGTCGGTACGTACCGCATCCAGGTCATCGGCGCCAACCGGCTGGCCTTCCAGCCGGTCCCGATGCACGACATCGCCCAGCACCTGCGCAAGGCGGAGGAGAAGGGCGAGGACCTGCCGATCGCGATCACCCTGGGCAACGACCCGGTGATCACCGTGGTGGCCGGTATGCCGATGGCGTACGACCAGAGCGAGTACGAGATGGCGGGCGCTCTGCGCGGCGCGCCGGCCCCCATCGCCACCGCGCCGCTGACCGGTTTCGACGTGCCGTGGGGCAGCGAGGTCGTCATCGAGGGCGTCATCGAGTCCCGCACGCGCCAGATCGAGGGCCCGTTCGGCGAGTTCACCGGTCACTACTCGGGCGGGCGCCGCATGCCGGTCATCCGCGTGGACCGGGTCTCGTACCGCACCGACCCCATTTTCGAGTCCCTCTACCTGGGCATGCCGTGGACCGAGGTCGACTACCTCGTGGGTCCCAACACCTGCGTCCCGCTGCTGAAGCAGCTGCGCGCCGAGTTCCCCGAGGTGCAGGCCGTCAACGCCATGTACACGCACGGCCTGATGGTCATCATCTCCACGGCCAAGCGGTACGGCGGCTTCGCCAAGGCCGTCGGCATGCGGGCGATGACGACACCGCACGGCCTGGGGTACGTGGCCCAGGTGATCCTGGTGGACGAGGACGTCGACCCGTTCAACCTGCCGCAGGTCCTGTGGTCGATGTCGGCCAAGGTCAATCCCAAGGACGACGTGGTCATCATCCCCAACCTGTCCGTCCTGGAGCTGGCGCCCGCCGCCCAGCCGGCCGGCATCACCAGCAAGATGATCATCGACGCGACGACACCGGTCTCCCCCGACGTGCGCGGCAACTTCTCCACCCCGGCCAAGGACCTGCCGGAGACCAAGGAGTGGGCGGCGAAGCTCCAGAAGCTGATCGCGTCCCGCGGCTGACCCGCGCGTCCCCGCCGACCACCGTTCCCCTCCCCCGGAAGGACCTGTCGTGAACTCCCCCGTCATCTGCCCCCGTTGTGCCTTCGAGAAGGTCGGCAAGCTCGCCACCTCGCCCGTGCCCGGCGTCTGGGACGTGCTCCAGTGCGGTCAGTGCCTCTACACCTGGCGCACCATCGAACCGGCCCGCCGAACCCAGCGCGACGCCTACCCCGAGAAGTTCCGGATGACCCTCGCGGACATCGAGAACGCCATCGAGGTCCCGGCCGTCCCGCCGCTGCGCACCACGGGCTGACGTCCCGTCCGGCCGGGGTGCGGCAGCCTTCGGGCCGCGCCCCGGCCGGCGGCCGCCCTCAGGCCTGCTCCAGCGCCTCCAGCACCACGCGCTCGCAGAGTTCGTGGGTGGCCAGCGCGTCGCGCGCGCTGAGCGTCACGCCGTCGCGCACGGCGTCGAGGAACGAGGTGACGCAGCTCTCGATGCCGCGCTGGCGGGCGACGGACACCCAGTCGCCCCGCCGGCGGAGGCTGGGCTGGCCCTTGTGGTCGATGATGTCCGCGAGGTTGAGGACCTGGCGTTTGCTGTCCTGGCCGGAGACTTCGAGGATCTCCTCGGTGGAGCCGCCCCGGCGGTTCATCATGCCGAGGGCGGTGAAGCCGTCGCCGGAGAGTTCGAGGACGACGTGGTGCATCAGCCCGTCGGCGATCCTGGCCCGTACCGAGACCCGGTCGACGGGGCCGGGCACCAGAAAGCGCAGGGTGTCCACGACGTGGATGAAGTCGTCGAGCACCATCGTCCGGGGGTCCTCCGGCAGCCCCACCCGGTTCTTCTGCAGCAGGATCAGCTCACGCGGGTGGTCGGCGCACTGCGCGTACCCGGGGGCGAGGCGGCGGTTGAAACCCACCGCGAGACTGGTACCGCGTTCCTCGGCGAGCTCCACCAGCCGGGTGGAGTCGGCGAGTTCGTACGCGAGGGGCTTGTCGACGTAGGTGGGTACGCCCGCCTCCAGCAGCCGGGTGGTGATCTCCGGGTGGACGGACGTCGGGGCGTGGACGAACGCGGCGTCGAGATCCTGCGCCAGCAGCGAGTCCAGCGTGGCGTGGCACCGCGCGGCGGGAATCCGGTACGCGGCGGCGACGTCCTCCAGCGTGGCGGGAGTCCGGGTCTGGAGGTGCAGTTCGATCCCCGGCAGAGCGGTGAGCACGGGCAGATACGCCTTCTGCGCGATGTCGCCGAGTCCGATGCAGCCGACCTTCACGAAAACTCCCTCACTGTGCGGTGCGCCCGTCCTTGATCCCGGCAGCATACGGGCGCGGCCGGGGCGGCCGTTCCGGCGAGGGCGGGCGGAACGCACGGCCGCCACCCCCGAGGGGCGGTGATCGTTCCGCCGTGCGAACGGGCGCCGGTCCGCACCGCGCTGACCGGGTCACTCGTGCGGGGCATTTGGCGCGTACGGACTCCCGCTTCGCGCCGCCCACCCGCAGAGTTACCGGGTGCAACGAACCAGAATGACCGTGGCCGCTCTCGTGGGCGTGGCTGTCGCCACCGTGTCCGGCTGTGTGACGGTCAACCCCGGCGGTCCGGGGACACCGCCGCCGGCCCCCGCGTCGAGCGGCTCCGCGCGGGGGGTGGAGCCCCAGATCGGCCAGCCGCCCGCCCGCGAGGCGCTGGACGCCGTGCCCGACGCCTCCCCGTCCGCGCCCGCCCCGGCGGACGCGGCGCCGGCTCCCGTGTCCCGGCCGCATGTGCCACCACCGGGCGGAGTCCCTCCGGCGGCCCACCCCCCGCCGCGCCCGCCCGTCACGCTGCCCACTCTGCCGGTGTCCGGCCTGCCCGTACCGGCCTCGGGCAAGGGCGTCTGCGCGCTCGGGCGCGGTTACGGGGGATGGCCCGCCGGGAGCCCGCAGTCCCGTATCTGTGACCAGGCGTACGGGCACTGAGGCGGCCGGTCCGCCTCTCTCCCTCGCGCCCACCCGCTCCGAGGCCGGTCCGGCCGGCTCAGCGTTCCCGGCCGAGCCGTGTCTCCAGCCGGTCGATGGCGGTCCGCACGCCGTTGCCCCGGCCCCCGTCGGGGAGCGCGTCCGCTGCCTTCCTGGCGCGGTCCAGGTGGTGGCGGGCGACCCCGGGGCGGCGCAGCTTGAGGTAGTCCGCGGCAAGGCCGAGGTGCAGCGCCGGGGAGAACGCGTGCAGCGCGAGGAGGTCCCGGCGCTGAGCGGTCCGCTCGCCGGTCAGCCCTTCGGCCGCCGCGTTCATGGCGCGCAGGTCCCAGGCGAGCTCCTCTGCGGGGTCGTCCTGGGTGTCGGCCATGTAGTGCGCGAGGGTGCAGCGGTGCAGCGCGTCACCGTCCTCGCCCAGCTCGGACCAGAGAGCGGCGAAGCGGTTGCGGGCCTCTTCGCGGTCCCCGCCGTGCAGGAGCATGACCGCCTGGCCGATCCGGGTGCCGACGGCGTCCGTCGACGACTGCTGCTGCTCGGCCACGGCGGCCTCCCTGGTGCGGGTGTGCGGCGACGGGGGCCGCGGTGCGGGAGCGGGCCCTGCGCGGGTGCGGGACGGGACGGGGCGGGCGCGGACCCTTCCGGTGGGGCGTGCCGGACCGGGCTCCGGTGACGGGACAGACCCTGGGGTGTGTCCGGCGGACACACCCTAGCGGCACCGGTGCGCGATCACGCTCAGGCGCGGCAGTACGGTCCGCCGGGTCTGCCGCGTCCCCGCACCGGTACGGACACGGGGGACGGACCCGGGTGCGGGATCAGCCGAGGTCGGGGATGCGCCAGTCGATGGGGTCGTGGCCCTGGGCGGCGACGGCCTCGTTGATCTGGCTGAAGGGCCGGGACCCGAAGAACCTCTTCGCGGAGAGCGGCGAGGGGTGCGCGCCCTTCACGACCACGTGGCGGGACTCGTCGATGAGCGGGAGCTTCTTCTGCGCGTAGTTGCCCCAGAGGACGAACACGGCGGGCTCGGGGCGCTCGGCGACCGCGCGGATCACCGCGTCGGTGATCTTCTCCCAGCCCTTGCCCTTGTGCGAGTTGGCCTCGCCGGCCCGCACGGTCAGGACGGCGTTGAGCAGCAGGACGCCCTGTTCGGCCCAGGGCATCAGATAGCCGTTGTCCGGGACGGGGAGGCCCAGCTCCTGCTGCATCTCCTTGTAGATGTTGCGCAGTGAGGGCGGCGTCCTGACGCCGGGCCGCACGGAGAAGCAGAGCCCGTGGCCCTGGCCCTCGCCGTGGTACGGGTCCTGGCCGAGGACGAGCACCTTCACCCGGTCGTAGGGCGTGGCCTCCAGGGCGGCGAAGACCTGGTCGCGCGGCGGGTACACCGGTCCCTTGGCGCGCTCCTCCTCGACGAAGTCCGCAAGCTCCTTCACGTACGGCTTCTGCATCTCGTCGCCGAGGACGCCGCGCCAGGATTCGGGCAGCAGCAGGTCGGTGTCGGTCACGTCCACAACCTCCGGAAAGCAATCGGTTCTTGGAAAAGAACCTACCCGGCCCCTCTGACAGCGGGCCGGGGTGCCCCGTTCGCCTGATTACCAGCTGGCCTTGCGGTACAGCTCCCACATCTGCATGACGGTCTGCGGGTCGAGTGCGCGCTCGCCGCCGCCTATGTCCTCGCCGGCCGCGATGTAGAGCTTGCCCTGCCAGAGCGGCAGCAGCGGGATGTCCTCGACCATGATCTGCTGGGCCTCGGCGAACTGCTTGCTGACCGCGCCGCGGTCGCTCTCCTTGCGCGAGGAGGGCAGGATCTGGTCGGTGATCTTCTTGTTGACGTACATGCCGCCGGTGGCGCTCTCCTTGCCGACGAAGGGCGCGATGAAGTTGTCGGGGTCCGGGAAGTCGGGGAACCAGCCGCGTCCGAAGACCGGGTACTCGCCCTTGTTGAAGCCCTCCTGGAAGGCGGTCCACGGCGCGCTGCGCAGGGTGATCCTGAAGAGGCCGGACTTCTCCAGCTGCCGCTTGATCTCCTCGAACTCGGGTCCGGTCGAGGAACCGTAGCGGTCCGTGGTGTACCAGAACGTCATCTCGACGGGCTCCGTGATCCCGGCGTCGGTGAGCACCTTCCGCGCCTTCTTCACGTCGGGGTCCCCGAAGGCGTCGAAGAAGCTGGTGGTGTGGGCGGCGATGCCCTTCGGCACGATGGAGTAGAGGGGCTCGGCGGTGCCCTGGTAGACCTTGGCGACGAGGGCGTCCCGGTCCACGAGTCGGGCGATGGCCTCGCGCACGGCCGGCTTGCCGGCGACCGGGTCCTTCGGGTTGAAGACGAGGAAGCGGATGTCGGCGCCCACGGACTCGACGAGCTGGAGGCCCTTGTCCTTCTCCTCCTTGCCGCTCTGGAGGCCGATCACCTCGTCGGCGGTGAGGCCGCGGTAGGTGGCGTCGATCTTGTCGTCCCTCAGGGCCGCGACCATCTCGTCGGACTTCGCGTAGTACCGGATGGTGACGGAGTCGTTCTTGCGGTCCGCGAAGCCCTTGTAGCTGTCGTTCCTCTTCAGCTCCGCGACCGTGTGGGGCTCGTAGTGGTCGAGGACGTACGGCCCCGAGCCGGTGATCGCGTTGCCGGTACGGAGCTTGTCCTTGGGGTACTGCTTCGGAGCGACGATCGACATGGCCGGGGTGGCCAGGACGAAGGGGAAGGTGGCGTCGGACTTCTTCAGGTGGAAGATGACGAGGTCGTCGCCCTTGGTCTCCACCCGGTCGAGCGAGCCCAGCAGGCCGAGCGGGCCGCCCTTGGCCTTGATCGCCACGATCCGGTCGATGGAGTACTTGACCGCCTCGGCGTCGAGCGTCTCGCCGTCCGAGAACTTCAGGCCGCTCTTGAGCTGGCAGCGGTACGCCATGCTCGTGGAGTCGGTGAAGACGCATTCCGCCGCGTCGGGCTGGGGCTTGGTGCTTCCGGTGGGGAAGGACACCAGGGTCTGGAAGACGTTGCGCATCAGCTCCCAGGAGTTGTCCCAGGCTCCGGCCGGGTCCAGGGTCGAGGGCGAGCTGGTCGTCCCGACCGAGATGTGCTGGTCCACGTCCGAGCCGCCGCTGGAGAAGGCGCTGCAGCCGGCGACGAGTGACAGGGATGCTAGGGCTGCAGCAGCCTGCAGACTGGCCCGGTAGAACACGTGCACGCTCCTCGATCAGCCATGGGTCGGCAGACCATACCGCAGTGCCCCACCGAGCCAATCACCAGGCCCGGCAGGGCACTTGCTTCAATCGGGGCGAACCGTGGCAGCCTGTTCAGCCCACTCCGGCATTCAGGAAGATTCCCCCGTCGATCACGAGCGTCTGCCCCGTGATCCAGCCCGCCTGCTCCGAGGTGAGGAAGGCGGCGGCCCCGCCGATGTCCTCCGGAACTCCCAGTCGGGCCATGGGATACGCGGCGACCACCTCGGCCTCGCGGCCCTCGTACAGCGCCTCGGCGAACTTGGTCTTGACTACGGCCGGGGCGATCGCGTTGACCCGGACGACCGGCGCGAACTCGTGGGCCAGCTGGAGCGTCAGGTTGACCATGGCGGCCTTGCTCATGCCGTACGCGCCGATGAAGGGCGACGCCGAAATCCCGGCCACCGAGGCGATGTTGACGATCGCCCCGCCGTTCTTCGCCTGCCACGCCTTCCAGGTCCGCTGGGCGAACCCGAGTGCCGAGATCACGTTGGTCTCGAAGACCTTGCGCGCGACGTTGAGGTCGAGCTCGGCCATGGGCCCGAACACCGGGTTCGTTCCGGCGTTGTTGACGAGGTAGTCGACCCGGCCGAAAGCCTCCATGGTGCGCTCGACGGCCTGCGCCTGGTGCGCCTCGTCGTGCGCCTTGCCGGCGACGCCGATCACCCGGTCGGAGCCGAGCCGTTCGACGGCGGCCTTGAGCGCCTCCTCGCCGCGGCCCGTGATGCAGACCCGGTCGCCGCGGGCGACGAGCGCCTCGGCGACGCCGTACCCGATGCCCCGGCTCGCGCCGGTGATGAGCGCGACCTTTCCGCTGTCCTGCACAGTCATGGTGTCCCTCGTCCTTCGGGTCAGTTGAGCGGGCCGCCGGCGACGTACAGCACCTGGCCGGAGACGAAGCCCGCGTCGTCTCCGGTGAAGAAGGAGATGGCGTTGGCGATGTCGTCGGGGCGGCCGACGCGCTGGACGGGGATCTGCGTGGCGGCGGCGGCCTGGAACTCCTCGAAGCCCATCCCGACGCGGGCCGCGGTCTGGGCGGTCATCTCCGTCACGATGAAGCCGGGCGCGACGGCGTTGGCGGTGATGCCGAACTTGCCGAGCTCGATGGCGAGGGTCTTGGTGAAGCCCTGGAGACCGGCCTTGACGGCCGCGTAGTTGGCCTGGCCGCGGTTGCCGAGCGCCGAGGAGGAGGAGAGCGAGACGATACGCCCGAACTTGGCGTCCACCATGTGCTTCTGGACGGCCTTCGCCATCAGGAACGCCCCCTTGAGGTGGACGTTCATCACGATGTCCCAGTCGGACTCGCTCATCTTGAAGAGCAGGTTGTCGCGGAGTACGCCCGCGTTGTTGACCAGGATCGTCGGCGCACCGAGTTCGGCGACGACACGCGCGACGGCGGCCTCCACCTGCGCGGCGTCCGACACGTCGCAGCCGACGGCGAGCGCGGTGCCGCCGGCGGCGGTGATCTTCCCGACGGTCTCCTTGCAGGCTGCCTCGTCGAGGTCGAGTACGGCCACGGCGCGGCCCTCGGCCGCCAGGCGCACGGCGGTCGCGGCCCCAATGCCTCGCGCCGCTCCCGTCACGATGGCGACACGCTGCTCGGTGGTGGACATGCTGGGTTCTCCTCGCCGTTGGATCGCGGCCCAGCCGGCACCGGCCATGCCACCACGCCGGACATTCCCGGTGCGGCGCACAGTCCCGTTTTGCTGAGCAAGCGCTTAGTACTGTTGTGGTTGCGACGCTAGAAGCCCTGGCACTCGGTGTCAACGGCCACGACACCCAGGGGTGCATGTCACACCCGAAGGAGACGGCGAAGGGGCCGCCCGCGACAGTCGCGGGCGGCCCCTTCGGGAAGTGCGGTACGGACTCCTCAGCGGACGAGCAGATCGAGCAGGCGCTCGACCTCGGCCGCCGGATCCAGCGTCAGACCGGTGTGCACGGGGCCCGGCTGGACGACCGTGGAGCGGGGGGCGATCAGCCAGCGGAACCGCCGTCCGGCGTCGTCACCGGCCGCCTGACCCGCCGCGTCGCCGCCACCGCAGACGTTCTCCACCGCCCGCAGCGCGGCCCGCACCCCGACGATGTCGGCAGCGGGATCGAGCGCCCTCAGCTTGCTCTCGTCGAGGTGGGTACGGGCGGCGACGAAGGAGTGCGCCCGGCTGTAGACGAGCACCCCGGCGTTGAAGCATTCCCCGCGCTCGACCCGGGGGACGACACGCAGCAGCGCGTACTCGAAGACCTCGCGTGCACTCATCGGGTCTCGTCCTTCTGCGTCGGGGCGGGGCTCGCCTGCTGGGTCCTCGGGGCGAGGCGGTCGGCGAGCCAGCCGGGGGCCTTGGACGGGCCGGTCGGTGCCGGCGCGTCCATGACGAGGCGCTCGTGGATGGTCGCGGCACGGGCCAGCAGGGGTGCCACGTACGCACGCCGCAGCTCGTCCGTCGAGTCGAACCCGGGCTCGCCCAGGAGCCACTCGTCGGGCACCTGGGCCGCCACCTCGGTGAGCAGCTCCTCGGTGACCAGCGGGGCGAGCGCCGCGGCCGCTGCCGCGACGTCCGGGCCGGTGGGCGCCAGCACGTGGTCGGAGGCGTTGTACGGCTTGGCCGCGGACGCCTGGGCGCCCGGCCAGTTGTGGTGCCAGATCATCGTGGCCCCGTGGTCGATCAGCCAGATGTCGCCGTGCCAGACCAGCATGTTGGGGTTGCGCCAGGACCGGTCGACGTTGTTGATCAGCGCGTCGAACCAGACGATCCGACCGGCCTCCACCGGGTCCACGTGGTACGCGAGCGGGTCGAAGCCCAGGGAACCGGGGAGGTAGTCCATCCCGAGGTTCAGCCCGCCGCTCGCCTTGAGCAGCTCCTGCACCTCCTGGTCGGGCTCGCCGAGCCCGATGACCGGGTCGAGCTGCATGGTCACGAGCTCCGGCACCCGCAGCCCGAGACGTCGGCCGAGCTCCCCGCAGATGACCTCCGCGACCAGGGTCTTCCGCCCCTGCCCCGCCCCGGTGAACTTCATGACGTACGTACCGAGGTCGTCGGCCTCGACGATCCCGGGGAGCGAACCGCCCTCACGCAGGGGCGTGACGTAACGGGTCGCGATGACCTCTTTCAGCACTTTCGCAAGCCACCCATCTCTTCAACCTTGCAATCCAAGGAATCCCTCGTGCCGGTGCGGCGGGAAGCCAAGCCGGCCGGGGACTCTCGGGGAATCCGGGGAGTTTCGACCGGCACGCCGTTCTCCCCACACCTCCGAGCGGCCCGCCGATGGCGCCGCGCGCCTCACCGCCGGCCTCCGGCACGAAGTGAGCATAGTAACTCAGGGTGACCGAAGGGCTTTCACGCCCTCGACGCGCGGCGGGACGACGCCGGCCCCGGCCCACGCGGGATTCCAGGTGCGGATGTTCCGAGTGTTTACCGCAGTGGCGTTTCCGTAGCGCGTGGCCGAAGCGCTGACCGCCGCAACCGGAGGTGGCCGGGACGCAGGCTGGAGCGCGACGGTGCGCATACGCCGGTGGCGCTGTTCGCCTCCTCGCGCCGGGCGCCCTCGCTGGTACGCACCGAGCGAGTGCACCTGATGGACGCCGACCGGGTCATCGCGGAGATCCGGGCGCTCAACGGCACGTCCGCCGACCACCTCCTGGACGACGAGGTGATGCGGGCGGTCCTTCCACCCATCCGAAGCGACTACCGGGCGATCGAGACCTACCGCCTGGCGCCCGATGCCTCGCCGCTCGGCGTCCCGATCCTCGGGCTGGTCGGCGACTCCGACCCCCGGGTGAGCTTCGAAGAGAGAGCCGCGTGGAGCGAGCACACCACCGCCGGCTTCGACCTCCAGGTCTTCCCCGGCGGCCACTTCTACTTCTCCGACCAGCCGACCGACACCGTCGTCGCCGCCGTCCTCGCCCCCGGCCGACGCTCGCGCGCCCGCATGCGGTACGAAGTCAGGTGTGAACGAAGAGAACCGACCCGCGACCGTTCGCGTGTTCATCGCCCTCGCCCCGCCCGACCACGCCAAGGAGGAGCTGGCCCGGGAGCTGCGCCCCGCCTACGGCACGCATCCGCGGATGCGGTGGAACCGTGTCGAGGACTGGCACATCACCCTGGCGTTCCTCGGCGAGCTCCCGGTGGAGACGGTCCCCGCGCTGCGTCCGCTCCTCGCGGGCTTCGCCGCGGTCCACCGGGCGCCCCGGCTGGCGCTGCGGGGCAGCGGGAGTTTCGACGACCGGGTGCTGTGGAGCGGGATCGGCGGTGAACTCGACGAGCTGCACGGACTCGCCACCGATGTGCGGACTGCTGTCCGGGAGCACGGTGTCGATTTCGTGGAGCGGCCCTTCCGGCCTCATCTGACCCTGGCCCGTGCACGCCGGGGGGACCTTACCTCGGCGGGCGAGATCGCGACCGGACTCGCCGGGTTCAGCGGCGGCGAGTGGCTCGCCGCGCGTCTGCATCTGGTCGGCAGCAACGCGGGCCGCAGCAGCGGGCCGATCCACTACCGCGACATCGAGGCGTGGCCCCTGGGCGACGGGCGGGCGGCTCCGGCACCGGGCCCGGAGACCGTCTGACGCACGCCGGCCGACGTACGCCCCTGGCGCCGGTGCCCCGTGGGCCGGTGTCCCGTGCGCCGGTGTCCCGTGCGCCGGCGCCCCGTGCGCCGGGTCACCTTCGCCACTTCGAAGCGGTGTCCGGGGCGGTCCCGTAGACTTCGAACGCTCGCCGGTGGCCGGTCAACGCCGCCTGTGACACCGGTTGTTGATGATGCGTCAGGAGCGGGGAACGGGACGGGCGCGACCGTTGTGAACGGTGTGGGCGGCGGGCACGGTGTGCGGGACGCGCCGGACCGCCGGGCCCGTCAGTACGGGGGGTACGGGACCGCTCGCGGGCCGGATCGGCGGTGCGGGGCGGCCCGTTGGAGATGGGCGTCGTTCACAAGGAGTGTGCCATGCCATCAGTCATCGTGGGCCGGACAGGCCCCTTCGCCGGTCAGAGCGTGGTCCTGGGCGCCGCGTCTCTGACGTTCGGGCGCAAGGGAGACAACGGGGTCGTGATCGTGAGCCCCAGCGCCTCCCGTCTGCACGCAGAGATCGTCAGGGAGGACGGCGAGTACGTCCTGCACGACCGCGACAGCAGGAACGGCACGTTCGTCAACGACCAGCGCGTCACCCGCCACGTACTGCGCCCGAACGACGAGGTGCGCATCGGTGACGAAACCTTCCTCTTCGAGGCGCAGGACGTCATGGAGACGGTCATCGACCTCTCCCAGCTGCATCTCCCCCGGCTGAACGCGGCGGCGAACCCCGGCATGCTGCGGGTCACGGTCACCGGCGGCGGTCCGGTGGGTCTCGCCTTCGCGCTGGCCCTGGAGGAGGCGCTGAGCGGACGCGTGGCGATCACCGTCTACGACGGGCGGTGGACCCGCAAGGGCTCGGACGTCGTCTGGAAGGACGAGTCCCAGGGCAACGTCCGCCGTCAGCAGGTCGTGACGGTCCAGAGCCGGCAGTACCTGGCACTCTCCGAGGAGGTGCGCGCGGCGCTGTTCGGCGACGACGGAGCGTACTCGGAGATGTGGCCGGTGGGGCCGGACTCCGTCGACGGCCGCCCGCCCCGCAACATCCGGATCGCCTACATCGAGGACCGGCTCCTCGCCCTGGCGAACACGCGGCCGGCGATCCAGCTGGTACCGCGCCGCTTCGACCCGGTCGAGCGGAAGAGCCGGCTCGCCCAGGAGCACGTCCTGGTGATCGGGGAGGGCGGGCGTTCGCGCACCCGCGACCACTTCGCGGACCGCTTCGGCACGGCCGACGCCTCCATCTACTCCCTCGACGGCGAGCACCTCCAGGACGTCGTGCTGGGGCTGCGGGTCAAGTCGCGGCTGTCGGACCCGATGAGCGTGCTGCTGACCGTGTCGCAGAACCGGTTCCTGCTCAACTCCCTGCGGGGCGAAGGCTTCCTGAACATGCGGCTCACCCGCGAGGAGGCCAAGGGCGTGATCGGCATCGACCCGGTCCGCCAGGTCTTCGAGGAGTGCATCGCGGCCCGCCCGTGCCTGATGAACCGCGAGGAGGACAACGAGTTCCGCTGCTCGACGCACGGGACGCTCTTCCTGCCCGCCCTGCTGCGCAGCTCGCCCCTGTGGAAGGAGATCCGGCAGGGCCTGAAGCTGTTCGGCGTGCCGGAGGACGATCTCTCCGCGATCACGTCGTTCCGGCTGGACATGGTGCAGCGCCCCCGGTTCACGGCCCAGCTCCTGCGCCCGACCGCGACGACGCCGGGTACGTACGGCTTCCTGCTGGGCGACGCCGCCAACGCCATCCACTTCTGGCCCGGCCGAGGACTCAACAGCGGGCTCGCGTCGGCCACTTCTCTCGCCCGGACGCTCAGCCGCGCCTGGCGGGGAAGGCCGTTGCGCGACGCGGACTTCATCCGGCACGAGGCGGCGATGTCCATGCTGCAGTACCGGCACAAGAGCCGGGCCTGGAACGCGATGGTGACCACCGACGAGCAGGGTGTGACCCGCGCCATCAAGGACATCATCGCCCGCAGTGCGGAAGCCGCGGGGGAAGCGGGGCAGGACACCGGGCGGGAGTCGGGCAAGGTGTCGGGGCGTACCGATCTGGACGAGCTGCTGGACCGCATGGCGGCGATCCGCGACCGTCTCGCGCCCCGGCTGCCCGGCATGCCCACCATGGAGCAGCTCCGCTCCCACCTGGCCTCGGTGGCCCCGGCCACGCTGCGCACCCTCCAGGAGAGCGGGGCCTGGGACACCCTGATCGTCGGCGGCGAGGAGGCCGACATCGACCTCTTCTACCAGTCGGAGTCGCCGGTCTACGTTCCCCGGCCCGACGGTCCGCAGCCGGCAGGCGCGTATCAGGCGGGTCCGCCTCCGGCGGGTCCCCTTCCCTCCGGTGCCCGCGCCGCCGATCCCCGGGGTCTGCCCTCGGCCGGCGTCCAGTAGAGCGTGTCGCGAAAGTAGCGCCGTCCGTCCGGAGGGCCGGACAGGCGGGACTTTCGCGGCACGCTTCGGGGACCGTTCGCGCCCCGCCCCACCGGTTCCCGTCCGTACGGGCATCGCGGGGCGGGCGCGGAAGGGTCAGCCGGTGCGGCCGCGCAGCCGGTGCGCGTGCGAGGGGTAGACCCCGAGGACCCGCACCTCGGAGGAGAAGAACCGCAGTTCGTTCAGGGCGAGAGCGACGTGCGGCTCGTCGGGGTGGCCCTCGATCTCCACGTAGAAGCGGCTGGGGCTGAGACCCGCGCTCATCTGGTAGCTCTCGATCTTGGTGAGGTTCACGCCGCTGGTGGCGAACCCGCCGAGCGCCTTGAAGAGCGCGCTGGGAATGTTGCGTACACAGAAGAAGAGGCTGGTCATCGTGGTGCCGTCCGGTTCCGGCCAGGAACCGGAGTCGCGGGAGAGCACCACGAAGCGGGTGGTGTTCTCGGGGTCGTCCTCGACCTCCGGGCGCAGCACGTCCAGCCCGTACAGCTCCGCCGCGGCGGGCGGGGCGAGGGCGGCGTGCCGGGGGTCGCCCAACTCCGCGACCTCGCGGGCCGAGCCGGCGGTGTCGTCGCTGACGTGGGTGCGCCAGCCGCCCTCGCGCAGCAGCTTCCGGCACTGGCCGAGGGCGTGCACATGGCTGCGTACGCATTCCACCTGATCGAGCGAGGCGCCCGGGACGCCCATCAGGTCGAAACGGATCGCGAGGAAGTACTCGGCGACGATGAACAGGCCGGACTCCGGCAGCAGATGGTGTACGTCGGCGACGCGTCCCGCGGCGGAGTTGTCCACCGGGATCACCGCGACATCGGCGTCGCCGAGCGTGACCGCGTCCAGCGCCTGCTCGAAGCCCGTGCAGGGCACTTCACCGCAGCCCGGGAACAACGCGTGGGCGGCGGTCGCCGAGTTGGAGCCCGGTTCCCCCTGATATGCGACGATCGTCACCTTGTTCTGCCTTCCACCGTGGAGCCTTCTGTCGCGGGCGCCGGAGTTGCCTCCGCGTGACCGCATGTAAGCAGTATCGGAGTACGGGCCCGGTCCGGGCACACCAGGGTGTGGTGAGCCGGGCCGGGCGCGGGGTGGCGCGGGAACGGCCGTACGGCCGCCCCGCCGGGTCCTCCGGTGCGGCGGCCGTACGCGGTGTCGGGCTCGGGGGCTTCAGGCTCCGGGCCGTCGCGTGCTCTCGGCCTTGCGCGCCCGGCGTGCCGCGAGGACTCCGGGCTCGGCCCGCATGTGCGGCGGTACGGCGAACTTCGGGGCGTTGAAGAGGATCACGCACACCTCGGCCAGCCCCGCCCCCAGGATGATCAGCACGTCCGCGGCGAAGGCCACCAGGACCACCGGGTTGCTGAAAGCGGCATCGAGTGTTCCCAGGGCCAGCAGCACCACGACGCCCCACAGGGTGACCACGGTGAGGCCGACCGACCGTACTTCGCCCCTGCGCGTGTGGGGGCCGAACGGCAGGAAGGTGAACGCGCCCTGGAAGAAGTCGACCAGGTCCGGGTCGCGCCAGAGCTGAACGGCCTTCCAGGTCATGAAGGCGTTTCCCACCACGAGGAATCCGAAAACGATCACCAGCAGGACCATCGTGCGTCATCCCTTTCGTCATTTCACGGTGTCCCACGGGCGCGGGGCGGGCTCCGGCCCCACGGTGTCCCACGGGCATGGGCCGGGCCCCGGACATGCCGTACGTCGTCCGGAGCCCGCCCCCGTAAGCTGTTCGACCGACCGGTCAGAACCAGCTCTTCACGCCCTTCCACCCCTTCGACAGGGCGTTGTTGACCGGCCCCGAGGCGAGGATGCCGGTCACCGCTCCGGCACCGGCGCCGATCGCGCCGCCGATGACGGTGCCCACGCCCGGTGCGATGGCGGTGCCGATGGCGGCGCCCAGGGTCGCGCCGACCTTGGTGGTGCCCATGACGATCGCCGTGTCGACGGCCGTCTCGGTCGCGGTCAGCCCGATGTCACCGCCGGTTGACTGGTAGTTGGAGTACGCCGTGAAGGCGATTCCGCCCACCAGCAGCCCCTTGCTCGCCATCTGCATCGGCTTGCTGGCTCCGATGGCGCCGAGGCGTGCGATACCCGGTTTGTTCTTCACCGCCTTCAGGACGCGGTCGGACCGCACGTTGGAGCGCATGTCCTTCTTGGCCTTGGTGATGATGTCGTCGGCCGCGCCGAATCCTTCCTGGGCGTACGCCCCGGAGGTCATCAGGCCGTTTCCGGCGTTGCAGAGGTAGTTCCAGTCCGTCTCGATGCCGCAGTTGGCCGAGAAGGAGAGGAGCGGCACCGGGTCGGGCCCCATGAGCAGCGGGGGCTGGGAGGGAGGTCCGTAGACCGGGCCGGGGCACACCGGACGCGGTGGCATGCCGCAGCCGTTCGAGTAGGAGACGTAGCTGCCGTTGCCGACACCGACGCCGCCGCCCCCTCCGCCGGTGGTGCCGCCACCGCCACCGCCACCACCGCCGCCGCCACCCTTCTTGCCGCCCTGGTACTCGGGGCACTTCGGGTTGGTCAGGCTCGGGCAGTAGCCGCCGCCACCGCCACCGGTGGAAACCGGGACGCCGCCCACGCACTTGATCTTGCCTTCACGGCATTCGGGGACGATCTCGCCGGTGGGGTCGGAGAAGGTGACGGGGTTGTTGTTGGCGTAGGAGTAGCCGTTCAGGGACTGTCCCTGGTCGGTGGTGAACTTGGGGTCGGCGCTGATGAACTGCCCGATGGACGGGTCGTACTCCCGGGAATCGGTGTGGGTCAGCCCGGTGTTCGTGTCGTTGGTCTTGCCCAGGAAGCCCTTGTCGTCGGGCCAGGCCGAGCCGGTGTCGGTGCCGCGTTCGTCGCCGAACGGGGTCAGCCGGCGCTTGCTGACCGCCTGGGCGCTGTCCGCCGAGACGGCGACGGTCTGGGTGCCCTGGTGGTCCCCCGCGAGGTAGGTGAGCTTGTTGGTGCCCGATTCGTTGCTGCGCACCGCGATGCTCAGGCTGCCGGAGGAGTACGTGCGCTGCGCCCAGGTGGTGCCGTCGGCCCGCAGGTGAAGTTCGGTGTTGCCCGTGTACAGGATCCGCTCGCCGTTCTCCGCGGTCTTGATCAGGAGCGATCCGTCGGCGTCGTAGACGTAGTCGGTGTCCTTGCCGTCCTCGGTGAGCTGGGAGAGCCGGCCCTCGGAGGTCCACTTCAGGTCCTGCTGTGCGGTGGCCCCGGGACGGCTCGTGGTGTTGCCGGAGGCGTCGTAGGAGTAGGTCTTCCCGGGGTCGTCGCAGTCGGCGGTGGTGCTGGTGCCCGAGAGCAGGTGCGGGCGGCCCTCCTGGTAGCAGTAGGTGGTGCGGGTGTCGCCCTGCGCGGTGTGCTGCGTCTCGGAGGTGCGCTGGCCGGCCTCGTCGTAGGTGTAGCCGGTCCAGTACGGCGCGGGGCCGGAGAGGCTTGCCGCGTCCGGTGCGTCCGAGCACTTCTGCGACGCCGGGGTCCAGGCGTCCTTCAGGCGGCGCTGCCCGTCGTAGGTGAAGCACTGGGTCTCGGCCGCGGACGTGCCGCCGAGGGTGGTCGGGTCGGCGATCGCGGTGACGTTGCCGGCGTCGTCGTAGGTGTAGTCGAGGTCCGACAGCATGTAACCGTGGGTCTGGTCGGTGACGTAGCTGCGGGTGAGGCGGTTGGTGCCCTCCTCGTAGGAGTTGGAGACGAATACCTTCTTGAACGCCTCGGTGTTCGCCGCGCCCAGCGTGTACCGCTCGGCGAGGCCGAGGCTGGAGTAGTCGGCGTCGAGGAGGTAGCCGGTGCTGCCGGTGATCGAGGTGACCTGTCCGAGCGAGGTGTAGTCGTACTCGATGTTCTCGGACGGCAGGCCGCCGAGGGCCGGTTCGTCGTTGCTCTCCAGGGTGCCGTCGAGGCCGTAGGAGCTGGAGAACGCGATGGTGTCGGGAGCGCCTGCGGCGACCAGGGGGTCACCTGCGGGCAGGGTGAGCGTGGTGCCGGTGGGACGGTCGAGCGTGTCGTACGCGGTGACCGTCTTGGTGTACGCCTGGCCGGACTTCCCGCCGACGTAGCGGGTGGTCGCGTCGGCCATTCCCTTGAGCAGGGTGTCGTAGGTCTGGGCGGTCGCCAGGTGGGCGTCGTCCTTGACCCCGTTCCAGGTGGCCTTGGTCCGGCCGAGGTCGTCGTACTCCGTCAGGACGGACTGGCCGCGCGAGTCGGTGGTCCTGACGACTTCGTCGACGTCGTCGTACTCCATCGTCGTCGTCCCCTTGTCGGGGTCGGTAACGCTGGTCTGCCGTCCGAGGAGGTCGAAGCCGTAGGTCCAGACGGCCCCGTCCGCCGCGGTGACGACGGACTCCTTGTCGTCCAGCGTGTGCTGGAAGGCGGTGGTGCTGTAAGCGGCACCCAGACCGCCGCCGAAGTCCGCGTCGGCCGGGCTGGTGCCCGCGTACTCGCGGCGCTCGGTCTCCCGGCCCCGCGCGTCGGTGAGGGTACGGGTCGCGCTGCCGCCCTGCTGGGCGCTGACCGCCGTCGAGTCACCGGTGTAGCCGGTGGTGGTGGTCCACTTGGGGACGCCGTAGACGACCAGCGAACTGGAGACGGGGCGCTCGGCGCCGTCGTAGACGGTCTCCGTCTGCGTGGGGGCTTCGCCGAACTCGGCGCGTGTGTACGTGGTGTTCGGCTCGGAGGTGCTGTCGAAGATCCCCTCGAACTGCTCGTAGGCCAGGCCGCGGGAGTCGTAGCGGGTGTCGGTGAGGATCCGCCCGCCCTTGGGGCTCGGCGCCTGGACCTGGAGGGTGCGCAGCAGCGAGTCGTACAGGGTGTAGGTGGTGTTGTACGTCTCGCCGTCGGCCTTGAGCGTGGCGGACGACATCGCGGACTGCTTGGTGGCGCTGAGGTCGTACGTGAACTTCTGGGTGGGGCTGTATCCGGCCGCGTGGCTGCGGTTGGGCCGCCACACGTCCGTCAGCCTGCCGAGGGCGTCGTAGGCGAGCTCGGTCTTCTTCTGGTTGGCGTCGTAGGTGCGCAGGTCGAGGCCGCGGCGCGGGTCGATGAAGCTGGTCGCCGTGAAGCCCATCGGATCGGTGACGACCTTCTTCGTCAGCGGTCCGGCAGACACCGGGGTGTAGGCGGTGGTCGTGGTGCGCCCGGCACCGTCGGTCGCCGAGGTGGCACGGCCGAGGGTGTCGTAGCCGGTGCCGGCGGTCTTCTGCCAGCTGGGGACGGTGGCGGTGTAGCCCTTGGCGCGGCCGGTCCAGGTCTTGAGGCCCTTCACCGGCTTCATCGACGTCGACCAGGTGGCGTTGTCGTAGGCGGTGGCGGTGTCGGAGAGGACGTCGCCGCGCTCGGTCGCGTCGGAGGGCAGGTCCAGTGCGGTGTCCTCCACGGTGCACGGCTTGCCCACCACGCGCTCGCGCGACACGAAGTCGGTCAGGCCCGCGGCCGCGTCACGCGCGTACCAGGTGCGGGTGCAGGTCTCGTCGCCCGACTTGGCGTCGTCGCCGCGGTCCTCGGCCGACTCGATCATGCCGTAGTCGTCGTAGCTCTTGGTGAGGGTGCGCGAGCGCCAGGTCTTCGGCACCGTCAGGTAGGTGAAGGTGGTCTCCTTCGCGGGCCGTACGAAGCGGGAGACCTGGTCGCCCGCGCCGGGTACGGTCTGCCGGCCGGTCTCGGCCGACCAGGGCTCGCTCGACGTGGCGCTGACGGGGGTGGCACCGTCGTAGGTGATCTCCTCGCGCAGGTGTCCGGCGTACTGGTCGCTGTCCTTGAGCGTGGCGAGGCCGAGGGCGGGGGTGCTGAGGGGGGCGACGCTCACCGAGCGGGTGCCGCTCTTCAGCTTGTCGCCGTCCATGCCCTGCATGTAGAGCGAGACCTTCTTCGAACGGGTGGTGTCCGAGGCGCCCTTGTACTCGGTGACCTGCTGGTAGCCGCGCCAGTCGGACCAGGTCCGCTCGTCCTCGGGGACGAAGGGGTCGTCGGCGTAGTTCCAGGCGGCGCCGCTGTAGCTGTACTCGTTCTCGACGAGGTCGTTCTGCCCCGCGGGGTCGGCGACGGTGACCGCGAGCACCCGGTACTTCTGGAACCAGTCCACGGCCGCGTCCTCGGCGCCGTTTATGTGCCAGTAGAGCGGGTAGCAGGAGCGGGTGTTGGTGTCCTCGGCGGCGCCGATCACCTCGGAGCGCTTGCACTCCGGGGACGACAGCGTGACCGTGGTGACCGCTCCGGTCTCCGAGGTGACGGTCGAGATGCGCGGACGGGTGAGCGGCAGGATGTCGTCGGTGCCGTCGACCCGGTTGGGGCGCATGTCGTAGGTGAAGGAGATCGGGTCCGTCTCGATGGCGGTGCCGGTCTTCCCGGTGCGCCGCAGGGACTTCAGGGTGAGGACCTGGTCCGAGGTGTCCCCGATGTCCCCGCCGTCCAGGTACTCCTGGGTGAAGGCCCAGGAGTCCACCGGGTCGTAGCTGCTGGTGGTGGCGTTCCAGGAGGAGGTGGCGATCGAGGTCAGCCGCTTCCGGGAGAAGAACGACGGGCCGACGGCCAGGCAGTCGTCGTCCCCGCTGGAGCAGAGCGAGTCGAAGGGCACGTCCGGCCACTTGCTCGCGGTGTCCTTGGTCAGCGAGTCGCAGTCGGAGGCGGTGCACCGCTCCGCGTAGCCGAAGGTGACCTTGGCGTCGGCGTCGTCGGTGAACAACGCGCCCTTGCGCAGGCCGTACTTGATGTCGGTCAGGTAACCACCGCGGATGTAGGAGGCGTTGGCCTTCTCCGACTTGTTCTTCCGGTAGTGGTTCTCCTCCTTGGCGTACCAGTAGGTCGCCGCGTTGCCGGAGGTGTCCTCGACGTAGTCGAGGTTCCAGCGCCACGCCTGGGTGAGGGCGCGGTCGGCGAACTCGGAGCCGGCGGAGTAGCCGGGCTCCCCCGGGTCGTCGCCGAACACCGGCACCGTCCAAGTGGAGTTGGTGCGCTGGGTGGTCGCGCCGTCGAGCTTGTCGAGGCCGAAGACGTACTTGGTGCCGTCCCCGGTGGTCACGGTCCAGTACTCGCCGTCGTCGTCGCCGTTGTCGGCTCCGGTGGAGCGGGTCACCGTGGAGGCGTCGTCGTTCTCCAGCCGCCAGTCGCCGGTGTCCTTGTCCTTGACCAGCAGCGAGGACGAACCGTTGAGGACCAGGCGCGCGTTGTCGTACTTCCAGCACTGGTCGTGCACGCCGTCGTGGCCGTCGTCGTCGCATCCGGTGTAGGTGCGCTCGATGTAGGACTCGCTCATCGCGAATCCCTCACCGACCGAGGTGCCCTGGTTGTTGGAGAGGGCGGTGTGGCCGTCGACGCTCCCGGAGCTGTAGGCGAGGGAGAGCGGCGGGGTCGGCCCGGCCGCGGCGGGCGGCATGGTGAAGTCGTAGTTCCAGTTGAACGAGCCGGAACTGCCGCCCGCCTCCCAGGTGGAGGAGTTCGAGAGGTCGGTGGCCGAGTAGTCGCCGCTGCCGTTCGGCGACTGCCCGGTGCCGCTCTCCGTGGCGGTGAGGGCGAACACGGCCGCGCTGTACGTGGCGACGCCGGCGGTCGTGGCCCGCGCGGTCGTGGCCTGCGCGGTCGTGGCCTGCGCGGTCGTGGCGACGGCTGTCGTCGCCGTGGTCCTCGCGGCGGCCGTCGTGGCGGTCGCCGTTCCCGCGGCCGGCTGCCCTGCCGGGACGGAGATCGTGGCGGTGACCTGCTGCGCGGAGACGTCGTTGGTGGACTTCAGTTCGGTCTGCTCGCGGCAGGCGGCCTTCTCCGGGGTCGTCAGCGCGCAGGCGGGGAGCTGTACGAGATGCAGGCGCTGCGCCCAGCCGCCGCCGATCGCCCCGGCCAACGCGCCGTAGTCGATGCCGACTTCGGCGCTGCCGGACACCGTTGCGTCGGCGGTCAGCAGCACGCCGGTGATGCCCGCCGCGTCGGCGGCGGAGGGGTCGAGCACGGTGAGCCGGGTCTCGGTGCCGGCGGGGACCTTCTTCGTCCCGTCGGCCTGCCGGACGGTGAGGGGGAGGCCGCCGGGCGACGCCGACGCGGCCTTCCCGGTGCGGACCTCGACGGTCGCCGAGCCCTTCGTGGGCCAGGCGGCGTTCTGCTCGGCGCGGGCGCGGGCGGCCTGTTCCGCGTTGGCCTTCTTGTCGTGCGCGACCCGGTCCCGGGCCTCCTTCGCGCCCAGGCCCTTCACCTCGTGGACCTTGCTGACGCGGGTGGCCGGCAGATCGGGCCGGCCGAGGCCCCCGTCGGCCGCGAAGGCGGACGGGGCGGCCAGTCCCGCGGGGACGGCGATGGCCAGCGAGACCACGGCGATGAGCGAACGGCTGCCGTGGCGCCGCACTCCCTCGCGCACGCTCCTCGCGACGCGGTTGGTTCCTGCTCTGACTTGGGGCCAGGACATGCCTGTCCTTTCGTACGTACGGATGGGGGGACCGGCCCCGTCGGGCCGGCCCGTGACGGCGGGAACGCCGTGGGCGATTTCGGTATGGGCATGCCAATGGGCACCCGGGGCGGATGCCCGGGGCTCGTCCGCGCCGCCCCCGCGCGGACACACACGCGTACGGGGTGCGGCGGCCGCCGGAGCGGCGCCGCACCCCCTGGAATTCAGTCCCCCACGCGCTCGCTGATCTGGTCCGGCCCGGCCATCGCGCCCGCCCAGAGGCGGATTTCGGAGATGCGCTCCGGCAGGAAGTGGCCCCAGGCGGACGAGGTGAACCCCTTGCCCGCGGCGAACTCGCCGGAGCCCGCCTTCGCGGTGAACGCGCGCGGCTCGGCGTTGCGGTTGTATCCGACGTACAGGCTGATCGTCCCGTCCTGCGCGTCGAAGACCCCGGTGAGACGGACCGGCGAGTCCGTCAGGGCGACCTCGTCGGAGACGACGGAGCTGTAGGTCCCGTCGTCCTCCAGGCGGCCGAAGTGCCAGACGCCCGTGGCGACCGTGGACTCCTCCAGCGTCTCCTCGTCGAGGACGGTCTCGCTGCCCCGCACCTCGTACCAGAGGCCCCAGGACGAGCCGGTGGCCGTCCGCTGGCCGAGCACCTGGCCCGAGTAACCGACCGGTTCGGCACCGAGCTTGGCTCCGTTCACCTCCACCGAGGTGGTCACGGTGAACGAGCCGGTGTCGTCCACCACGGGGGCGGAAGCCGTGGCGGCGTCGTCGACACCGTCGAGCACCGCCGCCTCACCGTCCAGCGTCGCACCGCCGGTGAGCTCCAGGCTCCTGCCGTAACCGGACGTGGCGTCCGTGAGCGTGGTGCCCGTGCTCGTCGCGGCGGACCAGTCGGCGACCAGCTCGACACCGGCGTTGCCCTGCGAGGTCAGCAGCCGCGCTTCGTCGGTGACCTCCTCGGGGGTCAGCGTCCGCTGCCACAGAGCGACTTCGTCGATCGAACCGTTGAAGTACATGCCCGGTCCGGTGCTGTACTCGTGCCGGCCGACCTCCAGGTTGCCGGTGGAGGGCCAGGAACCCGTGACGTGGGCGGTGCTGATCTGCACCTTGCCGTTGATGTAGAGCTGGACCACACCCGTACCCGGGTCGAAGGTGGCGGCCACATGGGTCCACACCCCCGTCACCGCCGGGGTGTCCGAGGCGACTCCCCAGTAGTAGTCGTTCTGGGCGGGGTCGCGGACGCCGAAGTACCAGCCCTTGGCGGACGTGAGGTAACCGAACAGGAAGGGGCTGCTCACACTGTCCCGGCCGGACAGGATCGAGGCGTTGGCCGCCGTGGAGTTGAGCTTGACCCACGCGGCGACCGAGTACGGCGAGCGCGTCTCCAGGACGGGGCTGCTCGCCGCCGCGTACCCGGCGGTGCCGTCGAAGGCGAGGCCCTTGTCGGTCACCGGAGTGTCGAGCGGGACGCCCTGGGAGTCCTGGGTGATGACCCCGCGCCTGCCGCGGTCGTCGCGCTTCACCGTGCCCTGGAGCGTCAGGTCGTTCGCGCCGTCGGCGGTCTCGGAGTCGACGGCCGCGCCGCTGTCCTCGTCGAAGTGCCAGCGCGCCACCGGGCCTTCACCCGCGGCGACCAGGAAGTCCACCGCGCCCTGGGCTCCCCAGCGGCCCACCACGTCCTTCGCCCGCACGTACAGGGTGTACGTACCCGATCGCTCGGGCGTGATCACCTGGCTCACCTTGGCCCCGGTGGTCTCGGCGGACCAGGCCGCGGCCCCGGAGAGCTTGTACTGGTAGGCGGTGTTGTTCGCGTCCCCGCTCGCCGCGGCGAAGGTGAAGGTGGCCTTCTGCCCCGGACCGCCCATGGCTTGACAGTCGTTGCTGGTGCAGGACGTGTAGGGCGCTCCGATGGTGATCACCGGGGCCTTCGGGGCGGTGGGGTCGACCTTGAAGAAGCACCAGCCGGTCGTCGAGCCGTTGGACGGGCCCGCCAGGGCGCTCGCGCCGCCGTCGTAGTAGGAGCGCGTCCAGCTCCGGTAGCGGTAGAGCGTGCCCTCGGTCAGGGTGGGCGCGGAGGCCGTGACCTTCACGTTGTCCCCGATGTAGCCGCTGGTCGGGCGCTCCATGTTGTCCATCGCGTTCGACCAGGTGCCGTCGGCCGCCTTCTTGTCGATGTCCATCGCGACCCGCAGCTGCGCACCGGACTCACCGCCGGCGGCGGTCTGCGGCGTGGAGGTCAGCGAGGGGGTCGGGTCGGAGACGATGGCCGGGTCGGACTCGGTGGTCTCGCAGACCGTGCCCGTACCCGTGACCAGGCCGATGCCGGACGGCTTCGCCGGGATGCCGACGTAGTCCACCGACAGCACCGCGTCGTTCTTGAACCGCTTCCAGGCGCTGGTGTCCGTCTCGTCGTGCGCCTTGACCATCAGCGTGAGGCGGGAGAACTTGCCGGCCGCGAAGTTGCGGACCGTCGGAGTGAGGTTCTCGTTCGTCTCCTCCGGGTTGTCCTTGAACTCGATCGGGGCGTCCGGGGAGTCCGCGTCGCAGAGCGAACCGCGGCCCGCCGAGACGTAGCGGTCGACCATCGTGTCCCAGCCGCTCGTCGGGCGGGTGGCCCAGGTGGTCGAGGACGAGATGTTGCCGGGGGTCCTCACCAGGTCGACCCAGCGCGGGTCGCACTGGAACGCCCAGGGCTCGGTCACCCGGAAGGTGGCGCTCAGCACCTGCTTGCCCTTGAGACTGGCCGGCGAGAACTCGAAGTACAGGCGCTGCACGTAACCCGGGCCGCAGTAGTAGCCGCTCCAGGTACCGCACTTGCCGACACCCTTGCCGAGCCCGTCGTCGCCGTTGCCCCAGCCGTAGGACTCGTAGCCGTCCGAGCGGAGCAGCGTCCGCTCGGATTCGCTCCAGGTGACGGTCGGGTCGATGTAGACGGGGAAGGCCGACGCTTCGGTGCCGTTGAGCATGTCCGCGTCCGGGACCACCGTCAGGGCGTCGTCCGAGACCTTCACCGCGACGTCGGAGACGGTGTCACCGGCGGCGGGCTCGGTCCCGACGACCGGCGAATCGACGGCGGGAACAGTGGTGTCGTCCGCCGACTCCGTCTCCACCGCCGCGCGGGAGAGGACGGCCGTCTGCGCCGCCGGAGCGGACTGGGCCCCGGCCGAGTCCCACATCTGGGCGGGCGGGGCCCGGAAGACCCGCTTGCCGTCGCCGTCCACGGCTTCCAGGCTGCCCGACTGCCCGGTGCGGATGTCCAGCCCCGAGGCCTTCATCGAATACGAGATCCGCTGGAGTTCGTCCGAGGCGGCCGCCTGAGGGGTCTTCACCACCAGGACGTGCTGGAAGCCCTCGACGGAAGCGGTGACCTTCAGGTCGACGCCGGGGAAGACCTCGGGGTACAGGGCGCTCGATCCGTCCAGTTCCGGCTCGGGAAGCTCGCCGGGCCAGCCCAGTTGCAGCGATTTCCCGCCGTCGTCGATCTTCACGAGGGGGGACTTGTCACCGCCGCCGGAGAACGCCATGTCCACCGCGGCGGCCTTCGGCGCGACCGAGCCGTCGGCCCGGACCTCCAGCGTCGGGTCCGGGGCCTGCCAGCCGCCGCCCGCCTTCTTGACGCGGACCGGAACGGCCGACTCCTCCAGGGTGAAGGTGTAGCCGTCCGGGTTGGCGAAGACCGTGCTCCGCTCCGCGCGCTCACCGACGACCTCGACCCGTTGGCCGGACTCCTTCGCCGTGGCCAGGTCCTTCTGTCCCTCCGTCAGCTCTGTCGACGCGGCGTCGGCGGCGACCGCCTGCGCGGCGGGACGTGGTCCGGCCACCGGAAGTGCCGCCAGGAGCAGGGCCGATCCCGCCAGCGCGGAGACCGCCCTCATACGTCTGCCCACTACGCCGCCGAATCGGCGTCTCACCATGCCCACTGCATCCCACCCCAGACGGTACGTGTACAGAACAACCGCCCGATGAGACCACCACCGTTTCGACATCGCAACTTCTCGAACAGGGGGGATTGTGCGGAATATGACGTGCCATCACGTCGGTTTTTCTCACGCGCGCTTCATGCGCAAGAAATAAATCAGCCATCCTCCTCGGGTTTGAACGCCTCCCTGCGCTCTCCCGGACATGGAGCCAAACACGTAGCCCGACGTCACTTTTGAGCCACCCGGGACTCGACGGTCGCCCTTCCCCCGCAACACGTGCACCGTGAAGGTTCTTTACACAATCAATACACCCGGAGGCGGACCGCCCAACGCTCCGACGACCCCGCCCACCGCCCCTCACCCCGCCCTCACCAGGGCAAACACGCTCCACCGAGCGGGTTGCCGACCTCCTCGCATCCACACAGACCCGCCTCTCCCGGTGCCACTCTCCCCAACTCCACGCACATCCGGGTTACTTGACGCTTTTATGGTCAACTCCGGGAAGAGCGAACCGAGTAGGCCTTCCCGGAACGACTCCGTACGCCCCTGCCGCTTCCGGAACCACCCCCGCCGGCCCCACCCCTCCCCGGCGGTTCCCGGCCACCCGGCCACCCTTCGGCCGGCCCCTGCGGCCCGGCGGACATGCCGCAACCACCTCACCGATCCCCCGAAGCCGGGCACACCGGGGCACGCGCCGCGAGAGCCCGCATCCCGACGCCCCACACAGAGGTCGCGCCCATCTCATTGACAGGGGCACGCCCCCGCGACACTCTCGGGAGAGCGCTCTCCAAGGCCGGCTACGGGAAGCCGGCCTCCCCTCAGCACCCGCCAGGAGTCCACGTGTTCAGACCACCGCACGCTGTTCTCGGCCGCCCACGGGCCGGTCGCCGACTCGTCTCCCTCACCGCCCTCGGTGCCCTCGTCGCGTCCTCGCTCACCCTCCTCGCGGCGCCGGGCGCCACGGCCGCCGACACCCTGCTGTCCCAGGGCCGGACCGCCACCGCCTCCTCGCAGGAGGGCGACGGCTACTCGGCCGCCGCCGCCGTCGACGGCAACCTCACGGGCACCCGGTGGGCGAGCCAGTGGAGCGATCCGCAGTGGATCCAGATCGACCTCGGCGCCACCGCGAGCCTCAGCAGGGCCGTCCTGACCTGGGAGGGCGCCTACGGCAAGTCGTACGAGATCCAGGCGTCCGACAACGGCACCGACTGGCGGAGCCTGCGCACGGTCACCCAGGGCGACGGCGGTACGGACGACCTCGCTCTCTCCGGTTCCGGCCGGTACGTCCGGATGCTCGGCACCGAGCGGTCCGGCGGATACGGCTACTCCCTCTGGGAGTTCCAGGTCTACGGCAGCACCGGCACCACTCCCCCGCCGGCCACCGGCGGCGCCGTGAAGGTGACCGGTTCGCAGGGCAACTGGCAGCTCCAGGTGGGCGGCCAGCCGTACACCGTGAAGGGACTGACCTGGGGCCCGTCCGTCGCGGACTCCCCGAAGTACCTGCCGGACGTGAAGTCCATGGGCGTCAACACCATCCGCACCTGGGGCACGGACGGTTCGACCAAGCCGCTGCTCGACGCGGCGGCGGCCAACGGCATCCGGATCATCAACGGCTTCTGGCTGCAGCCCGGCGGCGGCCCGGGCAGCGGCGGCTGCGTCAACTACGTCACGGACACCACCTACAAGAACAACTCCCTGACGGAGTTCGCCAAGTGGGTGGACGCCTACAAGTCGCACCCCGCGACCCTGATGTGGAACGTCGGCAACGAGTCGGTCCTGGGGCTCCAGAACTGCTACAGCGGTACGGAGTTGGAGGCGCAGCGCAACGCGTACACCACCTTCGTCAACGACGTGGCCAAGAAGATCCACTCGATCGACCCGGACCACCCGGTGACCTCCACCGACGCGTGGACCGGCGCCTGGCCGTACTACAAGCGCAACGCGCCCGACCTCGACCTGTACGCGATGAACTCGTACGGCGACGTCTGCAACGTGCAGCGGGACTGGGTGGCGGGCGGCTACACCAAGCCCTACATCATCACCGAGACGGGCCCGGCCGGTGAGTGGGAGGTCGCGAACGACGCGAACGGCATCCCCGAGCAGAAGACCGACGTGCAGACCGCCGCGGGGTACACCAACGCGTGGAACTGCGTCACCGCACACCGGGGTGTGGCGCTCGGCGCGACGATGTTCCACTACGGCACCGAGCACGACTTCGGCGGGATCTGGTTCAACCTGCTGCCCGGTGGGTTCAAGCGGCTCTCGTACTACGCGGTGAAGCAGGCGTACGCCGGTTCGACCGCCGGGGACAACACGCCGCCGGTGATCAGCAACATGACCGTCTCGCCCGCCTCGGCGGCCCCGGCCGGCAAGGAGTTCACCGTCCGCGCCGACGTCCGCGACCCGGACAACGACCCGGTGACGTACAAGATCTTCCTCAGCGGCAACTACGCCAACGGCGACAAGGGGCTGGTGGAGGCCGCGTGGCGGTCCACCGGCAACGGCACCTTCGCCGTGACGGCGCCCGAGAAGCTGGGTGTCTGGAAGGTCTACATCCGTGCGGAGGACGGCCACGGGAACGCGGGCTTCGAGACGAAGTCGGTCAAGGTGGTGGCGCCGCCGGTGGACGGAACCAACGTGGCGCTGCACAAGCCGGCCACGGCCTCCTCCTCGCAGGCCTCGTACGGTGACTGCCCCTGCACCCCCGCCAACGCGGTCGACGGCAACCCGGTCACCCGGTGGGCCAGCGACTGGAGCGACCCGCAGTCCATCCAGGTCGACCTGGGCGCGCGCACCGCGCTGCGGACGCTCCAGCTCCAGTGGGACCCGGCCTTCGCCTCCTCGTACGAGGTGCAGCTGTCCGACGACAACGCCACCTGGCGCACGGTCTACACGACCACCACCGGCAACGGCGACATCGACACCGTCGCCCTCGGGCAGTCGGCCCGTTACGTGCGGCTCGCCCTCAAGACCCGGGGTACCGGCTGGGGTTACTCACTGCACGAGATCGGTGTGTACGCCTGACGTACGGGCGCCGCACCCCCTCCTCCGTGCCGCCGGTGCCCGACCGGCACCGGCGGCATCCCACCCCCCTCCAGCGGAGAGGCACTCCATGAAAGGCACGAAGAAGCAGAAGAGCGCGGCGAGAAGGCTCTCGGCCGTGCTGGTCGGCACGGCCATGGCCGCCACCCTCCTCGGCGTCGGATCTACCCTGACCGCGGGCGCGCCCGACGCGTCGTCCGCCACCGTCGCGGCGGACACGGGCACGGCCCTCTCGCCCCACATGGGGCACGTCGCCGCCGCGGCCTCGGCCGCTTCGGCCGACGACGTGGACGGCGACGGCTACATCCCCGCCGTCCCGCCGGTCACCGGCGTGACCCCGTCGTGGGGGACGCCCACGCCGCGCTACTTCCACGAGTTCCAGGCCAACTGTTCGGTTACCCACACCGCGCCGGACGACCCGATCGTCTTCCCCGGCCAGGCCGGCGCGTCCCACGACCACACCTTCATGGGCAACACGACGACCAACGCCCAGTCCGTGACCGCCTCGCTGTACGGCGGCAACACCACCTGCAAGGTGCCCGGGGACTCCTCGGCGTACTGGATGCCGTCCCTCTTCAAGGGCGACACGAAGGTGCTCCCGACCGGTCCGCAGGTCATCTACTACAAGGCGGGCGTCACCGACTACACCAGCGTCCGCCCCTTCCCCAAGGGGCTGCGCTACGTCGTCGGCAGCCCGCTGCAGAGCGCGGAGCAGTTCCGCGCTCTCAAGGGCTGGGTGGAGGGCTGGGAGTGCGGGGAGTCCTTCGGGAACATCGACTTCCCGGCCACCTGCCCGGCAGGTAGTCAGCTCAACATCCGCATGCAGGCGCCCAGTTGCTGGGACGGCCTGCACCTGGACACGCCGAACCACCAGGCCCACATGGCGTATCCGGTCGTGAAGCCCGGTACCAACGACAACGTGTGCCCGGCCGACCACCCGGTGGCTCTGCCGATGGTCGAGTTCAAGATGGCGTTCCCCGTCAGCGGGGACATGTCACAGGTCAGGCTCGCGAGCGGACGCGGCTACTCGTTCCACTACGACTTCTTCAACGCGTGGAACGAGCCGACGCTCAAGGCGATGGTCGACCACTGCATCGTCGGCGGCCTGCAGTGCGACGCCCGCGGCTGGGACCAGAACCACCCGGAGGCCGGCGCCGCGCTGAACGCGGACTACCGCCTGCCGTAGGAGCGCGCCGCACCGGCCCGCTCCACCCGTAAGCCCCCGGCCCGTCCGTTTCCGCCCCGCCGCGGGACGGGCCGGGTCACCGCGGGTCCGTGCCCGCACACGACGGGAGAGCCGCCCCGGTCACCGGGACGGCTCTCCTGTGCGTTCCGGGCGCCGACGGGGTCACGGCCCGAGGACCGCCCGTCGGCGTTCGTGGTGCGGGGCGGTCAGCCGGCCGGCCCCGAGGAGAGCGGAACCAGGGTCCTCGGTGTCTCCGAGTACTTCACCACGCTCCACGTGGAGATCTGGAAGGACCCCCAGGTCGTGGAGGAAGTGCTTCCGTCCCAGTGGTGGTAGGTGGTCTTGTAGCTGCTCAGCTTGCCCGTCGGCGAGAGGCCGTACCGTTCCCCCTTCTTGATCTTGACGGTCTCCTGCACCGCGTACTGGCTGCTGTTGCTCTTGGACGTCGAGTCGCTCCAGGTGAGGTCGCCATTGACCTGCACCGCGATGTTGATCTTCCCTTCGGCCACCATGGGAATACCCGACTTCGCGCCCGTCTCGACCGTGACACTGCCTCCGATCCTCTTGGTGAACTGGTTCGTCACCTGGGTGATCTGCTGGAAGGTGGCGGTGATGGACGCCGACTTCTCCTCGCCCGAGGGGTTGTAGAAGGCGGACGTCGAGTAGTCGGTCCAGTCGTCCTCGTAGAGGACATCGGTGGTCGACCAGGCCACGTCGAACCCGCCGGCGGGGACGTAGATGCCCTCCGGCAGGTACGGGAGCGTGGTGCAGCCGTCGCACAGGTGCGGGGCCGGCGTCGAACCGCCGCTCCCGGTGCCGGTGCCGCTGTGGCCGCTGCCGGTGCCGTCGTGCGAGGATCCGTCGTACTTCGGCGAAGCCGGGTCGTTCTCCTCCTTGTAGTCCCCGTAGGTTCCGTTGCTGCCCGAGCAGTAGTGCGGGTAGCAGCTCTCGTAGCCGGTCGGGTCCGAGAAGGCGACCGGGTTGTTGCCGGAGTAGCTGTAGGCGTTGACGGTCTGCGGCACGTACGGCGTGTTGAGCGGGTCGCTCGTCAGGAACCGGCCGAGCGACGGGTCGTAGACACGCACACCGAGGAAGTCCAGTCCCGTCGCGTCGTCCTCGGCCTTGCCGAGGAATCCCCGGTCGCTGGAGGCGGCCAGTGCGTCCGCGGTGGAACGCGCGGCGCCGAACGGAGTGGTCCGCCGTCGGACGACCGCCCCGTCCGCCGCTCCCACGGAGAGCTGGGTGGACGACTGCCCGTCGGAGAGCAGCCAGGTCAGCAGGCCGTTTCCGCCGGTGCTCTGCGCCGTGCGCATCGCGAGCGAGGTGCCCTTGGCGGTGTAGTAGCGGGTGGCGAGCGTGGTGCCGCCGGTGGCGCGGTGCAGTTCGTGGCCCTCGAAGTAGAGCACGTTCTCGGACTTCGTCCTGCGCATCAGGAGGTTGCCGCCGCCGTCGTAGACGTAGGTGCTCGTCTCGTCACCGGTGCTCTTCTTCTGGGTGACGGAGGCGACCCGGCCCTGGGGGTCCCAGGCGACGGAGGACGCGACCCCCGCCACGGTGCGGGCGTTCATGCGGCCCGCGCCGTCGTAGCCGTAGCTGTCGGTCGTGCCCGAGGTGGAGACGACCCCGGTGACGGCGTGTGGACGGGCCTGGCCGGCGGTGTAGACGGTCTCGTCGGCGTTGTATCCCGGGTACTTGTAGTCCCGGGTGACGGCCGCCGCGGCTGCTGACGCCTTGCCGGTGACCGACTGGAGGTTGCCCAGCTGGTCGTAGGTGAAGGCCGACTGGTAGGGCGAGGGGCCCGTGAAGTCGGACTGCGGCGTGGTGGCACAGGTGGTGCCCGCCGTGGTCCAGGCCCCGGTCAGGCGCTGGAGGTCGTCGTACCGGAAGCACTGCTGCTGGCCGGCCGTGTTCTCCCGCAGCGCGGTGGGGGTGCCGAGGGCGTCGCGGGTGTAGGAGTCGTCCTGGATCCTGCTGGTGACTCCCCCGGTCAGCTTGTCGGTGGTGACGCCTCCCAGGCGGCCGGTCCCGTCGGTGTCCTGGTAGGTGAAGGACCGGGTGAGGCTGGTCGTGGTGCCGGTCGTGCCCAGGGAGCGGCTCCGCAGGCGGCCCTGGTCGTCGAAGGCCGAGGACGCCAGGTACGACTGGAGCGGGCTGGCGACCTTGGTCAGCCGCTCGTCGGTGAAGGTCGTGGTGACCGTCTCGGCGGGGAGTCCGCCGACCGCCGGGTAGCCGACCGAGGTCGGGTGGTCCGCCAGGTCGTAGCCGTAGGTGAGGGTGTACGCGCCGTTCAGGCCGGACCCGTCGGAGGGCACGGTGACGGTCCGGGAGGTGGCCCGCATCCGGGCGTCGTAGGCGTCGACCTTGTTGACGTAGGCGTAGCCGTTGGCGTAACCGGTGACCGCGGCCGGCTGGCCCTTGCCGCCGGTGGCCGTGTCGTAACTGGTGGCGCTCAGCAGGGTGGTGCCCTGCTTGACCGTGGTGGCGCGGCCCAGTCCGTCGTACGCGTAGGTCAGTACGCCTGCGGGGCCGGTGACCGTGGCGGGCAGGCCGAGCCCGTTGTAGACGGTGGTCGTGGTGCCGGTGTCGGGGTCCTCGGTGGTCAGCCGCTCGCCCGCCCAGTTGTAGGTGTAGTGGGTGGTGTTGCCCCGTGAGTCGTGGAGGTACTTGAGCTTGCCCGACCGGGTGTACTCGTAGGTGGTGGCGTACTGGGCGGCGCCGAGGTTCTCCACCACCTTGACGGTCCGGCCGAAGGCGTCGGTCACCGTCTTGGTGGGCGAGCCGACCGCCGGGAAGACGGTCTTCTCGTCGGCCCCCTGGTACTGGGTCGTCGTCAGGTTGGCGGACTGGACGACCCCCTTCGCCTGGAGCTGGGACAGGATGACGCGCCCCGCCCAGTCGCTCTTGGTGTCGGTGTACGAGGGGATGTTGGCGACGGTGGGGTTCACCAGTCCGGAGCCGGGCGCGGCGCTGTTGTAGAAGGAGGCCGAGGTGCCGGCGACGTTCCCGGAGGAGTCGTACCGGGTCACTGTGACGGTGCGGCCGGTGCCGGAGGGGGCCGGGATCTGGGACTCCCGGGGCCGGCCGAGCCCGTCGGCGTATGCGTAGACGTCCGAGTAGACGGTGCCGGTCTGGAGCGTGCGCGACCTGACCCGGATGGGGTCACCGGTGGCGACCCGGGGCACTCCCGTGGCCGACGCCGCGACGGGCACGGTGTACTCGTAGGAGATGGAGGGGCTGCCGTCGGGGTAGGCGGCGGCCTCGGTCGGCTTGAACACCTTGGAGACACGGCCGACCGCGTCGTAGACGATCTGGGTGGTGTTGCCGTTCGGGTCGACCGTCTTCCACGTGTCGCCGAAGTAGCGGGAATAGTAGGTCGTGGTCGTCAGGGGCACGGCCGGTCCCGTCCCGTCCGGGTCGGGCGTGGTGATCTTCACCCCGTCGACCGGCCAGGAGGTCGCGGGCTGGTAGGCCGTGGTGACGAGGTTGTTCCCGTCGTCCCACGACGAGGTCTCGCGCCCCGCGTCGTCGAACTCCTTGCGGGTGGTGCGGTAGGCGGTCTCGGCGGTGTACGTCCGCGACTGGGTCGGGTTGCCGTCGACCAGGCTGGTGTTGTTGGCGTCGAAGGTGGTCGCACCGTCGTAGAAGGTGACCGTCCTCCGGTCCATGTGGGCGGCGGGTGTGCCCGCGGTCTCGTCGTCGGCGACCGTGGTGCAGGAGGCGCTGTAGTGCCGCTCGTCGTCCTGGTAGACCATCCAGCGCGTGGTGCCGGTGGAGTCCAGTTCGTCGGTGTTGTAGGCGCGGCCGAATTCGGTGCAGTGGTTGTCGGAGACTCCGGTCTCGCCCCAGTCGTCGGTGCGCATCGGCAGTCCGAACACGGTGGACGCCTTCTCCGCTTCGTCGTACTCGTTCTCGACGATGTGCTCGCGCCAGCCGGTGCCGTCGGTGGAGTTGACGACCTTCTCCAGGGTGCGGGTCCTGCTCTCCCGGACCATCCGGGCGTCCGGCAGGCCGGTGTACTGCGCCGTGTCGTGCGCCCAGTACTCGTGCCACTCGCGTTTCTGCGAGTCGCCGTTGCCGTCCCGGGCCGAGGTCTCCAGTGTCTGGCCGTTGAGCCAGGCGTGGTCGGTCCACTCCTTGTCGTCGGAGTCCTTCACCGTGATCGTGCGCGTGGCGGAGGGGTCCGTCTTGGAGGTGCGGTCGCCGGAGAGGCCCCGGTAGAACCAGTGGTAGGTGGAGTGCCGGTTCTCGTTCACGCCGGTGGTGACGAGGACCTTTCCGTAGCCCCGCCACACGTTCCAGGACTCGTCCTCGTCGTCGGCGAGCGGATCGTCCCCGAACTTCCAGCCGGGCGCGCCGTCGTACTCGTAGTCGGTGATCATCGACGGCGAGCCGTCGTCGGCCTTGCCGGGGTCCACCTGGACCCGGGTGGTGACGAACTTCTTGAACCAGCCGGACTTCTCGTCCGTCGATCCCTCCGGCACCCATTTCTGCCAGAAGCACTCGTAGGTGTTGTTCGGCTGGGAGGGCGCGCCCGCCTCGGGGCACTGGCGGTCGACGGCGCCGGCCTCGTCGGTGGCGTGTCCGTAGGTGGCGGTGATGGTCGATCCGGTGTCCGTGAAGATCTTGTTCACCCGGCGGAAGTTGAGCTCGCCCGTACCGACCTTGTTGTCCTGCCACTCGCCGTTGAAGTTGATGGTCGGCAGGTCGACGTCCGTACCGGAGTAGCCGCGGCGCTGGACGTAGTCCAGCCACAGCTGGTCACCGACGGCTCCGGAGGGGTTCATCAGCGCGTACTTGAACTGGTACTGGCGCACCAGCCCGTCGGCCCAGGCGTCGGTGTTCTTGTTCCGGACGTAGACGTTGATGTCCCAGAGCAGGTCGCGCTGGAAGAACGTCGGGTAGTAGGTCTTGCCCCGGCACGCGTTGTCGTCGGAGCTGCCGTCGCAGATCAGGTCCACCGGCACGTCCGGATAGGACTCGGGTTTCTCGTCGATGGTCGGACAGGTGGCCGCGGTGTTGTTCAGCGGGTCCTTCTCCTCCGTCCGCTCCACGCACCGGTTGACGTGCTGGAAGTCGATCATGGCGGGCAGCTGTGCGCCGGCGATCTGCGAGGACCAGCCGTAGTCGATGCGCTCCAGGTAGGCGGCGGAGTCGTAGCGGCGTGCCTTGTCCGCGGCGGCCACGGACCGGTAGTAGTTCCGCTCCTTGGTGTAGAAGTAGGAGTTCTCCACCTCGTTGGCGGTCACGACGCGGTCCAGGCCCCAGCGCCACGCCTGGGTGCAGGGCTCCGGGTACTGCGCGTGGCACGGCTCGCCCGCGTCGTCGCCGACCACGGGCACGGTGAGGACGGAGTCGGTCGCCTCGCGCACGCCGTCGTTGTTGAGGCGCTCGGTGCGTCCCCAGCCGAAGTAGTAGCGGGTGCCGTCCTGCTTGGTCAGGACCCAGAACTCCTTGGTGCCGTCGGAGCCGTATCCGCCGTTCAGCTTCTGCACCCGCCAGCCGGGGTCGTCCTTGATGCGGAAGGCGCCGGTGCCGGTGTTGTCCTGGATGAGGTCGGAGCTGATGCCGTCGATGGTGATGGTGTAGACGGCGCCGTTGGGGTCGGCGGTGGAGTTCGGCGAGTCCCAGCACAGGTCGCCGAAGGTCTCGTGTCCGTCCTGGGCGCAGTTCTTGTAACGGCGTTCGATGGAGCCGACGTTGAGGTCCCAGCCCATGCCGACCCAGGACGCCTGGTTGTTGGAGGCCGACGTACGGCCGTCCACCAGCTGCGAGTTGTAGGTCAGCGCGAGGTCGGGGGCGATACCGACCGGGGGCTTGGGCACCGCGATGGGGAGCTCGTAGGTGAAGGCTCCCGACCCGAGGGAGACGTCCCATTTCCCGGCCGGATTGGTGGGCGAGGCGCGGTAGTCGCCCGCGTCCGAGGACGAGCCGGCGACGAGCGCGTACACGGATGCGGCCTGCGCGGTCGCGACCATGCCCGGTTGGACCGGCGCGATCAGACCGGACGTCGCCGACACCCCGGGGGCGGCTTCGACGACCGCGGTGATCGTGCCGTTCGCCGTGTCGTTGGTCTGCCCCTCGACCGTCCGGCCGTCCGAGCAGCCGGACGCGTCGGGGGTGGTCAGGGCGCAGGAAGGCAGCTCGACCAGGCGCAGCCGGGAGGCGAAGGCGCCCCCGTAGGCACGAGCGAAGCCGGAGTAGTCGAGGGACGCCTCGACCGGCGCGCTCGTCCTGCCGCCGTCCGCGCGGGAGACGGTGAGCCCGAGGCCCACTCCGCCGAACCGCTTCACCTGCTCGTCTCCCAGGACCCGGACCCTGGCCTCGGCCGGCGCGGCGGGTGCCACCGCCGGTGCCGCGGTCCCCGTACGGGCGGACGCGGCGGCCGGCCGCTGTGCGCCCCGGAGCGAGACGAGCCGGCCGGGCGCCGCCGCGGGCTGCTCGCCCGCCGCGGGTATCCGGACCGTGGCCTCGCCGCCCTCGGGCCAGACCACCTTCGGTGCGGCGCCCATGGCCGGCTCGGCCGGGGAGTCGACGGGGCTTCCCGGGACCCGCGCCGGAACGCTCTGCTCGCGCGGCGTCGACGGTATGTCCGCCGCCGACGCCGTCGGCGTGAACATCACTGCGGAGAGCACCCCCGCCACCAGTGCTTTGGCCGTCGCCGCGGCGACGGCCCTGCCTCTCAGTTTCACGATCGAGATCCCCCGAATCGGTGACGAAGGACCCTTCGCTCCGTCCACAGGAGCGCCTCGGGCCCCGTGGCCCACATGGCCAACAGCGCGAGAACGTAGCGCCTCATCAAGGTGGCCGACGCGTCAACCACACAAATTTGAGGCCTACTTGAGGCTTGATCAAAACCGTTTCGATGGGCGTTCGGGTCTGCGAGGATCCTCACGCCGCGCCGCCGTTCGCCGATACGAACGGCTCGTCGATCTGTGCGCGGCCACCGACCGGAGGGGGAACCACATGTCGCGCGCACCATGGGTCAGGGGAGGCGGTGCCGCCGCCGCACTGGCTCTCGCCCTGCTCACCACAGGCGCACCACCGGTGCACGCCGCACCGGCGGAGGCCGTCACGGGGGCCGCCGCGACCGAGGCGTCGCGGGCCGTCTTCAACAACCCTCTGGGCACCACCGCCGAACAGCAGGCGATCCGTACCCAGTTGCTGAGCTACATCGGCAGCAGCCCGGCCGGTTCCTCCATCAAGGTCGCGCTCTACCACTTCTGGGACGCGGACGTGGCGCGGGCTCTCGCCGACGCGCACACCCTTCGAGGGGTGGACGTTCAGATCATGCTGGACGAGAGCTCCGTCAGTTCACGTCCCAGCGACCAGAGTTACGGGATCCTCAGCGCCGCTCTGGGGAACGACACGTCCAAGGCGTCGTTCGTCTCCACCTGCCCGGCCGGCAAGTCCTGTCTGGGCAGGCCGGAGTTCGGGAAGTCCATCAACCACCAGAAGTTCTGGCTCTTCTCGCAGGTGGACGGGGCGTCCGACGTGGTCGTGCAGACCTCGTCCAACCTCTCGCCGTCCGCGTACAGCGCCTTCTGGAACGACGCGTACGTGCTGACCTACAACACCGGTATCTACCAGGCCTACGCGAAGTACTTCGGCAAGCTCGCGGGTGCGGACTGGTCCGCCTGGACCTACACCAGCGAGACGTTCTCCCCGTACAAGGTGTACTTCTTCCCCTACTACCCGGGGACGGGCAACAGCACGGACACCATCTGGAACACGCTCGACAACATCACCTGCAACTACACGGCGTCGGACGGGACGGCCAAGCACACGAAGATCCGGGTGGGCATGTTCAAGTTCACCCGCCAGGGCGTCGCGGACAAGCTCGTCGCGATGAAGAAGGCGGGCTGCACGGTCGAGCTCGTCTACACGGAGACGGACAGCGCGGCCAGTTCGGCCGACGGTGCCACTCCCGGCACCTGGGAGACGCTGCACTCGGTCAGCGGCTTCTCCCCGGTCTGCTACAACGACGACCACGACGACAACCCCGCGACCAGCAACCGGATCATCCACTCGAAGTACCTGCTCATCGACGGCAAGTACGACGGCACGGTCAAGCGTGTCATGTGGACCGGCAGCCACAACTACACGGGCCCGGCCCTGCGCGAGAACGACGAGGCCCTCCTCAAGATCGACATCGCTTCGGTGCACGACGCCTACCTGGCCGAGTTCAACGCCGTGAAGGCGGCGGCCAGTCCGGGTACCGACGACGCGACGCCCGAGTGCAAGGGTGTCGTCAGCCAGCCGGAGTAGCCGGCCGGCCCACCGGGCCGCCCGTGGGCCTCCATGCCCGGACCGGGCCGGCCGCCGGCCCTGCGTCCCTCTCTTCAGCCTCACTTCCACCGGAAAAAGGAACCATGCGACTCTCCCACCTGCTGCGCACCGGAGCCGTCCTCGCCGCCACGGCCGCCGCCGCCACTCTCTCGACGGGGACGGCGGACGCCGCCGTGATCATCACCACCTGGAACGCCACCGACACCCCGGCCGACGTCGTCGGGGCCCACGCCTGGGGCACCCTCACGCCTGGTCCGGCCTTGGGGACCTACGTGGTCAACGCGCAGATCAAGGACACCAAGTCCGACAGCCACGGGGCGCGGGTGAACATCAGGTCCGCCTGCGACGGGGGCTGTGTCTCCCTGGTCAGCGTCAGCGCCTCCGGCGTCGACGTGGAGAACACGGACGACTTCATCCTGAAGGCGCCCATCACGGTCCAGGAGTGCCTGACCGAGGCGGGCGTGGACTACATCTGCGGCGAACCGTACAAGATCACTCCCTGACGGCCCGGCGCCCGTTCCGGCGGCCGGCCCTCGCGAGCCGGGCCGCCGGAGGGCCGGCGGCCACCCCGGGTCCGCTCAGGCGGAGGCCCGCACCACGAGTTCGGGGTCGAAGATGACGGCGGTGGGCTCGGTCCGCGTGCCCTCGATCTCCTCCTGGAGCAGGCTCGCCATGCGGGCCGCCATCTCCTCCATCGGCTGCCGGACGGTGGTGAGCGGCGGTTCCGCGGCGATCGCGGCGCTGGAGTCGTCGAACCCGACGACCGCGACGTCCTCGGGGATGCGGTGTCCGAGCTCCCGCAGGGCCTCGCAGACGCCTCGCGCCATCACGTCGTTGGCGGCGAACACCCCGTCGATGGAGGGGTGTTCGCGCATCAGCCGACGGAGCGCGGACGCCCCGCTCTCGGCGGTGAACCCGCCTTCGGCGACGGGTACGTACGGATGGCCGTGGCGTTCCATCGTCTCGCGGAACCCGGCCAGCCGGTCCTGGGCGGCCGGCAGGTCCAGCGGTCCGGTGATGGTGGCGACGCGGCGGCACCCCCTGGCCAGCAGGTGTTCGGCGGCAAGCCGGGCGCCGTCCCGGTGCGCCAGGTCCACGTAGGTCACGGGCGCCGGAACCCCCGGGCGGGCGAAGAGCACACAGGGCAGCCGTTCGGCCGCCAGCAGGGCGGGCAGCGGGTCCTCGGCGTGCGTGGAGAAGATCAGCGCGCCGTCCGCCCGGCCCTGCCGGAGGTACTCCACCACTTCGCGCCGGGCGGCGTCCGTCTCCGCGAACATCAGCACCGGGTACATCGACCGGGGCCGCAGGAAGCCGACGACCCCGCTGACGACCCGTCCGAAGAACGGGTCGGCCAGCGCCTGGGAGGCGAAGAGGTTCTGGCCGTCCTCGGAGTCGTCCCCCGCACCGGAGACCACGAGGGCGAGGGTACGGGCCCGCCGTGTCACCAGGGCCCGGGCGGCGCCGTTGGGCGCGTAGCCGGTCCGCGCGATGGCGTCCCGTACCGCTTCCTGGATGGCCGGGTCCACGTTGCGGATGCCGTTGACCACGCGGGACACGGTGGCGCGGGAGACGCCCGCCTCCCGCGCGACGTCTTCGAGCCTGGGGGCGCTTCTGGTCATGCCGGTACCCTACCGGCGGTCCGCGAACGCCCGTCAGCGGTACGGGAAGCGCTCTCCGAGCGCGCCTCCGGCCGTCGTGCGGGGGACGTCCACGGTGGCGGCCAGCGGCAGCCGCCCGGCGGACGGCCCCGCGTACACCTCGTACGTGCCCGGCTCGGTGAGCCACCCCCGCTCCTGCGGGGACCAGTGGTGCAGGGCGCGGTGCGGTACGCGTACGGCGGCGGTGACGGTCTCGCCCGGACCGGCCTCGACCGCGGTGTATCCGGCCAGCCACCGCACGGGGCGTTCCACCGCCGAGCCGGGCCGGGCGAGATACACCTGCACGACCTCCCGGCCCCGCCAGCCACCGGTGTTGCGGAGCCGTACGGAGACGGTGAAGGCCGTCTCCTCGTCGGCCGCCTCCGTCGCCGGGGGTACGGACGCGCTCTCGTACTCCCAGGTCGTGTACCCGAGTCCGTGGCCGAACCAGTAGGCGGGGGTGCGGTGTTCGCGCAGCCAGGCGCGGTGGCCGATGTGCGGGCCCTCGGTGTACCGCAGTACGCCGTCCACCGGCCGGACCGCGCGGACCGGGGCGTCGGCGAGGGTGGCGGGCCAGGTGGTCGGGAGCCGGCCGCCCGGTTCGGCGGCGCCGAACAGGACGTCGGCCAGCCCGGTCCCCGCCTCCTGCCCCGGAAACCAGGTCAGCAGGAGGGCGGGAGCCGCGTCCCGCCACGGCATCTCCACCGGGCCGCCGGAGTTGACGACGACGACCGTACGCGGCTGGGCGGCGACCACCGCGCGGACGAGTTCGTCCTGGTCGCCGGGGAGCGCGAGGGTGGTCCGGTCGTGGCCCTCCGACTCGCTGTCCTGCGTGGTGCCCACGAACACCACGGCCGCGTCGGCCGCGCGGGCCGCGTCCACCGCCTCCGCCAGGGCGGTCGCGCGGTCGGGCCTCGGGGGCTCGGCCGTCACCAGGGTGGCGCGGCCGGTCCCGTCGGCGAGTTCGCGGCGGGCCACGACCAGGACGGGCCGCCCGGCGGTGAGTTCGGCCCCGCCGTACTGGCTCGGCGGGTTGACGTGCACCACGGCCGGGTCGTCGGTCTCGCGCGGGAACACCCCGTCGACCAGCGGCGTCCCGTCGACGGTGAGGCTCATCCGGCCGAACCCCCCGACGCCGAAGGTCCAGGCGCCGCCCGTACCGGGGAGCAGCCGGGCGCTGATCTCCACGGTGTGCGCGCCGGGCGGCAGAGGGGGTTCGATCTGGCGGCCCGACTCCCGGTGCCCGGCGTACAGTTCGGCGCCGTCCGCGCCGAGCACCCGCAGCAGTGCGCCGGGCCGGCCGTCGCGCGGGTCGTGGCACCCGGGGCCGCCGAGGGAGGGGGGTGCGCCCAGGGCCGGGCCGGGCGCGTGCACGACCCGTGTGGTGGGAGCGAGCGCGTCGCGGAGTGCGTCGAGCGGGGTGGAGACGTGCCGGGGGTGGACGCCCGCGCTGCCGCCGCCCTGCACCCGGGGGTCCGCCGCCTGTGCCCCGATCACCGCGAGAGAGGTGAGCGAGGCCGGGTCCAGGGGCAGCACGTCCCGGTTGCCGAGGAGCACGCATCCGGCCGCGACCGCGCGCCGCAGCAGGGCGCCTGGGTCCTCCGGGCACGACGGGCACGACGGGAGCGACGGGAGCGACGGGAGCGACGGGAGCGACGCGGACGGCTGGGACGGCTGGGACGACTGGAGCGGCGCGGGCTGCGGCGGCTCCGCGGGGAGCGCGGGGGCTGCCGGGGCCGCGGGGTCGAGTGCGCCGACCCGGTCGGCGAGCAGCAGCAGCCGGGCCACCTTGTCGTCGATCGCGGCCATGGGGACGTGTCCGTCCTCGACCGCCCGGAGGAGGCCGTCGGCCCAGGGGCTCTCGGGGCCGGGCATCGCCAGATCCAGGGCCGCGCGGGCGGCGGGCACGGTGGAGCGCACCGCGCCCCAGTCGGAGACGAGGACGCCGTCGAAGCCCCACTCCTCCTTGAGCGGCCGTGCCAGCAGCGGGCTCTCGGCCAGGGTGGTGCCGTCGACCGCGTTGTAGCCGCACATCACCACCCGTACCCCGGCGGCGCGCACGGCGGCTTCGAAGGGGACGAGGTAGACCTCGCGCAGGGTGCGCTCGTCGAGGTCGACGGAGACGGTGAGGCGGTCCGTCTCGGAGTCGTTGGCGACATAGTGCTTGGCCGTCGCGGCGACGCCCTGCGCCTGAATGCCCCGGATCAGGGCGGCGCCGGTACGGGCGGTCAGCTCGGGGTCCTCGGAGTAGCACTCGAAGTGGCGGCCGCTCAGCGGGGACCGGTGCAGGTTGAGGGTGGGCGCCAGTACGACGTCCACGCCCTTGCGCTTCGCCTCGGCGGCGAGCAGCCCGCCCAGGCGTTCGGCCAGTTCCTCGTCCCACATCGCGCCGACGGCGGAAGCCGACGGCAGCAGCGCGGAGGTGTTCCGCTCGTCCCAGCTCTCCCCGCGTACCCCGGCCGGCCCGTCGGACATCGTCATCCCGCGCAGCCCCACGGCGGGCTCGTCCGCGGTGCGCCAGGTGGTCGCGCCGGTGAGCAGCCGTACCTTCTGGCGCGGGTCCAGCGTGTCGAGCAGCCGGTCGATCTCTTCCTGCTTCACCGAGTTCCCCCTCGCGAGTCGCTCGCCGCAGGGCGTGGAGAGCGCTCTCCGAGAGCATCGCCAAAAGCCCCGCGGGTGTCAACGCACGGTCCGGTGAGAACGGGGCCGCGCGGGAGGCGGCGACGAGGGCCCAGCCGCGCGCAGAGGGGAGGCGAGGGGGCAGCCGCGCGCGGACGCGACGGAGGTGAGGGCACAGCCATGCACAGACGCGACGGAAGTGCGGGTTCGCAGCCGTCCACAGGCGGAGGCGAGGGCGCAGCGGTACGCACCCGTGCGCGGACGCGACGGACACGGCGGGCTCACACTCCCCGCCGCGCACCACAACCGCCCTGATTTCACCCCGATAAGGGACATTCCCCCATAACGAAGTTGCCCTCTGCACCGAAAGTGTCCGGGATGCGGACAACGGCCTTGCTTGTTGACTGTATGCGAAATACGGTCTGCGATATTCCTTGATGACCCCCAGGTGGGAGGTAGGCCCCCGTGCGCCGAAAAGCGGTTGCCTTCGTGGCAGTTGCGCTGGTGTCACTCGTCTCGGGCTGCACGTCGCTGCAGTCCTCGGCAACCGAGGTCGGAGGCGTACGGAAAACCGATGAGCGGCCCGTACGCGACGGCGGGACGCTCACCGTCGCGCTCAACTCCGACCCGGACAAACTCGACCCCAGCCTTGCCCAGACCCTCGTGGGCCGCACTGTCTTCGCGGGCATGTGCGAGAAGCTCTACGACATCGACGAGAACGGCACCCTGGTGCCGCAGCTCGCCACGGCGCTCCCCGAGGTCTCGGCGGACGGACTGACCGTCACCCTGCCCATCCGTCAGGGCGCGAAGTTCAGCGACGGCACCCCGCTCGACGCGGCGGCCGTGGTCACCTCCCTGCTGCGCCACCGCGACCTGCCCGGTTCCGCGCGTGCCACGGAGCTCGGCCCGGTCAAGAAGGCCGTGGCCGTCGGTTCGTCCACGGTGCGGATCACGCTCGACCACCCGTACACGCCGCTCACCGGCGTTCTCGCCGACCGGGCCGGGATGGTGATGTCCCCGACCGCGCTGAAGAAGTACGGCAAGGACTTCACCAACCACCCGTCGTGCGTCGGCGCGTTCCGCTTCGTCGAGCGGGTCGGCGGCGACCGGATCGTGCTGGAGAAGGACCCGAACTACTACGCGGCGGACAAGGTCCACCTCGACAAGGTCGTCTACAAGCCGATATCCGACGGCAACGTCCGTCTCGCCAACCTGCGTTCGGGCGACGTCCAGATCGGCGACCAGATGGGCCCGGTCGACGTGCAGAGCGCGCTCACCGAGCCGAACCTCCAGCTCTTCAACTCTCCTTCGCTGGGGTTCCAGGGCATCGGCGTCAACGTGGGCAACGTGCACGGTCTCGGTGAGAAGCCGGGGAAGATCGACACCCCGCTCGCCTCCGACGTGCGCGTCCGCGAGGCCTTCGATCTCGCCATCGACCGCGACCTCCTCAACACCGTGGTCTTCCAGGGCATGTACGAACCGGCCTGCGGCCCCATCTCCCCGCAGTCCGGCATCGCCCCCGGGGTCAAGCCCGAGGACTGCCCCAAGCGCGATGTCGCCAAGGCCAAGAAGCTGCTGAAGGAAGCCGGGGTGAAGCTCCCGGTCAAGGTCGAGCTGAAGACCTCCACCACCCCGGAGCAGGGCCGCGTGGGCCAGGTGCTCCAGGCCATGGTCAAGGAGGCGGGCTTTGAACTCTCCCTGCGTCCCACCGAGTACACGACCATGATCTCGGAGACCGACGAGGGTGACTACGACATCTTCACCAGCGGCTGGTCCGGCCGGCTCGACCCGGACGGCAACGTCTCCAACTTCCTGAGGACCGCGGGCGCCATGAACGCCTACGGCATCGGCGACCCGGACCTCGACAAGCTGATCGACGAGGGCCGCTCCATCTCCGACCCGGCCCGGCGCACCGAGATCTACGACGAGATCACCAAGCGCGTCCAGGACGACCACTCCATGATCTACCTCTACCGGCAGAAGAACTACGTCGTCGCCTCCAAGAACGTCGCGGGCATCCGCGTCTTCGGCGACGGACTGGTCCGGGTCACGAACGCGGGGTACATCCGTTGACGAAATTCCTGCTGACGCGCCTGCGCCAGTCGCTCATCACCCTGATCCTCGTGAGCATCGTGGTGTTCGCCGGAATCCGGGCGCTCCCCGGCGACCCGGCGCTCGCCCTCGCCGGCGAGGAGCGCAGCCCCGAGGCGCTCGCCGCGATCCGTGAGGCGTACGGCCTCAACGACAACATCGTGGTCCAGTACGGCCGGTTCATCGGTCACGCCCTCACCGGGGACCTCGGCACCTCGTCGCGCACCGGCCTCCCGGTCTCCCAGGCCATCGGCCAGGCCCTCCCGGTCACCCTCGAACTCGCCGCGCTCTCGCTGCTCCTGGCGATCGTCATCGGGATCGGCGCGGGCGTGATCGCCGCCGTCCGGCGCGGCAAGCCGGAGGAGTGGCTGGCCAACGCCATCGCCCTGGTGGGCCTTTCGATCCCGACCTTCTGGCTCGGCATCGTGCTGGTGCTCGGATTCGCCATCGCCATACCGGTGTTCTCGGCTTCCGGTTACGTACCGTTCGGCACCGATCCACTCGACAACCTGCGCCGGATGGTGCTCCCCTCGATCGTCCTCGGCTCCGGCCTCGCCGCCGTGGTGATGCGCCAGACACGGGGTGCGATGCTCGACTCGCTCTCCGCGGACTACGTCCGCACCGCCCGCGCCAAGGGGCTCTCCCGCCGCGCGGTCGTCGGTGGGCACGCCCTGCGCAACTCGCTGGTCACCGTCGTCACCGTGCTCGGCCTCCAGCTGGGCCACCTGATCTCCGGGGCCGTGGTCACCGAGCAGATCTTCGTGCTGCCCGGCTTCGGCAAGCTCACCATCGACGCCGTCTTCACCCGCGACTACGCCACGCTCCAGGCCGTGGTGCTCTGCACCTCCGCCGCGTACATCCTCATCAACCTGCTGGTCGACGTGGTCTATTCGGTCATCGACCCGCGTATCCGGCTCGGAGGTGCCAAGTGACGACCGCACTCGCCACCCCGGCGCAGGCCACCACGCGGAAGGCGGGCGGCGGCAAGCTGCGCGCCCTGCGCAAGAACCGCCTCGCGCTGATCGGCGGCATCATCGCCGCCGTCTTCGTCCTCACGGCGCTCTTCGCGCCGCTGATCGCCCCGTACGACCCCGCGCAGCCGGACTTCACCAATGTCCTGGACGCGCCGAGCTGGTCGCACTGGCTGGGCACCGACGATCTCGGGCGCGACCAGCTCTCCCGGATCATCCACGGAACCCGGGCGTCCATGCAGGTCGGACTGCTCGCCGTGGTGCTGGCCTTCCTGATCGGCGTGCCGCTGGGTCTCGCGGCCGGCTACTACGGGCGGCTCACGGACAGCGTGGTGTCCCGGATCACCGACACGATGCTCGCCTTCCCGTTCCTGGTGCTGGCCGTCGGGCTCGCCGCGATCCTCGGCCCGTCGCTGACCAACGCCACGATCGCCATCGGCATCTCGCAGATCCCCGCGGTCATCCGCATCACGCGGGCGGAGACGCTGCGGCTGAAGCACGTCGACTACGTCGCCGCGGCGGTGGCCAACGGCGGCGGCGACGGAACGGTCCTGTTCCGTCACATCCTGCCGAACGCCACCTCGGCGCTCATCGTGCAGGCAACGGTCGGCATCCCCGCCGCGATCATCAGCGAGGCGCTGCTCAGCTTCCTCGGCCTCGGTGTGCAGCCGCCCGCGCCCTCGCTCGGCGTGATGCTCTCCGGCGCCCAGTCCTTCCTCGCGCTCGCGCCGTGGCTGGCCGTCTTCCCGGGCCTGGCCATCGTCGCCGCGACGCTGGCGTTCAACCTGCTCGGCGACGGACTGCGTGACGTCCTCGACCCCCGCGGAGGCACCCGATGACCGAGACCCTCTCCCCTCCCGCGCGGGACACCGGCCCCGGCGGCGAACCCGTGCTGAGCGTCCGCGATCTCACCGTCGCCTTCCCCTCGGAGCACCGCACGGTGCACGCCGTCGACGGGGTCTCCTTCGACCTCGCGCGCGGTGAAGTCCTCGCGCTGGTCGGGGAGTCGGGCTGCGGCAAGTCCGTGACGTCGATGGCGACCATGGGCCTGCTGCCGCCCACCGCGCGGATCGGCGGATCGATCCGGCTGAACGGCCGCGAGCTGGTCGGCGCCCCCGAGAAGGAACTCCAGAAGATCCGGGGCAAGGACCTCGCGATGATCTTCCAGGAGCCGATGACCTCGCTGAACCCGGTCCTCACCATCGGCCGGCAGATCAGCGAGGTGATCCGCAGGCACCAGGGTCTGGGCCGCAAGGAAGCCAAGGCGCGCGCGGTCGAACTGCTGGCCCTGGTCGGCATTCCCGCCCCGCACCGCAGGGTCGACGAGTACCCGCACCAGCTCTCCGGCGGCATGCGCCAGCGCGTGATGATCGCCATCGCCGTCGCCTGCGACCCGTCGGTGCTGATCGCCGACGAGCCGACGACGGCGCTCGACGTCACCGTGCAGGCGGGCATCCTGGACGTGCTCCAGTCGCTGCGGGACCGCCTCGGCACCGCGATCGTCCTGGTCACCCACGACCTGGGAGTCGTCGCCGACGCGGCCGACCGCGTGCTGGTCATGTACGCCGGCCGTCCGGCCGAACAGGCCCCGGTGCACGACCTGTTCGCCGGTGCCCGGCACCCGTACTCCCGGGGCCTGCTGGGCGCGGTGCTCCGGCCCGGCGGCGAGGGCAAGCGCAGGCTGCCCGAGATCCCCGGCATGGTGCCGAACCTCGACACCCGGCCCGACGCCTGCACGTTCGCACCCCGGTGCGCCCGTGCCGACGACATCTGCACCGGCAAGCGGCCCGGCTTCGACTCCGTCGCCTCCTCGGTCGACCTCTCGGCCGGTACGGCCGCGTCCCACCGGGCGGCCTGCTGGCACCCGTTCACCGCGGACGAGACCTCCACCCCCGTGCCGGCCGGCGCCGCGCGCCCCGACCAGGAGACCGGACAGTGACCACTCCGCAGACCGTCCCCGCACCCCGCGCGAGCGGCGCCCCCTCGGACCCGCAGGGCCCGGTGCTGGAAATCACCTCCCTGGAAAGGCACTTCGGCGCGTCCGGCGGCGGCACCGTACGGGCCGTGGACGGTGTCTCGATCACCATCGGGCACGGCGAGGTCGTCGGCCTCGTCGGCGAGTCCGGCAGCGGCAAGTCGACCGTCGGCCGCTGCGCGGTACGCCTCGACGAGCCGACCGGTGGCACGGTCGAGATCAACGGCACCGACGTGACCCACATGTCCCGCCGCGCGCTGCGCCCCCTGCGCAAGGACTTCCACCTGGTGTTCCAGGACCCGTCGTCCTCGCTGGACCCGCGCATGACGATCGGTCAGATCATCGGCGAACCGCTGCGGTTGCACGGGATCGCACGCGGCGAGGCGGTGCGGACCCGGGTCGAGCAGCTCCTCGCCCAGGTGGGTCTGCGCCCCGAGCACGCCGACCGGCACCCGCACGAGCTCTCCGGCGGTCAGCGCCAGCGCATCTCCATCGCCCGCGCGCTCTCCTGCGACCCCGACCTGGTGGTGGCGGACGAACCGACCTCGGCGCTCGACGTTTCCGTGCAGGCCTCGGTGCTCAACCTGCTGGCCGACCTCCAGCGCGACCGCGGCTTCGGGTGCCTCTTCATCACCCACGACCTGGCGGCCGTGGAGTTCCTCGCGGACCGCATCGCCGTCATGTACCTGGGGAAGATCGTCGAGCAGGCCCCGACGGCCGAGCTGTTCGCCTCGCCGAAGCACCCGTACACCCAGGCGCTGCTGTCCGCGGCGCCCGTACCGGACCCGGTGGACCAGCGTTCGCGCAAGCGGATCGTGCTCAACGGCGAGCTCCCCAGCCCGCTCGACCCGCCGTCCGGCTGCCACTTCCACACCCGGTGCCCGCTGGCCACCGACCGGTGCCGCACCGAGGTGCCCGCGCTGCGCGAGCTGCCCGGCGGCCGGCAGGTCTCCTGCCACCTGGTCGCGGACGACGGTACGTCCCCGGACGCGGCCGCGGACGTACCGGCCCCGGACACGACCACGGGGGCGGCCGCGGAGACCCCGTAGCCACCCCCGTATCCTCCGCGCACCACCACTCGAACACCGCATTCGCACGCGCACCCGCACGCAGCAGCAAGGAGCCGCATCCATGTTCACCACCCGCCCGACCCTCCAGGGCACCTTCGGCATGGCGTCCTCCACCCACTGGCTCGCCTCGCAGTCCGCGATGGCGGTCCTGGAGAGCGGCGGCAACGCCTTCGACGGCGCCGTGGCCGCCGGCTTCGTCCTGCACGTGGTCGAACCCCACCTCAACGGCCCCGCCGGCGAGGTGCCGATCATCCTGGCGCCGAAGGACGGCGACGTGCGGGTGCTGTGCGGCCAGGGGCCCGCCCCCGCCGGTGCGAGCGCCGCCCACTACCGTTCCCTCGGCCTGGAGCTGGTCCCCGGCACCGGCCCGCTGGCCGCCGCCGTCCCCGGCGCGTTCGACGCCTGGATGGTGCTGCTGCGCGACCACGGCACCCGGACCCTCGCCGAGGTGCTGCGGTACGCGATCGGGTACGCCGAGGACGGCCACGCGCCCGTCGAGCGCGTCGGCCAGACCGTCGAGACGGTCCGGGAGCTCTTCGAGAACGAGTGGAAGTCCTCCGCCGAGGTCTACCTCGCCGACGGGACGTCCCCGCAGCCGGGCAAGCTGTTCCGCAACCCCGCGCTCGCCGCCACCTGGCGCCGGCTCATCGACGAGGCCGAGAAGACCGGCGGCGAGGACCGCGTCGCGCAGATCGAAGCCGCCCGGACCATCTGGCGCGAGGGCTTCATCGCGGAGGCGATGGTCAGGCAGGCCGCCCGGCCCACCATGGACACCACCGGTACCCGGCACACCGGCACGCTGACCGCCGCGGACCTGGCCGGCTGGTCCGCCACGTACGAGGCCCCCGCCACGTACGAATGGAACGGCTGGACCCTCGCCAAGGCCGCCGGCTGGAGCCAGGGCCCCGCCTTCCTCCAGCAACTCGCCCTGCTCCCCGAGGAGCTGCCCGCGTACGGCTCCGCCGAGTACGTGCACCTGCTTATCGAGGGCTGCAAGCTCGCCATGGCCGACCGTGAGGCCTGGTACGGGGACGCCGCCGAGGTGCCCCTTCAGACCCTGCTCTCCCCCGAGTACAACGCCGAGCGCCGCGCCCTGATCACCGACCGCGCCTCGCGGGAGCTGCGTCCGGGCAGCCCCGACGGCCGCACCCCGGTCCTCAGCACGCACGCCTCCGCCGTCGCCGCCGGCGAGCCGGGCTTCGACGCCATGGGCCTCGCCGCCGCGGGTGTCGGGGAGCCGACCGTCGCCAAGGACGGCGCCACCCGGGGCGACACCTGCCACGTCGACGTCGTCGACCGGTGGGGCAACATGATCTCGGCGACCCCGAGCGGCGGCTGGCTCCAGTCCAACCCCGTCATACCGGAGCTGGGCTTCCCGCTCGGGACCCGGCTGCAGATGGCCTGGCTGGACGAGGGCCTGCCGAACACCCTCACCCCCGGCCGCCGCCCCCGCACCACCCTCACCCCGTCCCTCGCCCTGCGCGACGGCGTCCCGGTGCTGGCCTTCGGCACCCCCGGCGGCGACCAGCAGGACCAGTGGCAGGTCCACTTCTTCCTGGCGGCCGTGCTGCGCGACCGGGTGCGCGGCGGACTCGACCTCCAGGGCGCGGTCGACGCCCACAACTGGCACAACGACAGCTTCCCGGGCTCGTTCTACCCGCGCGGCATGCGCCCCGGCAGCGTCACCGTCGAGGAGGGCATGGACCCGGAGGTCGTGGAGGAGCTGCGCCGCCGGGGCCACGAGGTCACGGTCGGCAATGCCTGGTCGGAGGGCCGGCTCTGCGCCGTCGCCCGCGACCCCGAGACGGGCGTGCTGTCCGCCGCCGCCAACCCGCGCGGCATGCAGGGATACGCGGTCGGCCGCTGATCACACACCCGCTGCACTCTCCGAAGGCCCGTCCGGGAACTCCCCGGCCGGGCCTTCGGCGTGTCCGGGGTTCGGGTGACCGGCCGGGCATCCGGCATCCGGCATTGGAACCTACGGCCGTGAACGGGGCTTCAGCCCATCGGGAACCCGCCGGAACCGCACCCGGCAGCCTCTTCCCAGGCCTCTCGCAGCCCGGCCGGTACCCTTCCGCGCGTCGGTACGTCGAATCCGTTCGCGCGGCCCCACGCCCGGATGGCCTCCAGGTCGACGGGCGGCCGCACCGACGGCATCGGTGGATACCACTGGTCGAGATCCGAGGGCACGAAGTCGCCACCGCCGTCCAGGAGATCCCCCGGAAACTGCGGAACCGCCGTCTCTCCGCCCAGCACGGAGACGAGGAACGTCGTCAGGTTCCCGGCGAAGGTGAACCAGCGCGGCCCGCGCGCCTCGTTGACCGCGATCGTCCAGGCGTCCGGCCGCCCCCGATGATCCCGCACCCAGAACACTCGCTCACCGTTGTCCGTACCACCGCAGGGAAGCAGAAGCGCGGGGTCCACCGGCGCCGGGCAGATCCCCCGGGCATGGTCGGACCTCATCTGCTCGCGCAGCCGGTCGCTCGCGGGGCCGACCAGATTGACGTGGACCGAGGTGTGCCGGGGATCGTAGATCCAGAGGTAGCCCGCGAAACAACCGGGGTCGTACACGGTGGTGAGCTGCTTGTAGTCGTCGGGAAGCGGCGTGCCCAGCACGGACTCGACGCGCGCCCAGTCCACGGGCGGCTGCCGGGCGGCGGGAGGGGGACAGAGCTCTCCGAGGCGCTCAAGCGTGCTCATTCGATTCCGCTCCGGTTTCCTGGAACCCCTGGAACTCCTGGGGCTCCGGGACTCCTGGGACAAGTTCCGCTGCGAGGCGTGATCAGGGTTCTCCCCGTTCAGCGGAGACCACGCTTCTCGCGTTCGCCTTCGGTCAGTTCCTCCATGAGCTTCTCCGGGTCCACCCGCCACTCGGCCTCGTCCAGGGCGTCGTAGTCCGGAGTATTCAACGGCACTCCGAGCTCTACGAGTTCGGTGGCGAGTCGGGTGAACGCGTCGCGCTCGTCGGGCTCGTCCTGGTAGCTCGCCCGCTCGGCGGCGACCCCCTCGGTCAGGGTGCGGCCGGTCATGGTCCAGAAGGTGAACTCGGTGTCGAGTTCCATGGGTTGCCAGCCGCGGTCAGCGGGTTCGTCAGGGTGCAGCCAGTAGCCGACCCACCCCTTTCCGCCCTTCGCCACGAGCTTGACGTATCTGGCCATCTCCGCGGCAGCGGCGTTGACGGCCTGCATCTCCGGGTCCGCGAGCTCCTTCTCGCTCAGATAGCTGGTGTCCAGGAGCGGGTGGACCTCTCCCGTCCCGAAGAACTCGAGACCGAGAACACGGGCGAAGTCGGTGCGGCCTTCCCACTGCGCCACCAGGAGCACACGCAGATCGTCGGGTATCGGACGGCCGTCCAGCCGCTCGCGGGAGAACTCGGCGAGCCGTTCGTCGTACATGCGCCCTCTCCGGAGGTCGAACCTGTCGAACCTGGATCCTCACGCCAACGTAGCAGCGGGGTCCGACAAGGGTCCGGGTACGCCGACGACTGCAGGCCACCCCGTGAGCTGCGGCGTCCGTCATGCGGCTCTTCGTACGGAACGCCTCTCAGTGTGACGCGAGGCGCTCCACCAGCCCGATCCCACGCGCCAGCAACTCCCGCTCCTCCTGCGTCAGTTCCGCATCGATGGCCCGCGCGAGCCAGTCGGCCCTGCGCTCCCGCTCCTCCTCCAGGAGCGCCCGCCCCGCGTCCGAGAGATCGACCAGGCTCTTGCGGCCGTCGGTCGGGTGCGCGCGGCGCGTGATCAACCCCTGTTCCATGAGCAGCCCGACGGCCCGCGCCATGGACTGCGGACGCACCCGCTGACCTGTCGCGAGCTCACTGGTCGTCATGGCGCCGTTGCGGTCCAGCTCGCCGAGCACGGCCACCTGGCCGAGCGGCATCTGGTCTTCGAGCTTCACGCGCCTGGTGAGCTTTCCCATCGCTGTGCGCAGTTCGGCAGCGACGGCGGCGGATTCCGGGAGGGGCATACCGCACTTTATCGCAGGCGGCGAAGACCGATCCGCACAGCTGAACCACTCGGCACAACTAACCAGCAGAACTGTTCAGCACAACTGTCCAGCAGAACTGCTCAGCACAACTGCACAGCATTGCTGTAGAGTATTGCTCGCCGGGTTCAGCGCCACCGTCGTCGCAGCAGGACCCGGCGTGGACCAACGGGAAGGACTCCTCCCATGACCGCCATCACTTCCGTCACGGGCCGCCGGGTACTCGACAGCAGGGGCAACCCCACCGTCGAGGTGGACGTGGAACTGGCAGACGGCTCGCTCGGCCGGGCCGCAGTGCCCTCCGGCGCCTCCACCGGGGCCCGCGAGGCAGTCGAGCTCCGCGACGGCGACCCGGCCCGCTGGCACGGCAAGGGCGTCGACCGTGCGGTGCAGCACGTCAACACGGAGCTTGCCGCCGCCGTCATCGGCCGCGACGCCGAGGACCAGGCCGGCCTCGACGCCGCCCTCGTCGCCACGGACGGCACCGCCACCAAGGCCCGGCTCGGGGCGAACGCCATCCTCGGCATCTCCCTGGCCAACGCCAAGGCCGCGGCGACCGCCCACCGTCTGCCGCTGTACCGGTACCTCGGCGGGTCCGACGCCCGGCTGCTGCCCGTGCCGATGATGAACATCGTCAACGGGGGCGCACACGCGGACAATCCCCTGGACTTCCAGGAGTTCATGATCGTCCCGGTCGGCGCCGCCACGTTCGCCGAGGCCGTCCGGATGGGCTCGGAGGTCTTCCACACCCTGCGCCGCGACCTGCTGGCCGCCGGGCACTCCACGGGTGTGGGCGACGAGGGCGGTTTTGCACCGTCCCTGCGTACGGCCGAGGAGGCTCTGGACTTCGTGGTGGCCGCCGTCGAGCGCACCGGGTACCGCCCGGGTACGGACATCGCCCTGGCCATGGACCCGGCGTCGTCCGAGTTCTTCCACGACGGCGTCTACGACTACGCCGGGGAGGGCGTACGGCGCACCCCGGCCGAAAACGCCGACTACCTCGCCGAGTTGATCGACACCTACCCCATCGTGTCGATCGAGGACCCGATGGCCGAGGACGACCTGGAGGGCTGGCGGGACCTCACCGCGCGGGTCGGGTCGCGCTGCCAGCTCACCGGGGACGACGTGTTCTGCACCAACGAGTCCCTGCTGCGCGAGGGCATCGCCTCCGGCGTCGCCAACTCGGTTCTGGTGAAGGTCAATCAGATCGGCACCCTGACGGAGACGCTGGCCACGGTCAACACCGCGCACCGCGCGGGCTACACCGTCGTCATGTCGCACCGGTCGGGCGAGACGGAGGACACCACGATCGCGGACCTGGCGGTGGCCACGGGCTGCGGGCAGATCAAGACGGGGTCGCTGTCCCGCTCCGACCGCACCGCCAAGTACAACCAGCTCATCCGCATCGAGGAGGAGTTGGGCGGCAGCGCACGGTACGCGGGCGCGGAGGCGCTCCGAAGGTAGCCGCCCGACCCAGCACGCCGGGTTGACGGTGACCTCCCGGCCTCAGATCCGCAGCACCCGGGAGAGGTAGGCGGACAGCTCCGGTACGGCGTCGGGCCCGAGGCGCAGGGCGAGGTACCCGTCCGGGCGCACGAGGAAGCCGGTGGGCCCTTTGGTGCGGTAGATGCGGCGGAACTCCGCCCCGCTGTCGCTCCATACGGGGACCCTGGTGTTCCCGTCCACCCGCCCGCCGGAGCCGAGTACCGCGACGATGGGCACCCGGCGGTGTGTGCGCCGGGAGACCTCGGCGACGACTCCGCCGAACCGGTCCAGCGCCGCGGCGTCCGGCCCGTACAGCACCAGGGTGTGGTCCGGACCGCGCCGCAGCAGGTCGAACAGCCGCACCGGGTAGGTCGCGAGGGGGCCGACGAGCCCTCCGCAGTCCGGTGCGCGGTCACCGGAGTCGGGGGCGCCGCTCACCCCGGCGAGCGCTCCGGTGAGCGGGCCGTCCCGGTAGCCGACGAGGAGTTGGGCCTCGCGCATCATGATGTGGGCCGGGTCGTCGGAGTCGGCCTGCACGCCGCCGCCGGTGGCGTGCCGAACCGTGCGGCCGACGACCTCCTCCCCCACCGGCCTGCGCTCGACGTCGTAACTCTCCAGCAGTGCGGGAGAGTTGAGGCCCGCCGTCGCCAGCGCCAGTTTCCAGGCGAGGTTGACCGCGTCCTGGATGCCGGTGTTCATGCCCTGGGCGCCGGTCGGCGGGTGGATGTGCGCGGCGTCGCCGGCGACGAACACCCGGCCCTCGCCGTAACGGTCCACGATGCGGTGGCTGATGCGGAACACGGACGACCAGCGCATCTCCGAGACGGTGGCGGGTTCGGGTGCGAGCCGGTCCACGACGGCCTGGATGTGGGCCAGTTCGGGGCGCGGCCCCTCCTGCGCCCCGTGGGCGACCCGGCCCGGCGGGCCGGCCGCCGTGGAGAGTTCCGGCGGCACCAGCATCGACATCCGGTAGCGCGAGCGGCCCGGCAGCGGGATGCAGACGAGCAGGTCGTCGGGGATGCCGTCGTCGCCGAGGTGCGTCGAGCGGACGCTGTACCCCGGGGGCAGGCTCCAGTCGGTCTCCACGTCCGCCAGCATGTACTCCTCGGCGAGCGCACCGCCCTCGAAGGTGAGCCCGAGTCCTTTGCGGACCGCGCTGTGGGCCCCGTCGCACCCGACGAGGTAGCGGGACCTGATGTCCCGGGTCGCGCCGGACGCCGTCAGGACGGTGCTCCACACACCGCCGTCGTCCTGGACGAAGGTGACCAGTTCGGTGCCGCGCTCGACACGGGTGCCGTGCCGTTCCAGGTGTTCGGTGAGGATCCGCTCGGTCTGGTACTGGGGCAGCGACGCGAACGTGTACGGCACGTCCGGCGGCAGTTCCAGGTCGATACGGCCCCGCTCCTCGCCGTTGACGTAGGCGAGCTGGCCGCGCATCGGGACGGCGGCGTCCAGGGCGTCGTCGATCACTCCCGCGCGGTCCCACAGCTCGAAGGTCCTCGGCTGGATTCCCACCGCCTTCGCATGCGGAATCGGGGCCTGCAGTCTGTCGATCACCCGGCACGCGACGCCTCGGCGGCGCAGCTCCAGTGCGGCGGTCAGCCCGACCGGCCCCGCGCCCACGATCAGTACATCGGTGCGCACCACGGTCTCTCCCGTCCCACGAAGGCCCCCGGGGGTCCGTTCCATCGTCGCCCCGCCCTCGCGCCCGAGGACTCGTGGACCGTTGCGTCGCATCGGTTCGGGGTGCGGGAGCACGGATGCGGAGCGCGACGCGGTACGGGCGCGGGCGGGCCGAACCTGTGAGTGGCGGCCGCGCAGGAACGCGGGTCCGGGCCGGTACGTTCCCGTGGTCCAGCCCCGCATCAAGGCGAAGGGATTCCCCCGCATGAGCACGACGCAGGAACACGCACCGCAGGAACATGCCCCGCAGGAACACGCACCGCAGAAGCACGCACCGCAGGAACACGCTCCCCAGGAACTCGGAACGCCGGAACGTGGACCGCAGGGGCAAGGGCCCCGGCCCGGAAGACGTGCCGTGGTGGTCGCGGTGGGCGCGGCCGGGGCGATGGCGGCCCTCAGCGCATGCGGGGCGTCCGGCACCTCGGACGGGGACAGCTCCGACGACTCCGACAGCTCCGGCGCGAAGAGCGGCACGGTCCTAGGCAGCACCGGTGACGTCCCGGAGGGCGGCGGCAAGGTGTTCGCGGAGCAGGGTGTCGTGGTGACCCAGCCGACCGCGGGGCAGTTCAAGGCCTTCTCCGCCACCTGTACCCACCAGGGCTGCGCGGTGAGCGGGGTGACCGACGGCGCGATCACCTGCCCGTGCCACCAGTCCACCTTCGATCCGGCGACGGGTGAGCCGACGGGCGGTCCGGCGACCGTCGCCCTGCCCTCGAAGCGGATCACGGTCGCGGACGGATCGATCACGCTGGCCTGAGAAGAGTTCGATCGCTCCGGCCCGGGAAGAGCCGGAGACCGGAGAGGCCGGGAAGAGCCGGGAAGAGGCCGGCAAGAGGCGAAGGAGTCGAGAAGGCTCCTGAAAAGGCACGGTCCCCGGCATTGCGCGGCGGCGCCGGGGACCCGATGATCCTGGGATCGGACGATCCCGCCCAGGGGCGAGAAGGTGAGGGTGCCCCATGGCCGCCGCTCAACGACGAGGCCGCCGGATCATGATGACCGAGGAGGAGCGCGACGCCTACCTGAGGGCGCAGCGCACCTGCCGGGTGGCCACCGTCGGTGCGGACGGTCAACCGCATGTCGGGGCACTGTGGTTCGTGTGGGACGGCACCTCGATCTGGCTCCACTCGCTGACCCGCAGCCTGCGTTGGGAGCACCTGCTCCGGAATCCTCGGACGGCGGTGGTCGTCGACGACGGTGACGAGTACGGGGAGTTGCGCGGCGTCGAGCTGCGGGGCGAGGCCGTCCTGGTGGGCGAGGCACCGCGCACGGGCGAACCGTGCCCCGAACTCGCCTCCGTGGAGAGCCTGTTCCCGATGAAGTACTTCGGGATCGACGCCATGCCGCACGATGGCCGGCACGCCTGGCTGCGGATCACTCCGAAGACCGTCGTCTCCTGGGACTTCCGCAAGCTGGCGGGCCTCGGCTGACCGCCGCCGGACCGCGGTCCGGTCCCGTCGGGCCGCTCAGCCGTAGCTGATCGGCCGGGCGGGGCCGGCCGCCGCCGCGACCGCGTCGGCGAGCGGGCCGACCTCGGCCGGGGTCAGCGGCGACACGGTGATGCGCACCCCCTGGGGAGCGTCCATCCGGAATCTCGCACCGGGCGCCACCGCCCATCCGGCGCGCAGCAGCCGGGTCACGGCGCCGGTCTCGTCGCTGACCGGCACCCAGACGTTCATCCCGCTGCGGCCGTACGCGACGACGCCCCGTTCGGCGAGCGCCGCGACGAGCGCCGAGCGGCGTGCCCCGTACGACCGGGCGACCGCAGGCGTGTCGACGGCGCCCGTGCTCCAGAGATGGACCATGGCGCGCTGGAGCAGTCTGCTGACCCATCCGGGTCCCAGCCGCTGCCGGCCCGCCACCCGGTCCATGGTGATCGAGTCGCCGGTGAGCGCCGCGACCCGCAGGTCCGGCCCGTACGCCTTGGACACCGACCGTACGACCGCCCAGTGGCGGGTCGTTCCGGCCAGGGGGTGGAGCGGCACGTCGACGAAGGCGTGTCCGTGGTCGTCCTCCAGGAGCAGGACGTCGGGGTGGGCGGCGAGCAGGGCGCGCAGTTCCCGCGCCCGCTGCTCGCCGATCGCGGCGCCGGTCGGGTTCTGTGCGCGGGCGGTGACGACGAGGGCGCGGATGCCCGCGCGCAGGGCCCGCTCCACGGCGGCGGGTACCGGTCCGTCCTCGTCGACCTCGACCGGTACGGCGCGCAGTCCGGTCGCGGGAACCAGGTCCAACAGGCTTCCCCAGCCCGGGTCTTCGAGGCCGACCGCGTCCCCGGCCCTGAGGTGGGCCGCCAGGACCCGCTCGATCGCGTCCAGTGAGCCGGAGGTGACGACGATCTGGCCCTCGGGGACGCCATCGGCGGCGAAGACCGCGCGCGCGAGGGCGCCGAACTCGGGCAGTACCGGCAACTCGCCGTACATCCCGGGGTTTTCGCCGTACATCCGGACCGCCTCCGCGAAGGCATCGGCCAGTTCGGGCAGCAACGCGGGGTCCGGGTTCCCCTTGCTCAGGTCCCGTACCCCCGGGGGCGCCTCGACGCGCAGCGAGCCGCGCGCGGTGGTGGCGGGGCGCGGGCGCACCCGACTGCCCCGGCGGCCGTCCGTCTCGATGACTCCGCGTTCTCTCAGGGTGCGGTAGGCGGCCGCGACCGTATTGGGATTGACCCCCAGTCGCGCCGCCAACTCCCGCATGGGAGGCAGGAGTTGCCCGGGAGCAAGCTCACCCGAGCCCACCCCCTGTTCCACGCTCGCGGCAATATCCGCCGCACGCCCACCCGTGATCATGTACTCTCCTAGCACAAACAGCATTATGCACTAGTGCAATGGAGGACGCAATGTCGGAGACCGTCGCGCCCGTCGACCCCCGGGCCGCCGAGGCCGCCGAGGCCGGGGACCACGCCCCCTACGCGGCGACCGGGCGCACCATTCCCACCCGGTCCAAGGAGCGCGCCTCCTACGACCCCGAGGTCGTGCACCCGATACTCGACGGCTCGTACCTCTGCCACCTCGGCTTCGTCCGCGACGGCTTCCCGGTGGTGCTGCCGACGCTGTACGCGCGAGTCGGCCGGCGGCTGTACATCCACGGCTCGACCGGCTCCCGGCCGCTGCGCATGGCCAACACCACGGACCCCGGCCTGCCGGTCTGCCTGACCGTCACCCAGGTCGACGGGCTGGTCCTGGCGCGCTCCGCCTTCCACCACTCGATCAACTACCGCTCAGTGGTGGCGCACGGCATCGCCCACACCGTGACGGACCCCGACGAGCGGCGGATGGCGCTCGACGCCATCGTGGACCAGGTCGTCGCGGGCCGGTCCCAGGACTCGCGGCCGGCCGACGCCAAGGAGCTCGCCGCCACCGCGGTGATCCGGCTGGACCTGGAGGAGGTCTCCGCGAAGCTCCGCACCGGCGGGCCCAACGACGCGCCCGAGGACCTCGCGCTGCCGTACTGGGCGGGCGTGGTGCCGGTCGCCCGGACGTACGGCGAACCGATCCCGTCCGACGACCTCGACCCGTCGATCCCCCTCCCGGAGTACCTCGCGGCGCACTGAACCGCGCGCAGAGGCCGTACGCAGGGGCCGCACGCGGGGCCGTACGCGCGGAGTCGAAACCCGGCACGACTTAGCGCGTACGCCCCACCGCGAGCGACAACAGCACCAGCAGCGCCGCCCGTCCGCCCCTGCTCCCCTACTCCTCGCGCGCGGCGGACCGCCGGGCGATCCCGGTCTTCACCGTCTCGTACAGCTCGTCCGGCGTGAAGCCGAGGTCGTGCAGGATCCGTGCGGCCGGGCTCCCCTCGACGCGGATCAGTCCCAGCAGCGTGTGTTCCGTGCCGACCCAGTCGTTGCCGAGCTCGGCCGACGCGCGGATCGCCTGCTCGATGGCCTCCTTACCCTCCGGCCGGAAGGCGATGTGCCCCCGCTGCGTCTTCTGCCCGACCGGCTGGATCACCGCGTCGACCGCGTCGCGGACACGCTGCTCCGACCCGGCTTTCGCCGTCAGCACCTCGTGGGCCAGGCCCCGAGGCTCACCGAGCAGCCCGAGCAGGATGTGTTCGGTACCGATGAACTCGTGCTTGTGCGTCCGGGCGGCCTCCTGCGCCAGCACGATGCTGTGCCGGTTCAGATTGGTGTACCGCTCGAAGGGGTTGGGGGTGTGGCGCTGCTGGGCGGCCTGCTTGGTCACCCCGATGGCGGTACCGATCTCGGTCCACGACGCACCACCCTGCTTGGCCTTGCCGACGTAGTGGTCGATGAGCTGCTCACCGAGGTCGGACAGGGTCTGCGCGCGGAGGTGCGCCTCACTGATGCGGGCCAGCGGGTCGACGTCGGGGAGTTCCTGGTCCAGACGGGCGATCAGGTCGGCGAGGCTGATATTGAGTGGCGTCATGCGTCAAGCGTAGATTGACGACCCCTAGCCGTCAATCTGTAATTGACGCCTATTCGGGTACGCCGAGGCGAGCCGCGCGACGAGGGCGCGACAGGTGAGGGTGAACGGCCCGGCGGCCGCCGAACGACACAGGCACGGTCGGCGGCGGCGCGGCGAGCGACCCTACAGCCGTCAGGCGGACGCCGCTCCGCCGCCGGTACGCATACGGTCGACGCCCTCTCCCGCCGCGCCCCGCACACCGGGATCGACCGGCCCCGACGCCACCGGCCCCGACGGGGCTTTCGGGGCCGAGGACTGCGCGATGTAGGCACCGGCCAGTACGACGAGTCCGCCGACCAGCTGAGGTCCGGACAGGTGCTCGCCGAGCAGCACCCACGCGAGCACGGTCGCCACCACCGCTTCCAGGCACGCGACGACTCCGGCGACCTGTGGTGAGAGCAGCCGCACGGAGACCACGCCGGCCAGGTAGGCGAGCACGGTCGCCAGCAGCACGACCCAGGCCAGCAGGAGCCAGGCCGGAACCCCGTGGCCGCTCATCCGGGCGGTGGAACCGAGCACCGACCAGCCCATGCCCCAGGGGCGGGCGACCAGCGTGAGCAGCGCCGTGCCGACCAGCAGCCCGTACGCGATGACGCCCACCGGGTGCGGCGGCTCGCGACGCACGCCGCCGCCTTCCTGGCCGGCGACGGGCGCACCCGGGTCCGACAGGACGAAGTAGCCGACCTGACAGCAGGCCGCCGCGAGAGCGAGCAGCAGACCGAGGGGGTCGAAGCGCAGCCCGGACCAGACTTCGACGACACAGGCGAGCCCGGCCGCCGCCAGCAGCACCCCGAGGGCGGCGGCGCGGGTGACCGGCTGGCGCCGCACGAACCGGACCCAGCCCAGCACGAGGGCGGGCGCGAGGTATTCGACGAGCAGCGCCACGCCCACCGGGATACGCGAGATGGCGGCGAAGTAGCAGGCCTGGACACCCGCGACGGCGAACAGCCCGAAGCCGGCCAGCAGCGCGGGCCGCTCCCGCAGCAGGTTCCGGTGCCGCCAGGCGGCGGGGGACAGCACGAGCGCCGCGCCCGCGACCCTGAGCCACACCATGTGCAGCGGATCGAGGCCCGCCTCGATGAGCGGTTTCGCCGCCACCCCGGAGCCACCGAACGCGAACGCCGAGGCCAGGGCGAGCCCCAGGCCGGCACTTCTCCCCTGAGACGCCTGCATCGGCACATCATGTCAGGTGCAACCGGCCCGGTCACCCCTGTCGCATCTCCGCCGAAACACACCGCCGCGCATCCCTCGCCGCCGGAACGGGGCTGTGGATGCAACGTCGGACATGCTCCGGACGCCGCTGGCGGAAGACGTACGGACCATGCAGGGCGGCTCGGCCTCGACGGAGTCCGACGCCGCGCGTCAGCGCAGGGTGACCCGGTGGACGGTGGACTCCCGTCTTCGCCCTGGACGACAGCTGCGGAAGGAGACGGGCGAACGCCTCCACCACTTCACCGGTCGCCTCGCGAACGATCTCAGTCTCAACAGCCATGCTCTGGAACCTGCCGATTCCTGGGAGCTGCCGATCAGCGAGCAGCGTCACCCATCGGCGGCAATCGGTCGGCGCCCACCGGCCCGGGTCACCGGACGCCGATCCCCGCACATCCTTGCCGAGCGATAGTTTCCGATATATCGTTGAGCCATCGGTACGAACGTACCGGTCATCCGATCAACCGGAAGGAGCGCGTCATGCGTTCACATGGATTCGACAACGAGCGCGGCCGAGGCGGTCGCGGACAGGGCGGACCCGGACGGCCGGGCCGCGGAGACTTCGACGGCCGGCGGTCCGCCTTCGGTCCCTTCGGGCCGCAGTTCGGCAGCGGCCCCTTCGGCGGCGGACCCGGCGGCGGACCGTTCGGCGGGGGCCCCTTCGGTGGCGGCCGGGGACGAGGTGGCGGCCGGGGACGGGCGCGGCGCGGCGACGTACGCGCCTCGATCCTGGCGCTGCTCAAGGACCGCCCGATGCACGGCTACGAAATGATCCAGGAGATCGGCGAGCGCAGCGGTGGGGCCTGGCGGCCCAGCCCTGGTTCGGTCTACCCGACGCTCCAGTTGCTGGAGGACGAGGGCCTGATCGTCAGCGCGAGCGAGGGCGGCAAGAAGCTGTTCACGCTCACCGAGGCCGGGAGCGCCGAGGCCGAGTCCGGTCCCGACGCGCCGTGGGAGGACGCCGGGCGCGGCGTCGACTGGGAGAGCGTGAACGAGATCCGGCAGGCCGGGTTCGGCCTCATGGAGGCGTTCGGCCAGGTCTGGAAGACCGGCTCCGCCGACCAGCGCAAGAAGGCGCTCGCCGTCATCAACGACGCCAAGAAGAAGCTCTACCTCATCCTGGCCGACGAGAACTGAGGCCGTGGGTACGAGAGCGGGCGGGGACAAGGGGCCTCGCGACAGGCTCACACCGTGTGAGAGCTGGTCGCGGGGCCTCTTTTCCGTCGTCCCGCCCGCACGGCGGGTCGCGATCCGCCGTGGCGGCGCGGAGCGGTGGCGCGGAGCCCCGACGGAAGGGGCTGGCCGGCTCGGCACTGGCCGTCCGGGCCCGTGCCGATCTCCGGGCCCATGACCGTCTCCGGGTCCGTGACCGGTGGTTGTACGCAAAGACCCTCGCGCGCGCGAAGGCCCGTCTACGCTCACCGACATGCTCAGACGTGTTCCGTTCGGCGAAGCACTGCGATCCACCGTGGGCACCCCCAGGTCGGCCAGACTCCTGGACAGCAGTCCCCGGTCACGGGTGTGGCGGGTACGACTGACCGACCGGCGGCTGGTGGTCGTCAAGCAGATCACCGACGGCGGAGACACCGGCGCCGACGCGGACACGCGCTTCGCGCGAGAGGTGGCCGGGCTGCGCCTGGCGGGACGGGCCTCCCGGCCCGCCGTGGCCCCCGCGGTGCTCGCCGCGGACCCGTCCTCGCGGGTGATGGTCCTGGAGCACGTGGACGACCTCGGCAGGACGAACGACTGGATGCCCGGGTACGCCGAGTCACTCGCCCGACTGCACGCCCTGACCGGACCGGCCGACGCGGGCGCACTACCCGCCTGGTCGGGCCCCACAGCCACCGACGTGGAGTCCTTCCTCGCCCTGGCCCAGGCGCTCGACGTGCCCGTACCGTCCACGGTCCCCGATGAACTCGCCGGCCTCCTGGAGCGGTTGGACCCCACCGGGCACCATGCGCTGCTGCACGGCGACCCCTGCCCCGGCAATGATCTGCGCACTGCCGACGGCGTCCGCTTCGTCGACTTCGAGCGGGCGTCACTCGGCAACGGCCTGATCGAACTCGCTTACCTCCGCACGGGATTCCCCACCTGCTGGTGCGCCATGTCGGTCACCGGGGCCCCGCTCGCGGAGGTCGAGAACGTCTACCGGACCACCTGGCGAGGCCTCACCGGGACGGACGTGCCGGGTGACCTCGCCGACGCGTGCGTGGCCTGGCTGATCCAGGGCGACGCGCTCGTCGAACGGGCCCACCGCGGAACGGTCGACCAGCTCGCGCGGGTGCCCGCCGAGGACTTCACGTGGGGCTACGTCTCCGCCCGCGAGCGGCTCGTCCACCGCCTGGACGTGGTCGCCGGCATGGCCCGCGACCACGACCGTCTGCACGCCGTGGGCAGCCTCGGTTCCGCCCTCGCCCGTCGCCTGCTCGAACGCTGGCCGAGGCTGCGCCCCTTGCCCGCGCACGACGCCCGCCCTTGGTAGGAGGACCGCTCTGCGGATGTTCAAGCGCCTCGCCGAAGGCTGGGTCGAGCCTGTCGGATGCCGCTAGAGTTCTGTCCGGCCGCGACTGGCGAAGGTGGACAACCACCGGGGAGCGGCCGTACCTGTTCCGATGTGGACGTCGACCGCCTGGGCGCCTCCGTCAGCGATGTCCCGCTGAGGAGGCCGTGAAGTGAAGCTGCGCTACGGAACCAATCCGCAACAGGAGACCGCGTACGCCGCACCGGTGACGCCCGGCACATGGCCGGTACGGCTGCTGCACGGAGAACCGTCCCTCATCAACATGCTGGACGCGCTGAACGGATGGCAGCTCGTCCACGAGGCCGCCCGGACGCTGGGCAGGCCGGCAGCCGCTTCGTTCAAGCACGTCTCACCTGCGGGGGCGGCCGTCTCCGGACCCATCGACGAGGTCACCGCAGAGCTCTACGGGGTCGCCGACGGGGAGATCGGCGCGCTTGCCGGCGCCTATCTGCGGGCCCGGGACGCCGATCCGAAGTCCTCCTACGGCGACTTCGCCGCCGTCTCCCATCCGGTCGACGCCGAACTCGCCGAGCTGCTGGCCGGCATGGTCTGCGACGGCATCGTCGCCCCCGGCTACGCGCCCGGCACGGTCGAACGGCTCCGCAGGAAGAAGAACGGCCGTTTCCTGATCATGGAGGCGGACGTCGCCTTCACTCCCCCGCGCAACGAGACCCGGGAGGTCTTCGGCCTGCGCCTGACCCAGCAGCACGACGCCACGGAGTTGTCCCCGGCGCTGCTCGACCCGGTCGTGGGCGATCCGCTCCCCGGTACCGCCTCGGCGGACTTGCTCCTGGGACTGGCGGTCCTGCGCTTCACCCAGTCCAATTCGGTCTGCTACGTCCGCGACGGCATGACGCTGGGAATCGGCGCCGGTCAGCAGTCCCGGGTCGACTGCACCCGGCTCGCCGGTGCCAAGGCCGACACCTGGTGGCTGCGGCGCCATCCCGGCGTTCGCGCGCTCCACTTCCGTCCGGGCGTTCGACGTCAGGACCGGATCAACTGGCAGATCCGTTTCATCGAGGGCGACCTCACTCCGGACGAGACCGGACGGCTGGCGCAGGTACTCACCACGCCGGCTACGGAGTTCACCGCCGACGAGCGTGCTCGATGGATACAGCGTCTCGACCGGGTCGCCTTCGCGTCCGACGGCGCCCTGCCGTTCCGCGACAACGTCGACCAGGCCCGGCGCCACGGCGTTCGGTACATCGCGGAGCCCGGAGGATCCATCAGGTCCGACGAGGTCGAGGCAGCCTGCCGCGAGCACGGGATCTCCCTGGCACGCACCGGGCTGAGGCTGTTCCACCACTGACACCACGCCACCGACACCCTGACACCGCAGGCACGCACCCTCACACCGCAGGTACGCGCCCTCACACCACAGGCTCCCTGATACCCCTGCCCGTCACCTCCCTGCGTCCACCGCCGTCACTCCGTCGCTCCGGCGTGCTCGGTCACTCCGGCCAATGCTTTGAAGGCCGGGCGGAGCAACGCGGCGACCCGGTCCGCAGAGGCATCACGCAGCGGGGCCAGGCCGAGGAGTTGGTGGCCGATGGTCACGCCCAGCAACGCGGTGACGAGCAGCGCCGCGCGCAGTTCGGAATCCTCGGCGGGCAGAGCGGCACCGACACTGCCGATCTGCCTGCCGAGAGCGACCCGGACGTGCTCGGCTGCCGCCTCGTCGGTGAGCATGGACCGCATCATCGCCAGCGTGCCCTCGGGAAGGCCGCCGAGCTTGAGGCCGAGCGAGGCCAGCAACTGATCGACGAGCTCGTCGGTGTCGGCAGCGACCGTCGGCGGGGCGGGCAACGCCTGCACGGCTTGGCCGAACAGCCCTCGCTTTGAACCGAAGTACTGCATGACCAGAGCGGGATCGACGCGCGCCGCGGCCGCCACGGCGCGCATGGTCGTGCGCTCGAATCCCTTCTGCGCGAACAGCTCCCGGGCACTGTCGAGGATGCGCACCTCGGTCGCTCGGCGTCGGTCGGCACGGGACGAGGAAGGAGTGGACACCGATTCACTCTACAGCCGTTGACCGAATCCCCGGCCGACCCTACGGTGAGTGGGTCAACAAGCGTTGAGCGAAAGGAGCGGCCCCGTGTCGCCTCACGAGACGTCCGCTGTTCGAACCCCCCACGAGGTGCTGGCCCGTTACTACCGGGCCATGCTCGACAAGTCCCCGGACGATCTCGCCGATCTCTACGCCGTCGACGCGGTGCACGAGTTCCCGTTCACCTCGCCCGGCTTCCCTCCGCGCTTCGAGGGGCGTGCGGCCGTGCGCGCCGGCTACCGGGCAGCCTGGGGCGCGGGCCCCACCCGGGTGCGGGAGGTCAGACGAATCGCGGTCCATGAGACCGCCGATCCGGAGGTGCTCATCGCCGAGCACGTGGTGGTGGGGACAGTGGCGGCCGACGCCACTGTGTTCACCGTCCCCGGTCTCCTGGTACTCCACGTCCGCGACGGACTGATCACGCGCGTCCGCGACTACATGGACGGCTTCGGAGTCGCCGCCGCCCGAGCCTGAAACGCCAAAACCGTACGGCACAAGTCGGCTTGAGGCCGAAAGCGAGGCCGAAAGCGAGGAAAGCAGGCCGAAAGCAAGGCCGACAGCGACCGGTTCCGCACGGTCATGAGTGCGGCCCACGTCTCGGCAGGGCGGGCAGCGCCGCGTATCCTCCGTCCCGTGCCACGCAAATCGGGAAGCCTCCGCCGCCTGGTCGCCGACGGGCGTACCTACTTCTGGCAGCATCGCCACAGCCACCGCAAGGACGAGCACGGCCGGCCGGCCGACTGCCGCCAGGTTCTCACTCTGTCCCCGCAGCCTTCCGGCACCGGCGGACCGCTGCGCATCGTCTTCGCGAGTGGGCCCGACCGGTACGTCCCGGGCGGAGCCCCTCTGGGATCGGGGGACGTGGGGTGGATCCGGGGCAGCTCGCTGAACCTCCACGAGCCCGGCGCGGCCCGCGCGCTGCTCGACGCGGCGATGGCGCACGGATGGCGGCCGGAAGACCGGGGACCGGTGGAAATCGACGGCTGGCTCCTGCTGGACGCCGCGGCTGCCTCGCAGGCGGAGCGCGCCGAGGAAACGAAGCGCGCCGAGGAAACGGAGCGCGCCGAGGAAACGGTCCGGGCGAACTTCTGAGAACCGTCCTCGTTACGGTCGCCCCATGAGAATCCGTATCGTCGACGCGTTCACCGACCAGCCCTTCGCCGGCAATCCCGCCGGTGTCGTCCTCCTGGACTCCGGCGCATTCCCCGAAGCGGGCACGCTTCAGCGGATCGCCACCGAGGTCAACCTCTCGGAGACGGCTTTCGCCCACCCCCTGCCGCCGGGCGGGGACGCCGACTGGGCGCTGCGCTGGTTCACCCCGACGACGGAGGTCGACCTGTGCGGGCACGCCACGCTCGCCACCGCGCACGTGCTGCACTCGACGGGGACGGCCACGGGCGCCGTACGGTTCGCCACCCGGTCCGGGGTGCTCACCACCGTTGCCCGTCCCGGCTCCGCGTACACGATGGACTTCCCCACCTCCCCCCTCACGCCCGAGCCGGAGCCGGAGGGTCTGGCCCGCGCGCTGGGCGCCGAGCCCCTCGTGGTCCTGGACACGGCCGAGTACATCGGCGATCTGCTGGTCGAGCTCGACGACGAGGCGACCGTACGCGGCCTGACGCCCGACTTCGCGGCCCTCGTACGGTGTTCGCGGCGCGGAGTGATCGTCACCGCCGCCGCCGAGGACCCCACGCTGGGGTACGACTTCGTCTCCCGGGGCTTCTTCCCCCGGGTCGGCATCGACGAGGACCCGGTGACGGGCAGCGCGCACACCGCGCTCGCCCCGTTCTGGTCGGCCCGGCTGGGCCGTGACGCGCTGACCGGCCTCCAGGGATCCGCCCGTACCGGCCTGGTCCGCACCGAACTGCGCGGGGACCGGACGCTGCTCACCGGCAATGCCGTGACCGTCATCGACGGGGAACTCCTCGCCGCGCTCTGAGCGGACGGTGCGAGCCCTACGCGGCAGCACGCCGCCCCGGAACAGCACCGAGGGGCTCCCGCGGCATCACCCGCAGGAGCCCCCGCCGTCCCGGAAGCGGCACGAGTCCCGGGCCCGGTCCCGCACGACTCCCCGGACTCGCACAACTCCCGAAGATCCCCCGCCCCCCACTCCGCCCCTGCTCCCCCGCTCCCGCCCGCATCACCCGTTGCGCCCGCGACCAACGCCCCGCGGCAGCGCGGCGGCTCACGGCGTGGGCAGCCAGTCCACCTTCCCGGCGAGCAGCGCGTATCCGACGAAGGCCCCGATGTCGAGGAGCGCGTGCGCGGCCACCAGCGGGCCGACCCGGCCCCAGCGCCGGTAGAGCAGGACGAAGACGACGCCCATCACCATGTTGCCGAGGAAGCCGCCGATCCCCTGGTAGAGGTGGTAGGAACCGCGCAGCACCGAACTGCCCAGCAGCGCGGCCCTGGGTGTCCACCCCAGCTGGTCGAGCCTGCGCAGCAGGTAGCCGACCACGATGACCTCCTCCACCACGGCGTTCTGCAGCGCGGAGAGGATCAGTACGGGGAACTTCCACCAGACCTCGGGCAGCGACTCGGGCACCACCGTGAGGTTGAAGCCGGTGGCCCGTGCCACGAGGTAGAAGGCGAGCCCGGCGCTGCCGATGCAGGCCGCCACCGCGACGCCGCGCCGCAGATCGGGGCCGGGCCGGGTGCGGTCGAACCCGATGGTCCGCAGGCTCGCGCCCTCCCGGATCAGCAGGTGCGCCACCAATGCGACGGGTACCAGAGCCGTTGCGATCCCAAACGTTTGCCATGCCAGATCAAGCCATGGACGTCCTGGCGCGTACGAGCCGTTGAGCGTGGCCGCCTGATCCTTCAAACCCCCCGGTTTCGTCAGCGATCCGACAAAACTGATGAGTGCGGAGACCCCGCTCGCGCCCAACGACAGCGCGAGGACCAACACTGTCTCGGACCGCAAAGTCCTTCGGGAAAGCGACTCTTGGGGACAAGAATCAGCCACACGCCCCACCTCCACCGGTACACCGCCTTTAGTTCTGCAATCGCGTCCCATGCCACCCGCCGCACCGCTAGGGTCTCGAAAGCAAGTACGAAGATCATGCGCGACAGGCCGGGGGACGAGCACCATCACCGATGGTGTGGTCCCCCTTTCCTTGTTCATTCTCAAGGAGGGCACCACCGACATGGGACGTCACAGCTTGCCCGACCGCTCCGCGGCGGAGAGACCCGGGGCGGCATCGCCGCCGCCCCGTCGCCGCGCGGTCGCCGTCGCCGGCGCACTCGTCGTCACGGTCGCGGCCGGAACGGCGGTGGTCGCGCGCGGCGGCCTGCTCTCGTTCTCCGAGCCGTGCGGGAGCGACGCGGTCCGGCTCACCGTGGCCGCTTCGCCCGACATCGCCCCCGCCGTACGCGCCGTCGCCGACCGGGCGCGCGAGGACGAGGTGCGCACGGACGGACGCTGCATGGACGTCCGGGTGGTGGCCGCCGACTCGTACAAGGTCGCCAACACCGTGGCGGCCGGCGGCAAGGCCCCGTACCAGGTCTGGCTGCCGGACTCGGACCTCTGGCTGGACCGGGCGAAGGGGGCCGGGGACGGTATCCCGCTGACGCCCGGCGATTCGGTGGCCACCTCCCCGGTGGGGTTCGCGGTGGTGCCGTCCGCGGCGAAGGTCCTGGGCTGGCCGGACAAGCGGCTCGGCTGGGCCGAACTGGTCGCCGCCGCCCTGGGGCCGGACGGTGCCGTACGGCTCGGGGCGGCCGATCCGGCCCGCAGCGCCACCGGCCTGCTGGCGCTCGCGGCCATCGGGGCGGCCTCCGCGGACCAGGGCGGCGATAGCGACACCCGGGCCGCGCAGACCGCGAAGCTCCTCTCGGAGCGGATGTCGCAGAGCGATCCGCAGGCGGCCGGGACGCTCGCGCACGACGATGTGGCGGCCGAACGGGACGACGTGAAGCGGAACCAGGCGCTGATCCTGTCGGAGCAGGCCGCCTTCGCGCACAACGCGAAGGCCGGCGCGGGCGGCAAGGTCGACCTCTTCTACCCGAAGGACGGGGCTCCGCAGCTCAACTACCCGTACACGCTGGTGGACGAGACGGCGATGACCGTGGAGCAGAGCCGGACCGCGCTGCGCCTGATGACACTGCTCCGCGAGAGCGGTGCGGGAGGGCCCGGCGCCGTCCTGCCCGCCCACGGCTTCCGGTCCCCGGACGGCGATGCGGAGGCCCGGATCGTCCGGGCGGCGGGCGGGGACGACCCGCAGCCGTACGCCGGGGCTCCCGCTACCGCGCCCACCGCCGCCGAGCTCCAGGAGGTGCTCGGCATGTGGACCATCACGGTGCAGAGCGCCCGGCTCTCCACGGTGGTCGACGCGTCGGGCTCGATGGCGACCCCGGTCCCGGGCAGCGGCGAGTCGCGGATGGAGGTGACGAAGGAGTCGCTGCTGCGGGCGCTGAGCCAGTTCACGGACGACGACGAGATCGGCCTGTGGGAGTTCGCCACCACGCTCGACGGCGAGAAGGACTACCGCGAGCTGACCCCGACGCGCCGTCTCGGCGAACGGACCGCGAGCGGCACCACCCACCGGAATGAACTCGCCTCGGCCTTCGACGAGTTGGAGCCCGTGCCGAACGGTGCCACCGGGCTCTACGACACCACGCTCGCCGCGTACCGGGCTGCGGTGGCGAGCTACGTGCCGGGCAAGTTCAACGCCCTGGTGATCCTGACGGACGGCTCCGACCAGGACGACCACGGCATCTCGCGCACCGGCCTGGTCCAGCAGCTCAAGGCGCTCGCGGACCCGGAGCGCCCGGTGCCGATCCTCGCCATCGCGGTGGGGCCGGACGCGGACCGTGAGGAGGTCGCGGAGATCGCGAAGGTGACGGGCGGGGGCGGTTACGGGGTGAGCGACCCCGCCGAGATCCAGTCGGTCATTCTGCAGGCCATCATGACGGCAAGTCAGGCCCGCATCCCCGAGTAGACCGGCTCCGGCTCTCCGCCCGGCGACGGTACGGGGCGTCCGCACCGGCCCGCACCGGCCGGCGGGTGGACGGGCCGGCAGGCCGGCGGGCGCGAAAGACGGCGCCGGCCGGTCACGCGTTGTCAGTGCCTCCGTCTACCGTTCGCTCCATGGACCCGATCGACAGGACAGACAGGACGGACGGGACGGACAGGACGGACATGTCCCACCTGGACGACCCGCAGGAGCTGGGTGTGGCGTTCTGGGCGCAGGCCCACGGCTTCGCGATCAGCGAGGAGCCGCCGCCGCCCGACTCGCCTCTGGCCCGCGTGCGCGCCTTCACGGCCGAGCACGGATCGGAGGTGCTCGGACCCCGTCACATCCAGGCCGCGATCGAGGGACGCCCCCTGCTGCCCTGAGAGGACCGGCCGGGCCCGTGCGGGCACGGGGCGGTGGACCTCCCGGAGCGGTGCGCGCCCGCGCTCACGGCTTGGGGAAGCCGACGGGCCAGGTGTGCACCGGTTCGCCGCTGCGCGCCAGCTCGCCGTACCTGCGGGTGGTGGCGGCGAGGGCCGCTTCCCGTCCCAGCCCGGCCTCCTGCGCCCGGTGGTAGGTGTCGACCTGCCAGGAGGCTCCGTTGGTCCGCCGGCGGCACCGCTCCTCGATGATGCCGAGGTACCGGTCGCGGTCGGCGGGCTCGATGTTCCACGCGTCGAGCCCGGCGGAGGCGAGGGGCAGCAGTTCGTCCCGTACGAGCTTGACGGCGGGGACCTTCGCGACCCCGCCGGACCGGCCGGGGCGCGGCCACAGCAGTTCGGCCTCGATGCCGTACCTGCAGGCGTTGTCGAAGTTCTCCTCGGCGGCCTCGAAGGAGAGCTTGCTCCACACCGGGCGGGGTTCGTCGGCGAGCGCGCGCACCAGCCCGTAGTAGAAGGCGGCGTTGGCGAGTACGTCGGCGACGGTCGGCCCGGCGGGCAGCACCCGGTTCTCCACCCGCAGGTGGGGCGCCCCGTCCGCGACTCCGTAGACGGGCCGGTTCCACCGGTAGATCGTCCCGTTGTGCAGGACGAGTTCGGCCAGTGTCGGTACCCCTCCTTCGTCGAGCACCCGCAGCGGGTCCTCGTCGGAGAGGATCGGCAGCAGCGGCGGGAAGAAGCGGACGTTCTCCTCGAAGAGTTCGTGCGCCGAACCGATCCAGCGCTCCCCGAACCAGGTCCGCGGGCGGACTCCCTGGTTCCGCAGCTCGGGCGGCCGTACGTCCGTGGCCTGCTGGAACAGCGGCGGCCGCGATTCGCGCATGAGTTCCTTGCCGAACAGGAACGGCGCGTTCGCGCCGAGCGCGATCTGCACCCCGGCGACCGCCTGCGCCGCGTTCCACACGTCGGGGAAGCGCGCGGGGGTCACCTGGAGGTGCAACTGCACGGAGGTGCACGCCGATTCGGGGGCGATCGACGGAGACGTGCACACGAGGTGCTCGACGCCCTCGATGTCGATCGCGAAATCCTCGCCCCGAGCGGCGACCATCTCGTCGTTGAGAAGGGTGTAGCGGTCCACGTCCGAGAGGTTGCCGAAGACCAGGTCGTCCGGTCCCAGCGTGGGAAGAATTCCGATCATGACAATGCCCGCGTCGACCTCGGCGGCCTTCCGATGGGCATAGGCAAGACCCGTGCGCAGCTCCTCCGCCAGCTGATCGAAAACCCGGCCGCTCAACCGGTGCGGAACGATATTCACCTCAAGGTTGAACATCCCCAGTTCCGTCTGGAAATCCCTGCTCGCGATCCGCTGGAGCACCTCGGCATTCATCATGCGGGGCGTGCCGTCCGAGGCGGCGAGATTCAGCTCGATCTCCAGCCCCATGAAATTTCGGGGACGGTCGAACCTCCGCTCCTCCAGCAGCCTCTCCAGTCCGTCCAGACACCGGGCCAACTTGCGCCGGTAGGCCGGGCGGTCGGACAGGTCAAAGGCGTGCGCCACGACCTTCTCCCCCATCGAAGAGTCCCTCCATCAGTGGCGGCCCGCGACCAGGCCCGCTCGCATCTCGATCGATAATGCCCCGCAGAAGTGATCCATAACGCCTGCGGAAGCGTCCGGCACCGGATAGGCTGGGGCCGCTCGGTCATCAGGCACATTCCGGAGGCATGCCGCGGGTGGCTCATTCGGGCTCGCGTTCCCTTCACACAGGTGGCGGAAACACCGATCTTTTTGAGCCGACCCCGAAATGTGAAAGCCCGCAGGCGGCGGTCGGGGCACCCACCATGAATCACCAGAAACTCCGCATTTCAAAGGCGCAAAAGACCCTTGCGCGTCATATGACCGACAGCTAGTGGAAACACCGGGCGAACACTTGTCATATAAACTCCGCTGACGAGGCCGATTGTCGATGCGTCCAGCCGTCGACCGGCCTCCTTCTGACGTCCCGCACGCCGACAGCGCCGTCTGCACCCACCCACGCATCACCGTGTCTCCGAAGCGAGAGGCGACCCATCATGCCGCTGCATGTTCCCCCGGCCCCCGCGCCCGCACTGCGCAGCGTTCTCACGGCACTCGGTTCTCCCACCGCGGTCCGCGAAGCCCACACCCCCGCTCTGCGTTCCGTCCAGGGACCGCTGAGCCCCGAACTCCCCCTGCCCGTACACGTTCTCGACCGGTCGTCCGCCGCCGCGCCCGCGCCGGCGACCCGGCTCACCGGCTGGCGGTTCCTGATCCGCGCCGAGTCGGGGATCGTCGCCGCCGCCGACACCGTCCTCACCGCGGACGGCTGGGCCTTCTCGCACTTCTTCGAGGGCCCTTATCTCGCTTCGACCGAACGCGCCCTGCGCCAGGCCGAGTCGACGGCAACGCTCCACCAGCCGAGACTGCTCTCCGTACCCGAGCTCTACATGCTCACGCTCTGGCTGCACGGTGACACCGGGGCCGACCCGGCCTCCGGCGCGGTCGCGCCCAACGACATCCTCGTTCCGCTCGCGCCCGCTCCGACCGGGATCGCCGCCCACCGGCCCTACCGGGCCGCGGATCTGCTCCCGGTACTCTCCCTGCGCATCGCACCCCGCCCGGGCCCTCTCGTCGGTTCGGCCTGACCCGCCGCTCCCCCAGGACTGCCCGAAGGCCCGCCCCCGTCCCGAACGGGGGCGGGCCTTCGCACGTCCGTCCGCTCGGCGCACACCCCGGCGAGACGCGCCCATGGCCCACTCGGACTACCCCGGACCCCCCGAAGAGGCGGGGGCCGCGCGGTGAGCCGTCCGCGCGGGTGACACCTGGGCGGAGCGTGAAACGAGCTGAGCCGAAATCCCTGCGGAACGCGGCGCGTGGCGCAACACTGAGACCGACCGGCCTGTACGGAAAGGCCGTTCGGCACTCACCCGCAGATCCTGCATCCACCACTCGACACAGCGAAAGAACCCTCCATGTGCCAGCATCAACCCCCCTGCCCCACCGCCGAATCAGCCGCCCGGGAGGCCGCCCGGCTCGTGGCGCACCACCCCGAGCAGGGCTGGAGCCTCCTCTGCAACGGCGTCCTTCTTTTCGAGGACACCGGCGAACTGCTCCCGGACGGGCAGATCATCGCCCCGCACCGCCCGCTGGCCACCGGCCGCGTGGTGAAGGCCGCCTGAGAAGGCCGCCCGAGAGCCGTCCGAGGACCCGAGAGCCCCGGCGGTACGGACAGGGGCCGGCCCGGAGAGATCTCGGAACCGGCCCCGACGCATGTCCGCGTGCGCTCACGCGCCCGTGACGCTTTTACGCGTCAGTGGTCGTACTCGTCCAGCGGCGGGCAGGAGCAGACCAGGTTGCGGTCGCCGAAGGCGCCGTCGATCCGGCGCACCGGCGGCCAGTACTTGTCGGCGGCCGAGACGCCGGCCGGGAAGACCGCGACCTCACGGCTGTAGGAGTGGTTCCACTCCCCGCCCAGCGCGTTCGCGGTGTGCGGGGCGTTGGCGAGCGGGTTGTCGTCCGCGCTCCACTCCCCCGAGGCCACCTTCTCGATCTCGCCGCGGATCGCGATCATCGCGTCGCAGAACCGGTCGATCTCGGCGAGGTCCTCGCTCTCGGTCGGCTCGATCATCAGGGTGCCGGCGACCGGGAACGACATGGTCGGCGAGTGGAAGCCGTAGTCGATCAGGCGCTTGGCGACGTCGTCGATGCTGACGCCCGTCTCCTTCGAGATCGACCGCAGGTCGACGATGCACTCGTGCGCGACCAGGCCGGCCGGGCCGGTGTACAGGATCGGGAAGTGCGGCTCCAGCCGCTTGGCGATGTAGTTCGCCGCGAGCACGGCCACCTGCGTGGCGCGCTTGAGTCCCTCGCCGCCCATCAGCCGGACGTACGCCCAGGAGATCGGCAGAATGCCGGCCGAGCCCCAGGGAGCGGCCGAGATGGGGCCGACACCCGTCTCCGGACCGGCGGCGGGCTGGAGCGGGTGGTTGGGCAGGTACGGCGCGAGGTGCGCGCGCACGCCCACCGGACCCACGCCGGGGCCGCCGCCGCCGTGCGGGATGCAGAAGGTCTTGTGCAGGTTCAGGTGCGAGACGTCGCCGCCGAACTTGCCGGGCCGCGCGAGGCCGACCAGCGCGTTGAGGTTGGCTCCGTCGACGTAGACCTGACCGCCCGCGTCGTGCACCTCGCCGCAGATGGCGGCGACGTGCTCCTCGAAGACACCGTGTGTCGACGGGTACGTGATCATGAGCACGGCGAGCTCGTCGCGGTGCTTCTCGATCTTGGCGCGCAGGTCGTCTATGTCGACCTCGCCGTCGTCCGCGGTCTTCACCACGACGACCTTCATGCCGGCCATCACGGCGCTCGCCGCGTTGGTGCCGTGCGCCGAGGACGGGATGAGGCAGACGGTGCGCTGGTCGTCGCCGTTGGCGCGGTGGTAGGCACGGACGGCCAGCAGACCGGCGAACTCGCCCTGCGAACCGGCGTTGGGCTGGATCGACACCGCGTCGTAGCCGGTGACCTCGGCGAGGCGCTCCTCCAGCTCACGGATGAGGGTGAGGAAGCCCTCCGCCTGCTCGGCGGGGGCGAAGGGGTGCAGCGCGCCGAACTCGGGCCAGGTGATCGGCTCCATCTCGGTGGTCGCGTTCAGCTTCATGGTGCAGGAGCCGAGCGGGATCATGCCGCGGTCGAGCGCGTAGTCGCGGTCGGCGAGCCGCCGCAGGTAGCGCAGCATCGCCGTCTCCGAGCGGTGCTGGTGGAAGACCGGGTGGGTGAGGAAGTCGTCGGTGCGCACCAGCTGCTCGGGGAGCGCGTCGGCGGCGGTGGCGTCGAGCGCCTCGACGTCGCCCTGCGCGCCGAAGGCGGCCCAGACGGATTCGAGGTGGGCGCGGGTGGTCGTCTCGTCGCAGGCCACGGAGACAAGGTCGGCGTCGACCAGCCGCAGGTTGACCCCGCGGCCGCGGGCGTCGGCGACGACCTCGGCGGCCTTGCCGGGCACCCGCACGGTCAGCGTGTCGAAGAAGGAGTCGTGCAGGACATCGGCGCCGGTGGCCCGCAGACCGTCGGCGAGGATCGCGGCGTAGCGGTGGGTGCGCCGGGCGATCGTCCGCAGCCCGTCGGGGCCGTGGTAGACGGCGTACATGCCGGCCATCACGGCGAGCAGGACCTGCGCGGTGCAGATGTTGCTGGTGGCCTTCTCGCGGCGGATGTGCTGCTCGCGGGTCTGGAGGGCCAGGCGGTACGCCTTGTCGCCGTCCGCGTCCACCGAGACACCGACCAGGCGGCCGGGGAGCGAGCGGGCGAACTTCTCGCGGACGGCCATGAAGCCGGCGTGCGGTCCGCCGAAGCCCATCGGCACACCGAAGCGCTGGGTGGTGCCGACCGCGATGTCGGCGCCGAGGTCGCCGGGGGAGGTGAGCAGGGTGAGGGCCAGCAGGTCGGCGGCGACGGTGACGATCGCGCCGAGCTCGTGGGCACGCTCGATCACGGGGGCGATGTTCCGTACGGCCCCGGAGGCGCCCGGGTACTGGAGCAGCACGCCGAAGACGCCACGCTCGGCGACGTCCGCCGGGATGCCGTCGCCGAGGTCGGCGACGACGACCTCGACGCCGGTCGGCTCGGCGCGGGTCTCGATGACCGCGATCGTCTGCGGCAGGGTGTCGGCGTCGACGAGGAAGACCCCGCCCTTGACCTTGCCGACGCGCCGCGCGAGCGCCATGGCCTCGGCGGCCGCGGTGCCCTCGTCGAGCAGCGAGGCGCCGGAGGTGGGCAGGCCGGTGAGCTCGGCGACCATGGTCTGGAAGTTGAGCAGGGCTTCCAGACGGCCCTGCGAGATCTCCGGCTGGTACGGCGTGTACGCCGTGTACCAGGCGGGGTTCTCCAGCACGTTGCGGAGGATGACCGGGGGCGTGAAGGTGCCGTAGTAGCCGAGCCCGATCATCGGGGCGACCACCTGGTTGCGGTCGGCGAGCGTACGCAGCTCCGCCAGTACCTCGGCCTCGGTGCGCGCCGACGGGAGGTTCAGCGCCTCGGTGCTCTTGATCACGTCGGGCACCGCGGCGGCGGTGAGCTCGTCGAGCGAGCCGTATCCGACCTGCGCGAGCATCTTCGCCCGGGCCTCGTCGTCCGGCCCGATGTGGCGCTGTTCGAAGGGGATGCCCTGCTCCAGCTGGGAGAGCGGGGTGCGGCGGGGGGTCATGATGGAGGCCTCCATGGTCTGACACGACCTGCGAGGGGCACCGCGGCGCGGCTGCCCGTACGGCCTCCCCCTCTGTCATCTCGACCTGAGAGCTTCACCGGCGCGCCCTGGGGCGTACCGGCTTTCACCGTCGGTGAGGGTGGCCGCACCGGGCACGTGCCGGGTGGGACCGCCCTGCTTTCCAGAGTGACCTCGTCCATGCGGTACGGGGGCCTGAGAGATTCCGGGGAGGATTTGCTCCTTCGGCGCCTCCGGAATCAACACCGGAGGCTCTCCCGCACGGGGTCAGCAGCCATGTGCCAGCCTACCAGCGGGGATCTTCGCCGTTTCTTCGAGTGGCCGATATCCGGAATCTGCACTTCTGTAGTGGCTGTGGAGTAGTTGCTCGGCTGTGTCTTCGAAGTGGCGTCGTTCGGCCGGAGGCAGACGGCACCTCGAGGACACGGCCCGGCTCCAGTCGTCGCGACCAGCGGGAGGCACCGTGCAGACCGACATCGATCCGCGCAGCCTGATCGGCCGCAAGGCATTCGACCGCGCAGGCGTCAAGATCGGCACGGTGGACGAGGTCTACCTCGACGACGCAACCGGCGTCCCCGAGTGGGCCGCCGTCCGAACCGGCCTGTTCAGCAGGGACGCTTTCGTCCCGCTGGAGCCGAGCGAATTCGTCGAGGACACCCTGCGTGTCCCGTTCGACCGCGCGCTGATCCGGGACGCGCCGGACTTCGGTGTCGGGCGGCATCTCTCGCCCGAGCAGGAGCTTCAGCTGTACCGGCATTACGGGCTCGACTCCTCCTCCGCGACCGATCCGGGCCCGGACCGGGACTTCGGCAGGCTGGCCGGCCAGGACGAGTAGTCCACCGGCTCCGCCACCAGCGGCAGCGGATCGGCCGGGACGAGGTCCGGGTCGTCCACCCGGAACGTGCGCACCCGGCCGGGCGGGTCGCCCGGCCGCTCGAACCGCACGGTGACCCGGCCGACGCCGCTGCCCTGTACCCAGCCGTGTCCGTACGTCCCGTGCCGTACGTCGTGGCCCGGGGACCAGCGTCGCGCGGCGAGCTCGGCGGCCTCGTCCCCGGGCGCGCCGGCCGCCGGGTGCCCCTGCGGGCCGGGCGGTACACCGGGGAGCCCGGGCGGCGGGCCGGACGCCTCGACGGGCGCTTCCGCCCCCGCGGCCGCCCCCTGGGCCGGCGCCGCCGGTTCACCGGCCGCCCGCTCGGCCTCCGCAGCCTGCTCGGCACGCTCCGCCTGCGCCGCCTGCGCGAAGAGGTCCTCCTGCGTGTAGTCCGCCAGGCCCGTGACGCCCACGCCCAGCAGCCGCACCCCTCCGGTGGTGTCCACCCCCTCCAGGAGGCGGGCGGCGGCCTCACGCACCACCGAGGGGTCGTCCGTGGGGCCGCGCAGGGTCTCGGAGCGGGTCAGGGTGGAGAAGTCGTACCGGCGCACTTTGAGTACGACGGTGCGCCCGGAGCGCCCGGCCTTCCGCAGCCGCTCGACGCACCGGCCGGCCAGCCGCTCGACCTCCGTCCGCACCCGGGTGCGGTCGTGGAGGTCCACCTCGAAGGTGTCCTCGACCGAGACGGACTTGGCGTCGCGTTCTGCGACCACGGGCCGGTCGTCCAGGCCGAGCGCCATCCGGTACAGCGAGACCCCGTGGGCCCTGCCCACCAGCCGTACGAGCTCGTCCTCGCCCGCCTCGGCCAGGTCGTGGACGGTGGTCATCCCGGCGCGCCGCAGATGGTCCCCGGTGGCCGGACCGACCCCGGGCAGGGTGCGTACGGGCATGGGCGCCAGGAGCTCACGCTCGGTGCCCGGCTCGATGAGCATCAGCCCGTCCGGCTTCGCCTCCTCGGAGGCGATCTTCGCCAGCATCTTGGACCCGGCGAGCCCCACCGACCCGCTGAGTCCGGTGACCGTGCGGATGGCCTCCCGCAGCCGCTCGCCGGTGGCGCGGGCCGAGGCGGAGTCGTCGGCGGCTCCTCCGGCTTCCAGATCCACGAAGGCCTCGTCGAGGCTGAGCGGCTCGACCAGCGGGGAGAGCCGTCCCAGAAGTTCCATCACCTGCTCGCTGACCGCGCGGTACAGGGAGAAGCGCGGCACCAGGTAGGCGGCGTTCGGGGCCAGCCGGCGCGCCTGGGCGGTCGGCATGGCCGAGTGCACGCCGAAGCGCCGGGCTTCGTACGAGGCGGTGGCGACGACCCCGCGCGGGCCGACGCCGCCCACCACGACCGGCTTGCCGCGCAGGCTGGGCTTGGCGGCCTGCTCGGCGGAGGCGAAGAACGCATCCATGTCGAGGTGCAGGATGGTGGGCGCGGATCTCACACCGCCGATGGTGCCCTACGCCACTGACAACGACACCGCCCGGCACCCGTTCGCCGGGGGCCGGGCGTTTCGGAGGATGTCCGTCACCGGCGTCGTCCGCCGGTGACGTCTCAGACGGCGCGGTTGCGGCGCCGGGCGAGTTCGTCGGTGGGGTTGTGGCCGATCAGGGTCTCCCCCGTGTCCACGCGCTCCCCGTGCAGCTGTGAGAGGGCCGCGTCCACGTCCCGCCACACCACCCCCACGGCGATACCGAAGACGCCCTGGCCGCCCTGGAGCAGATTGACGACCTCGTCGGGCGAGCAGCACTCGTAGACGGTGGCTCCGTCGCTCATCAGCGTCATGCGTTCGAGGTCCTGGAATCCCCGGGCCCGCAGGTGCTGCACCGTGGTGCGGATGTTCTGCAGGGCGACGCCCGTGTCCAGGAAGCGCTTCACGATCTTGAGGAGCACCACGTCGCGGAAACTGTAGAGACGCTGGGTGCCCGAGCCGTAGGCGGGCCGGACGCTCGGTTCGACCAGTCCCGTACGTGCCCAGTAGTCGAGTTGCCGATAGGTGATCCCGGCCGCCGCACATGCCGTCGGCCCGCGGTAGCCGATGCCGTTCGCCCCTGGGACACCTTCCGACACCGGGGCCACCGGGTGAACCGGTTGCCTGATGGTGTGGTCGGCCCCACTCCCGTGCTGCGGATACGGCCCGCCCGCCGCCGCACCGTCGCCGCTGCTTCTCACGCCGACCTCCGTCCTTGACCTGCCCCCTCGAAGGTAGGCAGTCACCGGGGGTGCGTCAACGATCGCCACACTCGGCACGCCGAGTGATAATCACCCTGAGGGTGGTTTCCCGTGACGTCGGACCGGGAAGGGCTTCCCGAATGCGCGCCCGCCGCCCGGTCCGGACGGGTTACTGGCTGTTGGTACCGAAGTCCTCGGGCGAGATCTGGTCGAGGAACTCGCGGAACTTCTCGACCTCGTCCTCCTGCTCGTCCGGGATGGCGATCCCCGCGTCGTCGAGCACTCCGTCGCTGCCGTAGATCGGCGTTCCGGTGCGCAGCGCCAGCGCTATGGCGTCGGACGGCCGGGCGCTCACCTCCACACCGCTGGCGAACACCAGCTCCGCGAAGAAGATCCCGTCCCGGATGTCCGTGATCCTGACCTCGGTGAGCTCTTGGCCGACCGCGTCGAGGACATCCTTGAAAAGGTCATGGGTCAGCGGCCTGGCAGGGGCCATCCCCTGCTGGGCGAAGGCGATGGCCGTGGCCTCGCCGGGACCGATCCAGATGGGGAGGTACCGGTCGCCTCCCACTTCACGCAGGAGAACGATCGGTTGATTGGAGGGCATTTCCACCCGGACACCGACAACGTCGAGCTCGTTCACACAGCAACCCTAGGACGTGCTCGCCATGTTTGGGTAGTCGGGCTCCGCCGAGGTCAGTGCGAACGCATGCGCAGGGCGGTCTGCACGAGCGCCGCGTGCAGCCGTACGGACAGCTCGGCGAGCTCCTGCGCGGTGGCCTCGGCACGTGCTCTGGTCTGCGGATTCCGGTGCCGGCGCAGGGGCGCGACCACCTGCTCGACCAACCCGGCCTCCCGCTCGGCGGCGGCCCGCACGGCGCGCAGATGCCGCGGTTCGAGACCGAACCTGCCGAGGTCGGAAACGAGCTTCGCGACGTTCACCGCTTCGGCGTCGTACCCGCCCTCGGGCTCGGACACGATGAGGCCGTAGGACTCCCATTCGGTGAGCTGCTCCTCGTCCGCACCGGTGACGGCGAGGAGCTCGGCACGGCCGATACGGGCCGCGGTGGGAGCCCCCGCCGTCGCCGCGTCCCAGCAGCTGTCCGCGAGGTCCTTCTGGCCCCCCGGGGAGGGCAGGACGGCCTGCTCCCCCCGGGCGAGGGCGTCCAGGTACTCCCGGATGACTTTCAGGGGGAGGTAGTGGTCCCGCTGCATGCGCAGCACCTGCGCGAGCTTCTCCACGTCCTCGGAACTGAACTTCCGGTATCCGGAAGGCGTCCGCTCGGGCTCGACGAGCCCCTCCGCCTCCAGGAAGCGGATCTTCGAGATCGTGACTTCCGGAAACTCCTCGCGGAGCTGGGAGAGTACCGCGCCGATGCTCATCGCACGCCGGTCCACGGCGGCGGTGCCGTTCCCGGCACCGCCCTGGGATGTTCGCAGCATGGGCCTTCCTGGGGTTCCCCCGGACGTGGTGGTCCGGGGCAGGGTCACACGCTCCGCTGGCTCGCGTAGAAGACCAGCCGGTACTTACCGATCTGGACCTCGTCACCATTGGTCAGCGCGACGGAGTCGATGCGCTCACGGTTGACGTAGGTGCCGTTCAGGCTGCCGACGTCTCCCACGGTGAAGCTACCGTCCGCGGCCCGGCGGAACTCCACATGACGCCGCGACACGGTCACGTCGTCCAGGAAGATGTCGCTCTGCGGGTGACGGCCGGCCGTCGTCAGGTCGCCGTCCAGCAGGAAGCGGCTGCCCGAGTTCGGACCGCGGCGGACCACCAGGAGCGCGCTCCCCGCGGGCAGCGCGTCCACGGCCGCCTGCGCCTCGGGAGAGAGCGACGGCAGCATGGTCTGGCCGGTGGCCTCGGCGTCGTACGCCTCCAGTCCGGAGATCGAGATCGTCGACGTGGTCTCGGAGGCGCGCTCGGGGATTCCGCCCTTCAGCGGCGCGCCGCAGTTGGAGCAGAACCGGCTCGTCGCCGGATTCCGGTGGCCGCACCTCGCGCAGAGCGCCACGCCGGAGCCCGCCGGGGCGGGGTGGAATCCGGTGCTCGGCCCGGAGTCACCGGAACCTATGCCGGAGGCACCCGCCTGCGCTCCGGAGCCGCCGCCCTGGGCGGACAACTCGTCGCGGAAGAGGGGACGGTCGCCGCCCTGCTCCTCGTCCTGGCCGTGCCGCGGCGCGCGATGGCGGGCAGCACTGTTGCTGTCCTCGCGTGCGCTCTTTCCGAACAACTTCGCAAAAAACTTCACGGGCGATTCCCCTTGACCGACATAGACCCGCCCGTGGGGCAGGACGAACCCTGACTGAACACACCTGCCGACCCGGACATTCTCACAACGTCCGTATCCACCCGACAGTTTCCACCACGCACCATGGATACGGTGCGGCGACCCCCCGTAACCCCGCACACCTGCTTGGAGTTGCCGAGGGCCTTACCCCGCCGGTGGACCACTACGACGACGACCGAGCGTAGTCAGGCTGCTTCGCAGGTCGCAAGGCGTCCACCGCAATGTCGTCGGCCCGTTCCACCACCGCCGTCGCCTGCTCCTTCTCCAGTGTCTGGACCACCCCGCCCGGGATGTTGAGCGCCGGCTCCAGATCCTCGGGCCTGCCGATCACCTCGAAGGCGTACGGCGCCTGTACCGCACGGCCGTCGACCTTCACCGACCCGGCGTCCCCGGAGAAGTACGTACTGGCGACCACGCGCACCCCGTTGACCTCGATGGCCTCGGCGCCCGCCGCACGGAGCTCCTGGACCGCGTCCAGCAGCATGTCGGGGGCGACCGACTTGGTCGGGTCGTCGACGGTGAGCGTGATTCCCGGTCCGTGGGCCGCGACGGTACCCGCGAGGATACCCAGTTGCCGCTCCTTCTCCAGCGTCTGCTTGCGCGCCTCCTCCGCCTGGTCGGAACTGTTCTCGAGCTCCGTCCGCTGGGCGTCGAGACGCTGCTTCTCGTCCTCGAGCCGCTGGGTCCGGTCGTCGACCTCGTCGAGGATGCGGACCAGGTCCTCCTGGCGGGCGCCGCGCAGCGCGCTGTCGTCGTTGTTGGACCGCACCTGGATCGCCAGGCCCAGTCCCAGCACGAACAGCAGCAGCGCCACGATGAGTTGGGCACGGGTGACCCGGGGCGGCCAGAGCCCGGCACGCAGCCGCTGACGTCCGCTCAGGTCGTTCTTCTCCGGGGGGCGTGCGGCAGCCGTCTCCGGAGCCGGGCCGTCGGTCGCCTCTTCCCGGGGCGTCTCTTCGTCGTTCATCGGCGTCAGGCCCGGAAGACGTGCCGGCGGATGGCGGCGGCGTTGGAGAAGATCCGGATACCGAGCACGACGACCACGCCGGTCGACAACTGCGCGCCCACACCGAGCTTGTCACCGAGGAACACGATGAGCGCGGCCACCACGACATTGGACAGGAACGACACGACGAAGACCTTGTCGACGAAGATCCCGTCCAGCATGGCGCGCAGTCCACCGAAGACGGCGTCGAGCGCGGCCACCACGGCGATCGGGAGGTAGGGCTCGACCACCGCCGGTACCTCGGGCCGGACGAACAGTCCGACCACGACTCCCACGACGAGGCCCAGTACGGCGATCACGATGTGCCCTTCCCTGTGTCTGCCGCACCACTGCCGGTGTCTGCGGCCTTCGGTTCTGCTGTGCGTACGATCAGGCTCGGCGCGGCCGGGAGCCGTACCGTCTTCTGGTCGGACAGGCTGGTCCGGATGTCGAAGCCGTCGTGCAGGGCCTGGAGGTACTGGCCGTCCGCACTGGACCGGAACGTCGCGGCCAGCTTCTTCCCGTTCCCCACCGCGAGCACCGTATAGGGCGGCACGAGGGGCCTGTTGTCGACCAGTATGGCGTCTCCCGCAGCGCGGATCGCCGAAAGTGCGGTCAGCCGCTGCCCGTTGATGGCGACGGCCTCCGCGCCGGACTCCCAGAGGCCGTTGACGACCCGCTGCATGTCCCGGTCCCGCACCCTGCCGGTGTCCGCGAACCCGCTGGTGCCGCGCGGTCCGTCGGTGCCCTGGTCGGTCTCGTCGGCGTCGTCCACGACGAGTTTCACCCCGGGGCCCTCGACGGGGGTGGCCCCCGAGAGCAGGGCGACCAGCTCGCCCTGGTCCCCGCCGTGCTGGAGAAGGGCCGCGCGCTGCCGCTCCCCGACATCCGTGCGGAGCTTCTCCACCTCGGATTCGAGGGAGTCGGCCGCGTGGGTCTCGCCGTCGATGCGGTCGATGAGTTCCTGGCGTTCCTTGGCCACCACCGGGGCGGACACCCTGGCCTGTGCGGCACCGAGGGTGACGACGAGCGCGATGAGCACGAGTCCGGCGGCGAGTCCCAGCTTGGCCCGCAGTCTGCGGGGCACTCCCGCGGTCCCGCCGGCCTCGCGGCGCGCCGCGGCCTCGGCGTACCCCTCGTCCAGGCTGTGGTCCATCACCTGGGTCAGCAACGACATGGAGGCGTCTGGGCGGGCGGGCGGAGCGGAACTACTCCGTTCGGGGGGCGGCTGCGGCATGCCGCACATCGTCGCACGTCACCCCGGCTACCGCCGAATGGGCCTGACCACACGGGTCCGGGGAGCCGCCGGTGTACGACGGCTCCCCGGAGACGGGTGTGCGGCGGGGGTCAGTCCCCGGCGCTGTCGACGACCGCGGCCCACTCGTCCAGGAGCAACTGGGCGGAGGCGTCGTCGGGGCCCTCGGCCCACAGGTGGGTGACGGCCTCGGCCGGGTCGGGCAGGACCATGACCCAGCGGCCGTCCGCCTCGACGACGCGGACCCCGTCGGTGGTGTCCACGTCCCGGTCGCCCGCGGCTTCGACGACGCGGCGCATCACGAGTCCCTTGACCGCCCAGGGGGTGGCCAGGTCGCGGCGGAGCACATGGGCGCGCGGGATGCGGTCGTCGATCTGGCTCAGGGTGAGCTGGGTGCGGGCGATCAGCCCGATGAGCCGGACGAAGGCGGCCGATCCGTCGAAGACGCTGCTGAACTCGGGGACGATGAATCCGCCGCGCCCGTCGCCGCCGAAGATCGTGCTCTCCTCACGGCCGACCCGCGTCAGGTCGTCCGGCGAGGTAGTCGTCCACTCCACCTGCGTGCCGTGGTACGCGGCAACCTGTTCGGCGACCCGCGTGGTGGTCACCGGCAGCGCCACACGCCCGCTCCGTCGCTCGGCGGCCACCAGGTCGAGCATGACCAGCAGCGCCCGGTCGTCCTCGATGATCCTGCCCCGCTCGTCGACGAGGGAGAGCCGCTCACCGACCGGGTCGAACCGTACGCCGAAGGCGGCGCGCGCCGACGAGACGATCTCGCCGAGCCGGACCAGCCCGGCGCGCCGGGTCTCGGCGGACTCGGTGGGCCGCGACTCGTCGAGTCCCGGGTTGATGGTGAGCGAGTCCACGCCGAGCCGTCCGAGGAGGCTGGGCAGGACGAGCCCCGCACTGCCGTTGGAGGCGTCCACGACGACCTTCAGACCCGATTCGGCGATACCGGTCGTATCGACGTTGCGGAGCAGGGAGCCCGTGTACGAGTCGAAGACGCTCGAAGGGAAGTGCAGGTCCCCGATCTCGCCGGGGAAGGCCCTGCGGTACTCCTGGCGGGCGTAGACCCTGTCCAGCTTCCGCTGCTGGGCCTGCGAGAGATCGGCACCGCGCTCGTCGAAGAACATGATGTCGACGGAGTCGGGGACACCGGGAGACGTTCTGATCATGATGCCGCCGGCGCTTCCGCGGGCCGTCTGCTGACGGGCCACGGGCAGCGGTACGTTCTCCAGGTCGCGTACGTCGATCGCGCTCGCCTGAAGCGCGGAGATGACCGCGCGTTTCAGCGCTCGCGCACCGCGGGAGTGGTCGCGCGCCGTGGTGACGGTCGACCCCTTCTTGAGGGTGGTCGCGTAGGCCCCGGCGAGCCGGACCGCGAGTTCCGGGGTGATCTCGACGTTCAGGATTCCGGAGACGCCCCGGGCGCCGAAAAGGTGCGCCTGCCCGCGCGACTCCCAGATCACCGAAGTGTTGACGAAGGCGCCGGCCTCGATGGTCTTGAAGGGGTAGACCCGCACATTCCCCTGGATGATCGATTCTTCTCCGACGAGGCATTCGTCGCCGATGACGGCGCCGTCCTCGATGCGCGCGGCACGCATGACGTCGGTGTTCTTGCCGATCACACAGCCCCGCAGATTGCTGTGGGAGCCGATGAAGACATTGTCGTGGACCACGGCCCGGTGCAGGAAAGCACCGGACTTGACCACCACGTTCGACCCGATGACCGTGTGCTCCCGGATTTCGACGTCCGCCTCGATCTTGGCGTAGTCACCGATGTAGAGCGGGCCGCGGAGGGTCGCGTCGGGGTGGACCTCCGCGCCTTCCGCCACCCAGACTCCGGGGGCGATCTCGAAGCCGTCGAGTTCGACGTCGACCTTGCGCTCCAGCACGTCGGCCTGGGCCTTCACATAGCTTTCGTGCGTGCCCACGTCCTCCCAGTAGCCCTCGGCGACATAGCCGTAGATCGGCTTGCCCTCCTTCATGAGCTGCGGGAAGACGTCGCCGGACCAGTCGACGGAGGTGTCGGCCTGGACGTAGTCGAAGACCTCGGGCTCCATCACGTAAATACCCGTGTTGACGGTGTCCGAGAACACCTGACCCCAGGTGGGCTTCTCCAGGAACCGCTCGACCTGGCCCTGCTCGTCCACGATCGTGATCCCGAATTCCAGAGGATTGGGGACCCGTGTCAGGCAGACCGTGACCAGTCCGCCCTTCTCCTTGTGGAAGGCGATGAGGTCGGTGAGGTCGAAGTCGGTCAGCGCGTCGCCGGAAATGACGAGGAAGGTGTCGTCCTTCAACGCCTCCTCGGCGTTCTTCACGCTTCCCGCGGTGCCGAGCGGCTTCTCCTCATTGGCATAGGTGAGCTCCATTCCGAGCTCTTCCCCGTCCCCGAAGTAGTTCTTGACGAGAGAAGCCAGGAACTGGACGGTCACCACGGTCTCATTGAGTCCGTGCCGCTTCAGCAGTCGGAGCACATGCTCCATGATCGGCCGGTTGGCCACGGGGAGGAGCGGCTTGGGCATGCTCGAGGTCATAGGGCGAAGGCGTGTGCCCTCGCCGCCAGCCATCACGACGGCCTTCATGTCGGAAACGTCCTCCTAGAGACGACGGTTAAGCCGACTCGGCCCGTCGGGCGGCGTCGAGAGACATCTGCCGCGGTCCGGCCACACTGCACGGCACCGCTTCAACGAGCTCAATCGGCTGTTGCGTCCGCCTTCACCAGCCGGCGGACCTGAACCACGTAGAGGAGTCCTGCCCACCAATACAGAGTTGTACCCCACCCGGCGAACGCCCATCCGAAAACTGCGGCCAACGTTTCAAGCCAACCACTTCCGTCGCTGAGCAGCAACAAGGGGAAGGCGTACATCAAGTTGAACGTTGCAGCTTTCCCGAGGAAGTTCACCTGCGGCGGCGGATAACCGTGCCGGCGGAGGATGCCGACCATCACCAGGAGCATCAACTCCCGTGCGACGAGCGCGGCCGTGAGCCAGATCGGCAGGATCTCGCGCCAGGTGAGCCCGACGAGGGTGGAAAGGATATAGAGCCGGTCCGCTGCCGGGTCCAGCAGCCGCCCGAGGTTGCTGATCTGATTCCACCGGCGGGCGAGCTTGCCGTCGAGGTAGTCGCTGATACCGCTCAACGCGAGTACCAGCAGCGCCCAGCCGTCGCTCTGTGGGCCGCCGAACACCGGGCGAAGGATCAGCCACAGGAAAAGCGGTACCCCGACAAGGCGAGCCATGCTGAGGATGTTGGGGATGGTGAGGACCCGGTCCGTCTGAACCCGAGTCTCCTGGACCTCCACCCGGGGGCCTCCTGTGCGAAGAAATGTGCCAATGATGCCCCCTGACCCTACCGTCAGCCACCGTGCGCAGGTGCAGCAGGGGTCGGAAAACCACCCTGAAACGCAGAAAACCCCCGTGCCCAAAGGCACGGGGGTCTCCCGGAAAAATTGTTCGGCGGCGTCCTACTCTCCCACAGGGTCCCCCCTGCAGTACC